>NZ_CADEGK010000132.1 GCF_902826855.1 uncultured Phenylobacterium sp. | reverse complement strand
GCCGCCAATGACCCAAGCGCAGGCGCCGCCATCCCCGCCGCGGCCTGAACCCGTGACCAAGGCGCGTCCGCTGCGGCGGGCGCGCCTTTTCTTGGCGTGCAGATCCTCGTGGTATCCGCCTACCCGGCCGATATCGCGAGCCTCGCCGCCTAAGCGTCTGGCCTGTCGCGCCTGGCGGGCTTGAGACGGCCGCCCGAGCAGGACACCGTCGCCTCTGTTGGGGTCGAGCGTCTCGCAACGTAGGCCCGTGCCTGTAGCTAGAGGTGCGCAAACTACCGAAGCGACCATGCCCGCTGACAGCAAGGAAGGAGATGCCTGACCTGGACCCGCTGACGGCGGCAGTTCGCGTTGCAGGTCGGCTTCTCGCCAAGAAGCGGACCCGCAGGCGGCAGCCGACCACAATGCTCACCCCTGACTCGTTGCGGACGTTCGTAAGGGCCGCTTTTCGCCGGGATGAGCGGAGCGGTCTTGATAACATATTGAAACTACAATGCTTTCATCCATTCCGCAGACTTGGCGCCCCAACGGGCGCCCCCAATTCGGCGGGCGCTAGGGCGTCTAGCCTGCGGCGACCCGCCGCGCTGGGGCGCGGCCATCCCCACCATGCCCGCCGACGCCCGCGCCGCCAAGCCGGGGAGCCTTCGCCGCCAGAAGGGCCGCCGGGACCGATTTCCGGGCCGCCTGAGTCAATCGGGCGGCTGGTGGCTGTCTCGGCCCATCGGGGCGGCGTCTGGGCTTCTCCGACCTTCCACGCCGATCCTGGCGTGCGCGCCGCCTTGGGCGCCCAGCCGCCTCCAATCGCCGGGGGCGTCCTCTATCCGCGCCGGAAGCCAGCGCCCCTCGATGCATTGCTCAAGCTCGCAGACTTGCATCGGGAAGACCGGCCGGAACTGCAACACGGTGCGCAGTTCCCGCCGAAGCGGCCACGGCGACATCGTGCCATCCGGCGGCACGAACCACGCCGACAAGGCTCTCGCCGCACGCTGGACCCGGCCCCGCATCAGCCTGAGGGCTTCGGGCGCATAGGGTCCCTCAAGCGCCAGCCCGACCCATCGGGTCACCGGGGAGTAGCCGCCTGGGTTCGACTGATAGACGCCACCGGCCTCGTACCACTCCGAACCTTCGTGCCAGCCGAACGCCTGGACGAACCGGCCTCGCCAGAGCCGCGCGGCGCCCGCGTCGTAGAACCATAGCTCCCCGACCTGATCGTGCGCCCAGCGCTCCCAGCTGCGGGCGGCGTAGCGCTCGATCCATATCTCCCCGGTGGCGGTGAGGACGTGCGCCTCATCGAAGCGGCCGAAGTCCGTCAGCCGGAGCCACAGTGGCGCGACCGCCTGGACGCGGTAGCTCGCCGTCCGCACGGCAATCGCCTCGTCGGTGATATCGACCTGTTGAACCTCGATGGCGACGCGGCGGTCGGCTTGACCGGCCGGGTGGGCCAAGACGTCGATCCGCCGATCTCCGGCCAGGCTCGGCAGCCACGCCTCAAGCTCGACGTGCACGCCGCGCGCTCGGAGCGCCGCCGCCAGGGCCCGCTGCGCGTTCAGATGCGCCTCGCTCATCTTCGAGCCGAAGGCGCATGTCGCGTCGGGGTGGTGCTGGAAGTGCCAGGGCCGAATTTGGCCGGCGTGGAGGATGACGGGCGCACCGCAGCCGCGACACACATAGGCGACGCCGCGCACGGCATGCGCGGCCTCGACATAGTCGGCGTCAGCGGCTCGCGCTGTGAGCATGCGCCCGGCGCACCGCTCGCGGATCGTAGTCCGGATCGCCCCCATGGCGGCGGCAGTAGCCGCCCCGCTCGACGGCGACCTTCCAGTCCTCGACATCGAGTTGGACAGTTCGCCCGGCGACCGAGGACTTGCACCGCGTGGCGTCCTTGTTGCGCCCCTCACAGCCCACGCTCCCGCACGACGAAAGCCATTCGACGAACGCCTCTCGGCTGAGGCCGAAGTGACCCGCGAGCGCGCCGGTCGCATCCTTGAGGTAGGCGGCGGCCTCTGGCGGTCGAAGCGAAGTCCGCAGGCAGCCCCACCCCAGGCCGCGGTCAATCCAGTAGTCCCTGCCGTGGGCGATGTGCGCGCGGATGATCTCCCGCTCGCATTCGTCGGGCGCGGGCCACTCGGTCATGGGCTCGGACGGCTCCCCGCCGCCGCCCGCACCGTGGCCGCGCGGCTGGTACTGCATCCGCCCAGCCAGCACGAGGAAGGCCGATTGTCCCTTCTTCCCCGGAAGGCCGGTGACGGCCTCGGCAAGCGCCAGGCTGAGCCCCTTACCGAACCGGTGATAGGCGAAGACGGCGGCCGAGACCCGCTCGCTCTGATCCTCGATTTGAGCCAGATCGCGGGCGCACTGGCGCCGTTGCTCCTGAGCAGCCTCTAGGGCGCGCTCAGCGCGCTCGAGGTCGTCGTTGGCATCGACCAGTCGTTGTAGGGCCGGGTGCATCCTCGGGGCTCGTCTGTTCATCCGCGCGGAGCTTCGCCGTTCGACGCTAGCACTCGCGGCCGAGTCGAACCGCCAGGGACGGCCGAACAACCTGTGGACAGGCGGCCTTGCCCCACGGCGAGGCCTGCTCAACCGAGCGGTGCTCTCCACAAACACTCGCGCGTTGTGCGCGCCTCTGATTCGGCCCCACACTCAAGCTTCATGGGGGGCCTCGCCCGAAGCTATGGCGTACCGAAACAGAACCTTCGTCTCCTTCGATGGAGACACCGACATGCACTACTACCGGCTGATGACCGCTTGGCATCAGAACGACCGGTCGGCCTTCAGTTTCTACAACGCCCACGACCTCGAACAGGCCCGCGACACCTCCCAAGAGGCGACCATCAAGGCGTCGCTCGCCCGGCGCATGGCGGAGTCCAACGTGTTCGTGCTCCTCGTCGGGGATCGCACCCGCTTCCTCTACAAGTTCGTCCGCTGGGAGATCGAGCAGGCCCTAAGCCGCCGGCTGCCGATCATCGCCGTCAACCTCAACGGCACCCGCTTCATGGACGAGGAGCGGTGTCCGCCGGTCCTCCGGGACAAGCTGGCGATCCACATCAGTTTCAATCCGGCCGTCATGCAGTACGCGCTGGAGACCTGGCCGGGCTCCGACGCCCAGGCTCGCGGGCGTTTTGTGACCGGTCCGCACTACTTCAAGGCAGAAGTCTACGGGCGCTTCGGCCTGTGAGTTGGTCGCGGGCCTTCTATTGGGTCGACGCGCTCGGAAAGAACATCTTCTCCGCGCGCGGTGCCAACGCGTTCCTCAGCGCCTTCGGCGTGCTCTGGTTCATGGTCGAGGCGAGCGCGTTCTTTTCCGAGGACTTCGGGAAGCTGCTCAAGGCCAACGCCTGGGCCTTCGCCGTCGCCGGGTTCGTCTATTCGGTCTGGCTGTGCCGCCCCTTCCTGAAAACGGAGTGCAAGCTCACCGGCCGCGACGTGGGCATCGAGGTCCGGATCGGGGATGTCTTCAAGGAGGAGAAGGCCGCTGAGAGGGTCCTGATCATCGGGACGAACACGACTTTCGACACCAAGTTGGGCGCGCCGCTCATCGCCGAGCGGAGCGTCCAAGGGCAGTTCACAAAGCGCTATTTCCCGAACGAAGAGACGCTCGACCTGTCGATTGGAAAGGCCCTTGAGGGCATCGCCGGCGAGCAGCTTGACGGACCGCGCGCGGGCAAGAGCGTCCTCTATCCGATGGGCACCACCATTGAGGTGAAGGCGGCCGGAGGCGTCCGCTCCTTCTGGGTCGCGATGGCCGATCTGAACGAGCACGGCACGGCGATCACCAACCTGTCGAACCTCGAACTCGCCCTCTCCGAGCTGTGGGTTCACATGGGCGAGCGGGGCACTTGCGATACGGTCGTCATGCCCGCCATCGGCTCCCGCTTCGGCCAGATGACGATCTCCCGCGAGGCCAGCGTGCGCCTCATCATCCAGTCGTTCCTCGCCGCCTGCGCCGAGCGGACCTTCTGCGAGAAGCTGGTGATCGTGCTCAGCGGCACGGACGTCGTGCGCCACAAGATCGACCTCCGCGAGATCGGAACCTTCGTCCAGCACGCCTGCCGATATTCGAGCCCGCCTGTTGGCGGCGCGCCGGTTGGAACCCCGGTCGGCTAGGGGTCGAGGTCCGGTGCCCGGATCGTCGGTCCCAAAACCGGAGGCAAAACCCTCGGCGTTTTTTCTTGGATTGCGGCGCCGGTCGCGGGCAGGACCGGTGCAGGGACTGATGGCCCCCGCCCTACTCCTCCCGCCTCTTTGGCGGCGTGAGCAACTCCCAGCGCCGTCGATCCAGCTTGCCTGTCGGGGTGATGAAGTGCGCGCGCCGAGCCCGAAATATCTCTAGCCCACCGATGGACTGGCCCTCCGTTGGGTCGGTGTTCGGACCCTCTACGAGAACGCCGGTGAGCATCCAGCTTCGCAGACCGTTCTGCACGACCGTGAGCATTGGCCCACCGCTCATCCCGCGGAAGTCGAGGTTGTCCGGCGGCAAGCCGTCCCCGAAGACCGGAATGAGATTTTCCCGCTCGACCATGCTCGAAACGTCCCGCTCGCTGACACTGCTGCGGCTAGCAACATTCGGTTGCCGAGCAAATCGTCTCCACAAGAAGCTGAAGGGCAAGGACGGGCTGCAAGCCTTCGCCTGCGCCCTAGCGCATGGCGGGGTGAGGCGCCGTGTACCTCAGGAGCGGTCCGTTTCCGCCGTTTCAGACGCTCAGGTCGCTGCTCTCAGGTTGTTCATCTTCGCCGAACCGGCCCCGCTGAGCGCCTGAGGCGGCGCTACCCCGTCACTTGGCGCGGGAAAGGGCTGGGTAGGGAAGGGGCTCGCGAGCCCATGGGACGGGAGGCAGGCGCCCTCCGCCACGGGTCTGGAGCTCGCTTCCATGTCCTCTTCGTCCTCCTTATTCGCCGCCGCCGCTGGGGCCGACAAGCCGGCCAACATCCTTGCCGCCGCCCGTTCGTTGGCCACACACCTGACCCGCGCGCGGGCGCTCGATCGCCGCCTGATCGCCAGCCTGATGGAGGTCTGCTTCAACGGCACCGACGCCGACGGCGCCTGGAGCTGGCGCGACGCTTATGACGCCGTCGAAGCCGCCCTTGTGCTTCAGATGCGGCGCCTCGCCCCGCAGATCGGCCGCGTCGAGGACGCTCCGGCCCAGATCGCGGCCATGCTCACGCATCTGACCGAGCTCGCCCCGACCCACACCCGCCGCTCGGAAGAACAGATCGCCCTCGACCAGTTCTCCACGCCTCCCGCCCTGGCGGCTCTGGCCGTGGCCGCAGCGCAGGTTCGCCCGGGTGATCAGGTTTTAGAACCTTCCGCCGGCATCGGCCTGCTCGCCGTCGTCGCCGAGGCCTGCGGGGCGAGCGTCCACCTCAATGAGCTGTCGCCTCACCGCGCCGAGATCCTCGATGGATTGTTCGGCTCCGCGGCGAGGACACGGCACGACGCCGCCCACCTCCCGGACCTGCTCAAGATCGCGGGAAGCTTCCATGCGGCGGTGACCAATCCCCCGTTCCAGCAGCTAGAGGCCCACCTCGCCGCCACCTTGCGCACGCTCGCAGATGGCGGGCGGATGTCGGCCATCGTCCCCACCCGCTTCTTCGACGACGAAGAGGCGCTGGCGAAGCTGGAGCGGCATGGCGCGATCATCGCGGCGATCGCCTTCCCGGAGCGCGCCTACGCGAAGCACGGCACGTCCGTCCAGACCGGTCTTCTCGTGGTCGATCGCCTCGCCGCGGCGGAGCCTTGGTCGCACAACGTCCACCTCTCGGAGACCTTGGCCGACGCCGCCGAGGCGGTGAAGGCGATCTCGGCCCGTGGCAACGCCCAGGCGCGGACCTTCCGGGACGTCTCGATGGACGCGCTCCTGCAGCCGCGCGCCCGCGCCCTCGCCGGCCCGAGCAGGAAGTTCGAGTACCTCGCCGCGGCCACGCCTCTCGCCTACGAGCCCAAGGCCTGGAGCGGCGAAGGCCATGACGTCGGGCTCTATCAGGCCTACGGCCCCAGCCGGGTCGTCATCGCGAATGCCAAGCCGCACCCCAGCGACCTGGTTGAATCCGGACCGATGGCGTCCGTCCCGCTTCCTGCGCCAACCTATCGGCCGATGCTGCCGCCGGCTCTCGTGGAGTCGGGCGCCCTTTCAGAGGCCCAACTCGAGGTCGGCATCTACGCGGGCGAAGCCCACAGCCGGTTGCTCCCCGGCTGGTGGCGACGCGGCGAGGCGGACCATGAGCTTCGACTCGTGCCGGATGGGTTTGAGGGCGCCTTCCAGCTTCGCCAGGGCTTCTTCCTCGGCGATGGGACCGGCTGTGGCAAAGGTCGTGGGGGCGCCGCCCAAGTCATCTTCGACAACATGGCGCAGGGCCGCCGACTCCACATCTGGCTCTCGAAGAACGAGCCGCTGATCGAAGACGCGCGGCGGGACTGGAAGTCGGTCGGCGGATCCCCGTCCGACATCGTGCCGCTGAACGCCTGGAAACTCGGCCAGAGGATCCGGTTGGAGGCAGGCATCCTCTACGTGACCTATGCCACCCTCCGACAGCCCGCCCGAGGCGGCAAGGCGTCCCGGCTCGACCAGCTGGTCGAGCTTCTCGGACCGGAGTTCGATGGCGTCATCGTGTTCGACGAATCCCACGCCATGGCGAAAGCCATCGGCGGCGAAGGCTCGCGTGGCCTGACAAAGCCCTCCCAGCAGGGACAGGCTGGCCTCGCCCTGCAAAACCGGCTGCCCGACGCTCGGATTCTCTACGTCTCGGCGACCGGAGCCACCACCCCGGAAAACCTGGCCTACGCCGGCCGCCTCGGCCTCTGGGGCGGGCCGGAAGCGCCGTTCAACACCCGTGAGGACTTCTTGAAGGCGATGACGTCCGGGGGCGTGGCGATGATGGAGGTCGTCGCGCGTGAGCTGAAAGCCATGGGGCTCTACATCGCTCGAAACCTCAGCTTCGAAGGCGTCGACTACGAGGCTCTCCGCCACGCGCTGACGCCTCAGGACGTGTCGATCTGGAATGAGTGGGCGGACGCCTACCAGCTGATCCACGCCCACCTGAAGGAGGCGCTCGAGGCCACAGGCGTGACCTCGGAGGGAAAGGCCCGCTCGGGCGCGGCCAAGTCGGCGGTCATCTCCGCCTTCGAGGGCAGCAAGCTGCGCTTCTTCGGATCGCTGCTCGGCGGGCTGAAGGCGCCCAGCCTGATCAAGTCCATCCGGGACGAGGTGCTCCCGTGCGGTGACTCGGCCGTCGTCCAGATCGTCTCGACAAACGAGGCCGTCCTCAACCGCCGCCTCGAGCAGATCCCGCCGGAGGAATGGCGCAATCTCTCCATCGATCTCTCGCCGAAGGAATATGTGCTCGACTACCTCCGCAACGCCTTCCCGGTGCAGGCCTGGAAGGTCGTTGTCGACGACGAGGGCGAGGAGACGATCGAGCCCCTGCGGGACGAGAACGGCGCGCCGGTCGTCTCCCAGGAGGCTGTCGCCATGCGCGAAGACCTCATCGAACGGCTCGCCTGCCTGCCTGGCGTGCCCAGCGTTCTGGACGCGCTCCTCGCGGCCTTCGGGCCCGAGGACGTGGCCGAGATCACCGGCCGGTCGCGGCGTGTCGTCATCCGCGACGGACGCCGTTTGCCGGAGCGCCGCAGCGCTCACGCCGCGAAGTCCGAAACCGACGCCTTCATGGCCGGGTCCAAGCGCATCCTGGTCTTCTCGGACGCGGGCGGCACCGGGCGCAGCTACCATGCCGACAACACCGCGCCGAGCCGAAACCGCAGACGCCATCACTACTTGGCTGAAGCTGGGTGGCGCGCCGATGCGGCGATCCAGGGCCTCGGGCGGTCGCACCGCACGAACCAGGCCGTCGCCCCGCTTTTCCGGCCCGTCACGACCGACATTCAGGGGGAGAAGCGCTTCATAAGCACCATCAGCCGCAGGCTGGACAGCCTGGGCGCCTTGACCAAGGGCGACCGCAAGACCGCTGGCAACGGCCTCTTCTCAGCGAACGACAACCTCGAGAGCGAATGGGCGGTCCAGGCGCTGAGCGCCTTCTACGCCAACATGATCTGGGGCTCGGCCTCATGCATGGGGCCCGACGAGTTCCAGGAAAAGACCGGCATCACCCTTTACGATGGGGAAGGCTCCCCAAAATCCTCCGATGAGCTTCCGCCCATCAACACCTGGCTCAACCGCATCCTGGCGCTTCGGATCGAGGATCAGGACAAGATCTTCGAGGATTTCCAGGCGATCCTGGACAGCCTCCTGGAGCGCGCGGCGCAGAGCGGCAAGCTCGACCGCGGCGTCGAGGACATCGACGCCGAGGATGTGAACCTCGTCTCGGAGGAGGTGCTCCGCACCGACATTGCCACGGGGGCCGAGACGCGGCTGCTGACCTTCGATGTCCGCACCCGCCGGCATGTCGTGTCGGCCGATGCGGCCATCGGCTGGGCCCCCATGAGCTCCAGCCGCTTCTTCCTCAACGCGCGGACGGGAGAGGCCGCCATCGTGCAGCGCGGCATCACCATCACCGACGCAAACGATCGGCTGACCAAGGGTGTGAAGCTGTTCCGGCCGACGAAGAACGAAGTCATGCCCGCCGATCAGTTCAAGGAGAGCGCCTGGTCGAAGGCCGAGGAGAGCGTCTGGCGCAAGGCCTGGACGGCCGAGGTGCTGCGCACGGTTCCTTGGATCGTCCGGCGCATGGGTCTCGTCACCGGGCTGCTGCTGCCGATCTGGTCAAAAATCCCCGGCCACCACACCCTCGTGCGCCGGCTGAAAGCACCGGATGGTCGGCGCTGGCTGGGGCGTGAGATCAGCTGCGACAGCATCCCGCAGCTGCGGCTCCAGCTCGGCCTGTCGGATGTCGCCGAGGTGACGGCCGACGCCGGCGACGTGATCAAGCTGATCATCGAAGACCACGCCGAAGTGCAGCTCGCCGAAGACCTGTGGCTGCGGCGAACCATGTCCATGGGGCGCCCGCGGCTTGAGATCGTCGGCGGCGGCGCCCATCGCGAGGCCTTGAAGGCGCTGGGCTGCTTCGTGGAAGTCATCAATTTCCAGGGCCGCGTCTTCGCCCCCACGGATCGGCAGCAACCCCTGGCCGGCGTCCTCAAGCGGTGGCCCGCCGTCCGCATCGTCGCCCGCGACCGCGCCGCGTGAGCTGAAAGGCGAGGGGAGGGCCATCCCGGGCGGTCGGCCGGGATGGGCCCGTCGGCCGACTGGAGCCGCATCATGGACCGTCCGATCGACAACCTTCTTCAGACCTTCATCAGCATGATCGAGGCCGGCGCTCCGCCGTGGCGGCAGCCGTGGGCGAACGGCGCACAGGGATCACTCCCGCTGCGCGCCGATGGCCAGCCCTTCTCCGGCACCAACTGCTGGATCCTCGCCGCCGTGGGGGCCTCCGCCGGTCGCGCAAGCCCCTACTGGTTTACATTCAATCAGGCGCTCGGGATCGAAGCGCCAGTGCGCAAGGGTGAGCGGGGCCAGCACGTCATCCTGTTCAAGGTCCGCGCGGCGGAAGCGGCGAACGATGACGGGGAGGTCGAGACGCGTGCCCTGAAGTACCTGAAGACCTACGTCGTCTTCAACGCTGACCAGCTCGAGGGTCTTCCCGACTTCTTCCGCGGCGCACCGGCCATCGACGAGGATCTTCGGTCAAGGCTGCGCGACGAAGTCCTGGACGCAATCCCAGCTGAAATCGTGCTCGGCGGAGACCGCGCCTACTACGCGCGCGCAACTGACCGCGTCCACCTTCCCCCACCTGAAGCCTTCATCAGCGCCGACGAATTCCAGTCGACGAAAGCGCATGAGCTCGCGCACTGGGCGGGCGGCGCCGCCCGCCTCAACCGCGAATTCGGCAAGCGCTTTGGCGACCAGGATTACGCCTTCGAGGAGCTGATCGCCGAGATCGCTGCGGCGCAGCTCGGTCTCCATCTGCGAACGCGGCCCCAGACTCTGTCCTCGCACGCGAGCTACCTCGCCGGGTGGGCGAAGATGCTCAAGGCTCGGCCGGGCGCTCTTATCGAAGCCTCCGGCCACGCCCAGCGCGCCGTGGACTTCCTGCTGCAGTTCAGTCGGCCGGCGGCCGCGAGCCTGGCGGCCTGATCGCAACGGCCGGTTCTCGGACCAAAGGGGAAGGGAGGCTCCCAGGTGGCGCCGCCTCCCGATGGGGGAGGCGCTTCCGAGAGCTTCGCTCCATGCTTCGCCGAACTGTCTATCTCGTGGCCTGCACCAAGACCAAGGCCGCCGGACCCCGCGCCGCGAAAGACCTCTACACCTCGCCCTGGTTCCGGAAAGCTCGCCGCTATGTCGAGAGCCGACCCGGGTGCTGGTTCATCCTCTCCGCCGAACATGGTCTACTGGACCCTGAGGCGTTGATCGCGCCTTACGAGACCACTCTGAGGCGCATGACCTGGGCCCAGCGGATCGCCTGGGCCCAGCGGGTCCATCGCCAGCTTCTGGCCCGGCGGCTTCTTCCCGGGTTCCTGGCCAAGATCATCATCTTCGCGGGCCGCGACTACCGCGAGCATCTTGAGCACTGGTTCACGCTCGGCGGCCGCGACCCACGCGGCGTGGAAGTCCCGCTCCGCGGCATGCGGCTCGGTCGACAACTGGCCTGGCTCACGGCGAATGCACCCGCGGGTCCCCCAGAGCCCCCCGCTCCGGTCACGCCCGCGCTGCAGCAGGCCGTCAACTGGAACGATGTCCCCGACGAGCGCCCGCCAATTTTCGAGGAGAACGACGCCTACATCGCTCATCTCCGCCGTCAGCTGCCGCTTCGCGTGCGTTGCCGCTGGGGTCGCGATGCCGGATCCGATCCCGCGCTCGCCGGTCTCGACACCCCGCTCTTCCGTCCCCTGTTGGCCTCCTGACGGCCGCTCGAACGCCGTCCCAGGAGGGATCGGCGGCCGGAGATTTCACCATGAAAATGCTCGCCATCCACTGGCGCGACGAGGCCTATGGCCAGCACTCTGGAGCCCAGGCCGCCTTCCGCCTCTACGACACGGCGCTGATGAGCGACACCGCCGTGCGCCGTATCCACGGTAAGGCCCGCAAGGCGGGCTTCACCTTCTGCTTCAGTCGCTGCTCGTGGATCGCCTGCCGGATCCGCGCGGCGCACGCCTTCGTCGGGGGCGTTCAAGCCCTTGGTTACGCCGTCTCCCACGAGGAGTGCTGGCGGGCGCTCCCGCCGCCGGAGGCCGGCGGGTAACCCGCGGACGCCGCGTCACGCAGGAGCCCCGAAAGATCGAAGGGGGAGGGACGCACCGGGTGATCCGATCTGGGATCGCCGCACGGAGCTGCGCCATGAGCACGCTTGCCTGTCTGGTCCGCAAGGACAACCCCGACATAGCTGTCGTCGGTACATTCGACTCCATTCCGGGTGTCGCGCTCGTCATGGGCGCGACCCTGGGTGACGGCGACCGGCTCGAGCTGGCTTTCGCGAACGAAACCCGCGTCCTCTGGGACGGGCAGCACACCCTTCTCAAGCGCGGCCAACGCATCTTCATCGACGAGAACGGCGAACAGCTGCCCGAAACCGAGGTCGCGCTTCTCGACCAAGGCCGCCTGGTGTGCCCGGGCCCAGGGCCTTCGGCGGCCGCTGTGGCGCCAGCTATCGAGCCCATGCTGGTGATCTCGACGGCCCACGTCCGCCCCGTCACCCTGCAGGTCCTCCGGGGCGACGTCGTCGGCGTCGCCCCGCACCGCGTGATCCCCCATGAGTACGGGGCCATCCTCTACGTCGGGGAGCCGGCGCCCTGCAGCCCGGATCTGGAGGCGCCGCTCGCCCTGGCGCGCTCGCAGGGCTGCGCGTGGCTCAACCTCGACAGCGATGCGGCCGAACTGGACGGACTGGCGGTCTACGACTGGGCGGGGGCGGCTCATGCGGAATGACCTGTTCGAGCCCGACCCTGAACCCGGAGTCGCCGAGGCCAAGGCGCAGTTCGCCGGCGTCGACGGCGAGCCCGGCCTGCAGGCCCGGGCGATGCAGTGCGGTGTGGACCGCCTCACCGACACTGAGACGCTGACATTGCTGCTGTCGGAGCAAACCGCCCGTGGCGCCGCCACGCTCGCGGCGGCGCTGCTGCGCCGGTTCGGGGATCTGCAGCACGTCCTCGGCGCATCGACCGCCGAGCTGCAGCAGATCCTTGAGCCCGCGGCCGCCGTCCGGCTGAGGCTGGTGCACGACATCGCGCGCCGGCTCCTGCTCTATCCGATGGCCAAGCGCTGCGTGATCTCTTCGTGGTCGGCCCTGCAGTCTTACCTGCGCGTCGTCTCCGCCGCCGACCCACGGGAGGCATTTCGGGTCTTGTTTCTCGACCGCCGCAATCAACTGATCGCGGACGAGGTGATGGGGGTCGGAACCCTCGACCACGCACCGGTCTACCCGCGCGAGGTCGTCCGCCGCGCCCTGGAGCTCAACGCGGCGAACCTGATCCTCTCGCATCAACATCCCAGCGGCGATCCGACGCCCTCGAGGGCCGACGTCGAAATGACCAAGCGTATTATCGAGGCCGCGCGGGCGCTCGGCATCGGCGTGCACGACCACGTGGTGGTCGGCGGCGACAGCACCGCCAGCCTGAAGGCGCTCGGCCTGATCTAGGCCGCCTCACCCGCCCCCTCGCTCTGGCGGGTCAATCCTCAACCCTTGAACAGGAGCATCCCGATGGGATGGACCGTCTATCATCGTCGCCCGGCCGACCCGCGCGCCGAGCTTCGGAGCCTCTTGACCCGCAGCGGTCCTGAAGGCTCGCGACGCCCGCTGGCCGACGCCTTCGTCGGCTCCACCTGGTACGCCGCGGTCGAGGACGTCACGCCGGTAGGTGCGCGCCACGTCTGGGCCGCCGTCTTCCTCGTGATGCGGGGCAAAGAGTTCGGCTACAAGGACATGTGCGAGAGCATGGGCCCCTGCGAAGATCGCTGCCCCAAGCGCATCCTCGACCTGCTGACGCCCCTTGATGAGACCTACCCGCACATCGGCTACGCGACCGACTGGCGGGCTCGCTGCCGGGCCAATCTGGCCGCCCGCAAACCGCCACCGCTGAAGGACGGCGCGCTGGTCAGCTCCCAGGCGCCGTACGTGCTGCCGTCCGGTCCCTGCTCAACCTTCACCGCACGTCGCCTGCCGCGCCGCGGGCGGCCCGTCTGGCGCTTCTACGCCGGGGACGGCTCGGGACCGTACTTGCTGCGCAACTGGCGCCAACTGCAGGTCCTGACGCCGCCGGCGGCTCTGACGGACGTCGCAGCGCCCCGCCAGGAGCGTCTCCTGTGACGCGCCCGGGACCTGGCGTCGCGCCTGATCGAAACTGGCCGGTTCTGGCGGCGTACGGGGCGGGGGTCGACAGCACCGCCATGCTCATAGAGCTGGTGTCGCGCGGCGAGCGGCTGGACGCCGTGCTGTTCGCCGACGTCGGCGCAGAACGTCCCGCGACCTACGCCTTCCTCGAGCTCTTCACCTCGTGGTTGTTGGACCGCGGCGTTAGCATCCACGTGGTCCGCTACCAGCCGCGCAACTTC
>NZ_CADEGK010000131.1 GCF_902826855.1 uncultured Phenylobacterium sp. | reverse complement strand
CGAGGATGGCTTCCGGCATGGCGTCGCTCCCGTCTTTCGTTGGCGCACGCTAAGGCCCGACGGGGCTCGGTCAACCCGTGCCCTTAGGGCCGGATGGCGTCCACGGGCGCACGCACCACGATCATCCCCGCGGGCCTGGTCGGTCCGTGTCCGGCGCGCCGCTTCAGCGAGGCGATCCGCAATTCCAGAGGATGCTGGCTGCGCGCCGGCCAATAGCAGCCGAACGGCAGGGGCGCACCGGCCAGCTGGGTCTTGAGCAGGGTGCGGGCGTAGAGGGCGCGGGCGCCGGGACGGTTCATCACCACCGCGGCGTCACAGGCCAGCTCCTGGTCCAGGCGCACGAGGTAGGCGGCGAGGTGGGCGAAAGGGTTGAACCAGAAGAGGCACTGGAACAGAGCCGCGAAGGCCGCGCCGCGCGGGTCCTTCCGGGCCACGTGCGCTCGCTCGTGCGCCCGGATCAGCTCGCGCTCGTCGGCGGAATAGCGGCCGTCGTCGGCCGGTAGCACCACCCGGGGCGCGATGAACCCGACCACCGCGGGCCCGCCGCGCCCGGCCCGCACCTGGGCAAGGAACCTTGCCTGGGCGGTCGCGAAGACCGCCGCCATGGTGAGCGCGCCGAGCGCCCAAACTGGCAGCAGGAGGCTGAAGAGTTGCGGAAGCCGGACAGAGGCGGCCGCCGAGGCGGAGTCGCTGTCGGCGGGCGTGAAGACGAGGGCGGTGGCGATGAGCCCTGCGACGGGCGGGATGAGCCAGAGCTGACAGGCGGTCCCCGGGCCGAAGAAGCGCCGCACCGGCAGCCGCGCCAAGGCCACGGCCAGGACGGCGGCGGCGAGCGCCAGGTTGACCGCCAGGACACCGGCGACGAAACCCGTGGCCGGGTCGGGACCCAGGACTGCCGCGAGCTCACTCATCGTCCGTCTCGAGCTCCGCGATCAGGGCCTTCAGCCGCGCCAGTTCGTCCGGTGATACCGCGCGGTGGCGGGCGTAGTGGGCGACCAGCGGGGCGATCTGGCCGCCGAACAGGCGGTCCAGCAGGCCTTGGCTCTCGCCGGTGACGTAGTCGGCCTGGGTGACGATCGGCCGATAGATGGCGCGGCCCCCGGTGCGCTCCGACGCCAGCGCTTTCTTCTTCAGCAGGCGGTTGATGAGCGTCTTCACGGTGGCTTCGCCCCAGGCCTGGGCCGGGCCGACCGTTTGCACGATCTCCTCGGCGGTCAGCGGGCCCCGGGTCCAGAGGGCCTCCATGATGTGGCTTTCGGCACCGGAGATCTTCGACATCTTACACCCGTGGTTCATCTCAACGGTTACAGGCGTAAAATGGAGTGTCAAGCGATGACTAGTTGGGGACTTCGAGCGCGGGGTGGGCGACCAGCATCACGGAGACCTGGCGATATGGCTGGTTCCGCCAGAGGTCGATGACCGGCTGCGGATGGCGTGGGTCGGGCGGCTGCACGCTCCAGGCGCAGAGCGTGATGATCGTCAGGCCCATGGCGATGAGGATCGGGCCCGCCAGGCCATCGTAGCGCACGGGCGAGCGCAGGAGGCCGACGCGCACCTCCAGCGGGTGCAGGCCCTTGGCCGGCCAGCGGCAGCCGAAGGGGAGCATCTGGGCGTCAAGCTGGGTCTTGAGGAGGGTCTTGGCATAGAGGCAGCGATCGTGCGGTCGCCGGCGCAGTACGGCTGCGTCGCAGGCCAGCTCCTGGTCCAGCCGCATCGCGTGGGCGCCGATGTGGACGAAGGGGTTGAACCAGCACAGCACCTGAAGCGCGGCGGCGAGCGCGCCCGCGCGCGGGTCGCTGCGGACCACGTGCTCGTGCTCGTGGGCGCGGATGACGGCGCGCTCCTCGGCCGTGTAGCGGCCGTCGTCCGGCGGCATGTAGATGCGTGGGGCGATCACGCCGACCACCGAAGGGCCGGCCTTGCCGGCGCGGGCCGCGGCGAGGAAGCGGTGTTGCGCCCAGCCGAACGCCGCCAGGGTTACCGCCAGCCCCAAGGCCCAGATGACGAGCGCCGGCGCGGACCAGTCCCGCACCGCATGCGCAAGGGCGTCTGCCGGTGGGAATCCGTCGACGGTGGGGGCGGGCATGAGGGTCGCCAGGGCGGCCAGTGGCGGAGCGGCCCAGAGGTAGTAGGCCATTTCCGGCCCGACGAACCGGCGGGCTGCAACGCGGACCAGCAACACCACGAGGATCGCGGCCGCGCCGGCCAGGTTCGCCCGAATGAGATCGGCAAGGATGAGGCTAGTCATCGTCGGTCTCGAGCTCCGAGATCAGCCGCTTGAGCCGGGCGATCTCTTCGGGCGAAAGCTCCCGATGACGGGCGTAGTGGGCCACCAGCGGAGCGATCTGCCCGCCGAACAGGCGGTCCAGCAGCCCCTGGCTCTCGCCCGTGACATAGTCTTCGCGGCTCACCACAGCTCGATAGAGCGCCCGGCCCCCGGCGCGTTCCGACGCCAGCGCCTTCTTCTTCAGAAGCCGGTTGATGAGGGTCTTCACGGTGGCTTCGCCCCAGGCCTGGGCGGGACCGACCGTCTGCACGATCTCCTCGGCGGTCAGCGGGCCTCGGGTCCAGAGGGCCTCCATGATGTGGCTTTCGGCGCCGGAGATCTTCGACATCTTACACCTGTAGCTGTGATTCACGTTACGACTGTAATCCATGCTGTCAAGGCGGCGTGGTGGCCGAGCGGACTGAACCGAAAGGCCGTGCTAGGCTTTCTCTCGGAAACGCCGAGAAGGGCCCGCCTATGCAGCTCACCAACGAGGACCGTGACCGCCTCGCCCTGCACACCGCCTTCGCCGTGCACCAGATCGCCCGCTGGATCGCCACCCGCGACGACGTGCCGAAGGACATCCGCGACCGCCTGCGCGGCCACATCACCGCGCTCGAGGGTGTGATGGTGTCGAGTGGCCACGACTGGATCCGCGACGAGATGGAAGCCACAGAGGCGGCGCTCTAGCCGCCTCTCGCTCCGCACGAACGGCAGTCGGACGCAGCGTCAAAGCCCGGCGCTTTCCGCTTGCCCGGAAGCCGGCTGCGCCTACGGTGCGTTCAAACAACTGTTGGGAGCCGCGCCATGTCCATCGACTTCGAAATCCCCGCTGAGGCCAAGGCGGTCCGCGAGAAGGTCCGCCAGTGGGTGCACGACGAGTGCATCCCCGCGCAGGAGCGGGTCACGGACAAGGCGAGCTACGAGAAGGTCGTCGCGGAGCTGCGGGCCAAGGCTCGCGCCCAGGACCTCTGGATGCCCTTCGTGCCCAAGGAATACGGCGGCATGGGCCTGGGCCCGCTGGCCAACGCCCTGGTGCAGATGGAGCTGGGCGAGAGCTATCTCGGCGCGCTTTCCATGAACTCCCAGGGGCCGGACGACGCCACCATCCTGACGCTGATCGCCCACGGCACCGAGTTTCAGAAGGAGAAGTTCCTTAAGCCGCTGCTGAACGGTGAGAAGCGCGTCTGCTATTCGATGACGGAGAAGGCCTCCGGCGCCGACGCCACCGGCATGCGCACGACCGCGGTCAAGGACGGCAACGAGAACTACATACTGAACGGGGAGAAGTGGTTCTCCTCGGCGGCCAGCGTCGCCGACCTTGCCCTGGTCATGGCGCGCACCGACACGGAAGGCCCGCGCCATCAGCAGTTCTCGACCTTCATCGTCGAGCTGCCGAACCCCGGCTACAAGATCAAGCGCGACATCGAGACGATGGCCATGGAGGGCCCGCTGTCGCACATCGTCGGCGGCGGCCACTCCGAGATCGAGATCAAGGACCTTGTCGTCCCGGCCGAGAATATCGTCGGCGGCGAAGGCAAGGGCTTCGACATGGGCCAGCACCGCCTTGCCTACGGGCGTCTGCGCCACGGCATGCACAACATCGCCATGGCCCAGCGGGCTCTGGACCTGGCGGCCGCGCACATCACCAAGCGTGAGACCTTCGGCAAGAAGCTGGATGAGCGCCAGGCCGTCCAGTTCATGATGGCCGAGTGCGCGAGCCAGCTCTACATCTCGCGCCTGATGCTGCTCCACATCGCCTACAAGGCCGAGAAGGGCATGGACATGCGGCAGGAGAACTCGATCGCCAAGGTGTACCTGGCCCACATGGTCCACCACGTGGTCGACACGGCCATCCAGCTGCACGGCGCCCTCGGCTACAGCCGCGATACCCCGCTGGCGGCCTGGTATACCCACATCCGCTCGCAGCGTCTGGTCGACGGGCCGGATGAGGTGCACCGCTGGACCGTGGGCCGCAACGTCATCAAGGCGTTCAAGGCCAACGGCACGACGGCCGGCGCCTGCGGCGGCGACCTGCTTTAGCGGCTGCCGGGGCGGCGCGGACCGAACGGCCCGCCGCCCCGTCCGTCTCCCGGCCCGGCGCACCTGCCGGGCACGGTCAGTCCGCCGGTCCCCGCAGGTACGCGATCATGGCCCGCGCCAGTTCACGCCTCAGGTCCGGCCAATCGATCGGCTGGGTCGCACCCTTGCCCGTTGCCCGGCGCATGAACACGGAAACCGCCATCAGGAAGGCCATGTCGATCGCGGCGTCCGGATCGTCATGCGCGATTTGGTGGCGGAAGGGTCGCAGGGCCAGGGCGAAGCTAGCGCGCTGCCGGGCCTCCGACACCTGACCGCGGGTGTTCATCACGAGGTCGTCCCGGTGCGGCTCCATGATCACGCCGAACAGGCTCTCCGTCTCGAGCGCCGAGTCGCCGACGAGCGTCGCCAGAAAGCTGCAAACCACCTCGTCCAGGCTGCCGTGCCCGGCTTCCATCGCCTCGGCCATGGCCGCTTCCGAACGGGCCATGTGGCGGTCCTTGACGGCCCGCAGAAGCGCCTGCTTGGCCTGGAAGCGCCGGTAGATGCCACCCACCGAGACACCGGCCTCCTGGGCCACTGCCGGCATGGTCAGACCTTCCGATCCGTCGCGCCGCAGTATCCGTTCGGCTGCTTCCAGCACGCGCCACAGGAACCGCGTCGAACGTTCCTGCTGCGGCGGGATGATGTAACTCATATCCGCGGCGTTACTCATGGTTAACACTGTTCGCGAAAGCAGCGCTAAGCGCCAGCCCGAATTCGCGCGCGCCTGTGACACCTGCGTGACAGGGCTTGGGGCGGGAGGCCCATACGGATTATGCTGAGCGGCTCAGGGGGATACGGAGCGGCATGGGCGACGGAAATCAGGCAGCGGGGGTTCGGCCAACTTACTCGGCCGACGGGGTGCACCTGCTGCGCACCACCGTGCAGGTGCAGTACCAGCTGAGCCAGATGGCCGATCAGAAGGCCAGCATGCTGCTGGGCATCACTTTCGTGATCTTCACCATCGCCGTCGGCCAGGCGCGGCTGGGCCAGCCGCAGCCGGCGCTGATGATTCTCGGAGCCACGGCCTTCGTGGCCGCGTTCCTGACTGTGTTGGCGGTCCTGCCGTCGGTGAAGGCGGGACCCAAGCCGGACTCGATCCGCAATATCCTGTTCTTCGGGTCGTTCACGCAGATGGCCGAGGACGAATATGTCGAGCGCCTGCTGGAGGTCGCCACCGACCCGCGCACGATCTACGAAGCCTTCGCGCACGACATCTACCAGAACGGCAAGGTGCTCGCGCAGAAGAAGTACAGGCTGATCGGCTATGCCTACCGCGTGATGCTGGTCGGCCTGTCCCTGAGCTTCCTCGCCTTCCTTGCCACGATGGTCCTGAACGGGATCGGCGCAGGGGCCTAGAGGGCTATTCAGCGCCCGCGGGCGCGGCGTTGTCGTGCAGCGACAGGGCCGGTGGGCTTGGCGACAGGCGGGCTTCCATGGCGCAGATGAGGCCGCCAGGATCGTAGCGCATTTCGGCCTGTCCGCTCAGCTCGCCCCTGAACCCCCGCTCGATCAGGCGCGAGCCGAACCCCCTGCGGGTTGGCAGCGCCACCGGAGGTCCGCCGCTTTCCGACCAAGTGAGCGCCAGGCGCGCGTCGCCCGCCTCGAAGGTCCACCCCAGCGCGACGCGACCGCCCGCAAGGCCGAGGGCGCCGTATTTCACCGCGTTGGTGGCCAGCTCGTGGAACACCAGCGCGAGCGTGAGCGCCGCGCCGGGCGCCAGCCACACCTGTGGCCCCGCCAACACGATCCGGCCCGCTGCGCCGGCGTACGGCCGCATGGCGCGCTCGGCCACCTCCTGCAGCGCGGCTCCGTGCCAGTTCTCCCGGGTCAAGACGTCGTGCACCTCGGCTAGGCCGATGAGGCGAGACTCGAACTTGCTGTAAGCGACCGCCGGCTCGGGCTCGGCGCGCAAGGTCTGGGCGGCGATCGACTGCACCGTCGCCAGCGTGTTCTTCACGCGGTGGTTCAGCTCGTTGATCATCAGTCGCTGCTGGCTCTGGTAGCGCTGCTGCTCGGCCTGGGCCTGCTTGCGCGTGGCGATGTCCTCGATGATCGAGACGAAGTAGTCGGGGCTCCCATCGGCCTTGCGGACCAGCGAGACTGTCAGGTCGATCCAGACGACGTCGCCGGACGGGCTGAGGTAGCGTTTTTCCAGCGTGTAGGTCGGGATTTCGCCGGACAGCACACGGCGCACCTGGGCGATGTCACCTTCCAGGTCGTCGGGATGCGTGATCTCTTGGAAGGTGAGGTCGAGGAGCTCTTCGCGGCTGTAGCGAGTGATGGCGCAGAAGCGGTCATTCACCTCCAGGAAACGACCCTGCGGCGACACCCGCCCCACGCCGGTCGCCGCCTGGTTGAACACCGCGCGGTAACGGGCCTCGGCCGCCTCCAGTCGCTGCCGCGCCACGACCTGGGCGGTCACCACCTCCGTATAGAGCACGATGCCGCCGATCTCGCCGGCCTCGTCGCGCCAGGGCGCTACCCGCCAGCGAATCCACTCGGTGCGGCCAGGAGCGGGCTCGTAGGGGTCGGCCTCGTGGCTGAGCTCGACGCCTTCTGCGATCGCCCGCGCATGACCGTCGCGCCACTTCTGCGGCACGGCCGGGAAGACGTCGTAGTGCACACGCCCCACAAGCGGCGTGTCGCCCGGCAGGCCCTGGTCGGTCAGGTACTGTTGCGAGGCGGCTAGGTAGCGCATCTCGCGGTCGAAGATCGCAATGCCCAGGGGCGCCTGCGTCAGGGCCGTCAACGCGCCCGACGGGGGTGCGATCAGGCCGCAAGCGTCTCGACTGTCCGGCCGACTCGTCACGCGCCAAGACCCTCCGTGCTTTAAGAGGACAGGCGTATAGCGAAACCGTCAAGGCAGGTTTCCGCCCACGGGGCCTATGGCCGATACCCGAGAGGCCGCGGGACAAGTTGCGCCGGCAGCGTGGCGATCCGTGAGGCGCCCTCCACCCACTCGCAGATCCACGGGCGAGTGTCGCGCGGGTCGATCATCTCCTCCATCTGGAAGTGGTTCAGCGGCCCCACCGGCCCGCGGACGCTCTCGATCCGCGCCTCGATCTCGGCCCGCAGCGCCACCGGATCCGCGGCCTCGGCGAGCTGGCGCTTGTAGGCGGCTTCGATGCCCCCCTCCGGCGGGATGCCGCCCACGTCGGCCGCCGGCCAGACCACGCGGGCCGAGGCGCTGGCCTTGGGCGTCGCGTAGTTGTTACCGGCCACGCCGAAGCTGCGGCGCATGATCACCGTGAAGATCGGCACGCTGACCTGGCTGAAGGCGACCATCCACTCGCCGCCCTTGCGGATGGTGCCGGCCATCTCGTGCTCGATCCCCACCGCGAAGCCCGGGTTGTCCACCAGGTTGACGATCGGCAGGTGGAACAGGTCGCAGAGGTCGTGGTGACGGCGCAGCTTGTCGCAGCCGTCGGCCGTGAGCGCGCCACCGTTCTCATGGCGACTGTCCGAGGCGATTATCCCCACGGGGTGGCCGTTGAACCGCGCCAGGCCGGTGATCTGGTCGGTCCCCCACAGGGGCCCGATCTCGAAGAAGCTGCCCTTGTCGGCCATCAGCCGGATCGCGCGGCGCATATCGAAGGTGGTGGTGCGCTTGCGCGGCACGATGGAGAACAGCTCCTCCTCGCGCCGGTCGGCCGGATCGTCGGCCCTGTGCACCGGCGGCGCCTCGAAGACGCTGGAGGGCAGGTAGGACAGGAACCGCTGCGTCTGGGCGATCGCGTCGGCCTCGGTCTCCGCGAGGTTGTCCACCGAGCCGTTGCGGCAATGGATTCGCCAGTCGCCCAGGTCTTCCTTGGTGACGTCGTAGCCCATGGCGTGGCTGACCACCGGCGGCCCGGCGACGAACAGCTGGGCGATGTCGCGCACCATGACCGAGAAGTGGCCCAGCACCGCCTTCGCCGCCCCGATGCCCACCACGCTGCCCAGCAGGACGTTGACCACCGGCACGAGGCCGAGCTGCTTGGCGTACATCTCCGTACCCAGGTGGCCCGGCAGGAACGAGCCGCCGCCGCCGGAGACCCTGGGCCGTCCGGCCTGGATGGCGCCGGAGCTTTCCTTGACCGAGGTGGTTCCCTCCGCCTGCTTGGGGACCATGGTGGCGACACTGCCACCGCCGGAGGAGCCGTCCAGCAGGCGCACCGACGGACAGCGGAACTCCATGGAGAGCTGGTCGAGGTAGCGGCTCTTCTGGCCGATGGCGCCGTCGGAGTGGCCGCCGCGCGAGGTGAAGTCGTCGGCGCAGACCACCGCGCGCCGCCCCGAAACGCCGCCCCAGCCGCCGACGTGGTTGGCCGGGGTGAAGTCGGCCACGTTGCCGTCGCCGTCGTAGCTCGCAAACCCCGCCAGGCTGCCGACCTCGCGGAAGGTGCCGCCGTCCAGCAACAGGTCGATGCGCTCGCGGCAGGTCAGTTTCTGCCGGTTGCGCTGGCGCACCACGCCGGGATCGGTGGAGCCGGGCGCGAAGCGCGCGTGGGCGATGGCCTGCAGCGCCGCCACCTGGTCCATCATCGGCTGCCAGCCGTCGGCGGCGGCTTCCGCCTGCCGCGCCGCGCGGGTCTGCGCATCCTCCGAGGGTGCGATCACCGCGATCACCTGGCTGGGCGCCACCGTGGCGCCGACCTCGGCGACCATCGCCGTTATCACCCCGGCGCAGGGGGCGGTCACCGCGGTCTCCATCTTCATGGCGCTGATCACCATCAGGGCATCGCCAGCCTTCACCGTCGCGCCCACCGCCACTGACACCTCCAGCAGCGTGCCGCCCATCGGCGCCTCGACGCCTTCCTCGCCGTCGCCCACCGGCAGCGAGGGCGGCGGGGGCGGGGCAGGGCCCCGGCGGCCCGGCCCGGCGCCGCCGGCCTGCTCCAGCAGCGCCAGCGCGCCCTGCGGCTTGCCGCTCTGGCCGCCAGTGGGCGAGGCCAGCTCCGGCCGTTCGGCCAGCAGGGTCGTCCGCGCATCGCCCGCCGCCACGGCCGGCTGGGCCAGGATCGCACGCAGTTGCCCCAGGTTGGTCGGCAGGCCGGCGATGTGGAACTCTCCCAGCGCCGCCGCCGTCCGCGCCACCGCCGCGGCCAGGCTCGCGCCCGACCGGCCGATCACCTTGGCGAACATCGGGTCGAACTGCGGCGGCGGGGTCAGGCCCAGATAGCCGCAGGCGTCCACCCGCACCCCCGGCCCGGCCGGCTCCTTATAGCCGCTCAGCGTCCCGGCCCCCGCCGCGGTCACCCGCGCCTGCACGGCGAAGCCGCGCGCTGGCGGCGGCTCGTTCAGGCCCAGGTCGGCCAGGGTCGCCCCCGCGGCGATGCGGAACTGCGCCTCGACCAGGTCGACGCCGGTCACCTCCTCGGTGACCGTGTGCTCCACCTGGATGCGCGGGTTGCACTCGATGAAGTAATGCTCGCCCGTCTCCGCGGTCACCAGGAACTCCACGGTCCCGGCGTTCACGTAGCCGCCGGCCTTCGCCAACCGCAGCGCGTCGGCCAGGATCCGGCTCCGCAGGCCAGGCTCCAGCCCGGCGGCGGGCGCGATCTCCACGACCTTCTGGTTCCTGAGCTGCACCGAACAGTCGCGCTCCCAGAGGTGGATGATCTCGCCGCCCGCGTCGGCCAGCACCTGGACCTCGACGTGCCGGGGCCGGACGACCGCCTTCTCCAGGAACACCGAGCCGTCGCCGAACGCCGCCTGCGCTTCGCTGCGGCAGCGCTCGAACGCGCCCGCCAGTTCGGAGGCGTCGGCCACCAGCCGCATGCCGCGCCCGCCACCGCCCGCCGAGGCTTTCAGCATCACCGGATAGCCGATCTGCGCCGCCGCCTTCGCCGCCGCCTCGGCAGAGGGCAGGGCGCCCTCGCTGCCCGGCACGGTCGGCACGCCCAGCGTCTGGGCCAGGGCGCGGGCCTTCACCTTGTCGCCGAACAGTTCAAGGGTCTCCGGCTTCGGCCCGATGAACGTCAGCCCCTCGGCCAGGCAGCGCCGCGCGAAGGTCGCGTTCTCCGACAGGAAGCCGTAGCCCGGATGCACGCAGTCGCACCCGCTCGCCAGCGCCGCGGCGATCAGGCCCTCGACGTCCAGATAGGCCGCCACCGGATCTCCGCCGGCCGTCCCGATCGCGCGACTGTCGGTGCTGACACGCGTGTGCAGTCCCAAGGCGTCAGCCGGCGCGAAGACGCTGACGCTCTCCACGCCCAGGCCGGCGGCGGCGCGCGCGATCCGGATCGCGATCTCGCCCCGGTTGGCGATCAGCACACGTTTGAACAAGAGCCTATCTCCCCGACCACGGCCCACCTCTCAGCCGCCGTGATCGGGGAGGGCTCAGGTCAGATCATGTCCGGCCGGTGGCCCAGACGCCAGCGCAGAGACGCCGGCGCGAGCGCATCGTGGCCCCCACGCCGCCGAAACCCAGGATCAGCATCCCCCAGGTTGCAGGCTCCGGCACCGCGAGGCTGCGCAACTGGTATCCGGCGCTCACGTACTCCAGCGTCACCGGCCCGTGCAGTTCGGTGATCGTGAAGTTGGACGTAAACGAGTCGTAAATGACTTCACCGTTGTCCGGCGGAAAGAAGACGGCGCCGTTGATGATCTGCCCGGCCGTATCGGTGCCGGCGTCGGGGTCGCTGGCGAGCACCGGGTTTCCCTCGAACAGGAAGGTGGTCGGGCCCTTGACCTTCACGTCGCCTGCGGGAAACGAGCTGCTCCCGAAGAAGACCGCGAAGCTCGTCAGGATCTCGGAGGCAGGCATCGTAAACGGCCCGTCGAATAGGACGGTCGCATTGATGGTGTCGCCCTGAAGAACCGTGATCGGCTCGTCGAGCAGTTCGAGCCCGGTCAGGTTAAGGCTCCAGGTGTCGAAGTGGAATTCGCCGGAGTCGAAGGCGCCGTAGCTGCTCTGGCTGAGGTCTCCGTACAAGGTCAGGTTGTAGGTGGCGGCCTGGGTCGCCCCGGCCGTGAGCGCGAAGGCGGCGGCCACAAGAGTCGATTTCAGAATACGCGAATGGAACATGGCGATAGCCCCAAGTTCCAGCGCGGGCGG
This sequence comes from uncultured Phenylobacterium sp., assembly GCF_902826855.1. Classification (GTDB taxonomy): domain Bacteria; phylum Pseudomonadota; class Alphaproteobacteria; order Caulobacterales; family Caulobacteraceae; genus Phenylobacterium. The sequence continues at coordinate 2,141 of NZ_CADEGK010000131.1, read as the reverse complement.
GCGAGGAGGAGATACTCATCGGATCTGGCGACACGTACGTCACCGGCTTGAAGCCGATCGGAGCAGCCCATCCCCGCCAGTCCGGCGGGAACTCACTCAAGAACGTGTCGCCGAAAGATAAAGGCGCCCCGCCGAACCGAGTCAACGCGGCTCCCGTCACAGGGGAAAGTCAGGTCGCCCAGGGACGGTCCCTTGTGCGCCGGAAGGACGAGGATCCTCCCGGACGTTCGGACGCCGCACACACCGACGGCCTGTACGCGGAGGCCGCTGGCGGGTAGGGCCCAATTCATGACCGTTCTCCTCGCCTGGGCCGCCCGCGCCGCCCTCGTGGCGGTGTTCGCCGTGGCGCTCTATGGCGCGCTCGACCCGCATCACAACGCCGCCGGCAACGCGCCGCCGCCGGACGTGGTGGAGCATGTGGTGTACGGCTACCTTCTGACCCTGCTCACTATCGTGTCGTTCCCGCGGGTGAATCCTTGGCTGATCGGCGCGGGCTTCCTGGCGCTGGGCGCCGGCTTCGAGCTCACCCAGTTGTTCGGCCTGGTGTCCGGCACGTTCCAGGCCAAGGACTTCGCCGCCAACGTCGGCGGCGTGGCCGCCGCCCTGGCCCCGATGGCGGTTACACGCCTGCGCCGCGGCAACCGCTGATGGCGGGGCGCGGCCGGACCCGCTAGCTTCACCGGCGTCCCCAGCGGAGCCTGACGATGACCGACGCCCCCTCGACGCCCGCCGCGGGCCCCGCAGGCCCGCAGGTCCAGCTGCAAACCCTGCTGACCGCCGGCGAGGCCTTGGTGGCGCACGCCCTGGAGCACCGAGTCTATGCCCTGCTGCACCGTCGCCACGTGGCCGCGGCCACCACGGCGCGTTTCATCTGGATGAAGCGCCCACTGCTGGGCGGCTATCAGCCCACCGACATCCGCTGGCAGGACCTGAAGGAAGCCAAGATCACCGTCGGCATGTTCACCGCCAGCCTCGTCCTGACCTTCGATGCCAGCCTCGCCGACACTGTCGTCCAGGACGGCGGCGAGCGCACCCTGCGCTGCTCCAGCCTCACCATCGCGGCCGCCCAGGCGCTCTATCGCGAGTGCCAGGCCCAGGAGCTGGCCTGGCGCGAGAAGCGGCGCGTGCGTTCCATGGAGGAGATGCGCGCCCAGGCCGGCGGCGTGCAGATCGCCACCGGCGTCTATCCGCAGGGCGCCGGCGGTGAGGAACCGCCTCGCCTCACCGGGTCCGCGCCGGCGGCGGGTGGGCCTGACGACCCGGTCGAACGCCTGTCCCGCGCCCGCGCCATGCTGGCGCAGGGCCTGATCACCGAACCGGAGTACGAGGCCATCAAGGCCCGCGTGGTCGGCGGACTGTAGGTCCACCGCTCCCAAGGGTACGTCAGAAACGGTCGTATGTCCGGTCGTGTTCCGTTTCTGTTTCCCTGAACGCCTTGCGAACTCAGAACGAACACGGTACGTCTGAGTCATCGGCGGCCGCGTGGCGGTTGGGCCCGCCCCGTCGGCGGAATCGTGGGATAGAGAGGGTTCGGAACATGGCGCAATCGGCATTGAAGCTCGTGGCAAAAGACGACTCTGAAAAGCAGCGCGCGCTCGAGGCGGCGCTGGCGCAGATCGACCGGGCCTTCGGCAAGGGCTCGGTGATGAAGCTGGGCGACAAGGGCAAGATCGTGGAGATCGAGTCGGTCTCCACCGGCTCGCTCGGCCTGGACCTGGCGCTGGGCATCGGCGGCCTGCCGAAGGGCCGGATCGTCGAGATCTACGGCCCCGAAAGCTCCGGCAAGACCACGCTGGCCCTGCATGTGGTGGCCGAGGTGCAGAAGGCGGGCGGCACCGCCGCCTTCGTCGACGCCGAGCATGCGCTCGACCCGTCCTACGCCCACAAGCTCGGCGTCAATCTGGATGACCTGCTGGTCTCGCAGCCCGACACCGGTGAGCAGGCGCTGGAGATCACCGACACCCTGGTGCGCTCAGGGGCGGTGGACATCATCGTCATCGACTCGGTCGCGGCGTTGACGCCTCGGGCCGAAATCGAGGGTGAGATGGGCGATTCGCTGCCCGGCCTGCAGGCGCGCCTGATGAGTCAGGCGCTGCGCAAGCTCACCGCCTCGATCTCCAAGACCCACACCCTGGTGATCT
>NZ_CADEGK010000130.1 GCF_902826855.1 uncultured Phenylobacterium sp. | reverse complement strand
GGAGGAGCCGCCGCCCTCCTGGGCGATCATGTAGGCTCCAAAGGCGAGAGCTGCCGCCCAGCCGCCCCACTTCAAGTAGCGCTTGTTTCTGGCCTGCTTGAGATCGTCCTGCAGAAGACGCAGTTGAACGCCGTCTTCGCCGGTGGGGGTTCTGGCGACCATCAGCTCGACGATCCGGAGGGCCTCGCCTTGGTTTTTCGCCTCCAGCGCCTTGGTCAGGAGGCGGTGATCAATGTTGTTCTGGCTGATCCGAATGTCTGTCGTGATCTGATCGGCCAAGTCCGGATCAGCCGGTGACGAGACCGCTGCCAGTCCCTTCAATAGCGCCACAGCGGCGGCCGGGTCGTCATGCTCGTTGTTCAGATCCAATGCGAACGAGCGAACCACCCTGGTCGGAGCGTCGGCGTGGTCGCCGCCGGCGACCGTTTTCGAGGTTTGGACAAACGCCTTGTATAACGGCGCGACGTTAGTTCCGGATCGATCGGAAAAACCTGTCGCCTTCAGCTCTGACGCCACGCGGCTCACATTCGCCTTGGCCGCCTCCACGGCGGCGAATAAGGGCGCGAGAGCGTCTTCGGCCTTCTTCTCGACGGACAGCCGGGCGAGCGTGTCGACATCGGCCCTCAATTCTGAGGCGGCCGTGGGCAGCTCCTTAAAGAGGTCTCGCATGACGGCCGCAACGGCGTGGGCTTCATCGAAGCGACGATGATCGTTGGCGAGATCGATGCAGTGGCTTCGGACCCGACGATAGATCCTGAGGGACCGCTCCTCGTCGAGGCCCGACAGCTGACAATAAAGCTGCGCAGGCTGGCTAAGCTCGTCCCAGGAGGCGAGGAGCCCGTTGACGCCGTCGACCCCCCGATCATCTCCCGCCATCAAACTGACGAGCGCCGCATCGATGTCGCGCTCGATCTCACCAAGATGCGGGCTAGACCAATGGTCGTACTCGCGGAAAATCTCTTTGAGCATGGGATCGTGGGGATCACGGCCATCGGTCAGCAGGTCGGCGAGCGCCTGGGCCGGGCTCTGCTGGGCAATGATCGCCGCCAGGGCCGATCGTGCATGGGCGGTGCGCAGAGTGCGAAGTGCATCGGCGATCTGCGACGACTCGACTCGAGCAAATCCAGCCGTCGCTCTCGTGCTGTTCAGGGCGCTTAGGGTGGCTTCAAAGTTGATCTGTGCGTGCGCCTCGATCAGCAGCGGAATGAAGCGAACGTCGCTGAGCCTAGCGGCACCCTCCGCAGCCAAGTTGGCCGACGATAGAGGCGGCAGGTCCGGCATCGCGCTCAGCAGCGACGCAGCATCGGCGCGGTCGAGCATCGCGACCAGCTGATCGGCGCGGCGTGGGGCAACTTCAGAAAGCCACGACAACTCTGCAATCAAGCGAGCGTTAGGAGTCAGCAAAAGCTGCTTGATCTTGAGCAGAACCTGCTCGTCGCTCGGCCGCTCGATCACGGCGTCTTCGAACGCATCCTCGATCTCTGCGATTTTGGCGCGCGGAGACACTCGGAGCAGCGCGAATGGATTCTTCTTTAGCGAAAAGCCTTCCAAAACACCCAGCCCCTACCCCTCGTCCCTCTTCGCACCCAATCACGCTACGCGCTAGCGGCCAAGCTTCACAAATCGCCGGTGCGCCGACCGAGTGCGGGCTACGCAAAATGAAGGTCCCATGGGGAGAGATAGCGCTCCGCTCACGGTCCAGCAGAATGAGGTCTCTGATCCGCCAGCCTCTGGAGCAGATGCGGCACCCCGCGCCTGGGTTCAGAGTGCTAGCAAGTTCTCTTCGGGGGCAATCGCTGGTTGCATCTTCCCAGCCGCTAGCGCTTCCAAAATCGCCACCAGGGCTTCTCGTGTCGAGACGGCAGGTAGGCGACCCGCCATGCTTCGGCCTCCCGGGCCTCGGCTTCAGATCCAGCCCATCGAGATCGTACCGCTCGGAAATGGCCGCCCGCCATTCGGCCGACGCGTTCCAGCGATCGAGATAGTCCGCCTTTTCCCCTGCGGACAGTCCCGTCCAGAATGGGGGGAAGGTCAGCGTCACGTAGGCGTCTGCGACGCCCTGCGTGGCGGGATCCTCGTGCGACAGGTCGGGAAGGGCGATCCAGGGCGGCGGCGGTTCGTCCCTCCGCCTCGAGCCGTCTTTCCGCATCGATTAGTTGTCCTTGTGGCAGCGCCGGAGCAGCCTCGGCGCCTGAGGTCAGATGTCGTTCTGCCTCACCATCCCTACGCTACAGCGCCAACGCCCGCGCCAGGTCGTCATGCTCAAACGCACTCTCCATGCGTCGGATCTCCGACGGCCGCGCGCCGGCCGCCACGGCCGCGTCCCGCCACCCTCGGGTGACCTGGGCCACCTCGCGGACGATGTCGCGAGCGTCGGCGTCGCTGAGCGAGAACAGCCCAGCCACCGACAGCACCAGGGTCAGATCACAGGTGCCATCATCAAGGTCGATGGTCGTGGTCAGGATGCGGGCCTTCACGTCCACCGGCGTCGGGTTGAGATCGTAGGCCGGCGACAGCGTCCAACCACCCTGCCCCAGCCACAGGAAGCCGTGGTTACGCAGGTGATCATCAACATTGGAGATCAGGACGTTCAGCACCATCCGCCGATAGAGTTCGGCGGCGTCGCGCTGCGCCTGGGCGCCGGTCTGGACCAGGGCGTCGACCAGCTCGGGATAGCTTCCGCGTTCCCCGTCCTTCAGGCCCATCATCGATAGCGCCGACAGGAACGGGATGCGTCCCTCTCCCTCGCGGTCGAACCGACGCGATAGCAGGATCGCCTGGCCGGCCACCTCGATCAGCTCATGGGCGGCGACTCGGACGCCGGCCATCCCGGCCAGGGTCAGGGCCACCGATTCCCAGCGCTCGACGCTGTAGTCATCATCGGGCTTGGGGAACTTGGCGATCGATAGCCGGCCGTGCTGGTCGATCACCGAGGCCTTGGGCCGGGCGCCCCCGAGCGAGGACCCCGGCGCGAAGATCATCTGCAGATCCGCGTCGGTCTCCTCATCGCGCAGGATCCGGTCGGTCACCGCCATCAGGCGACCAAGCTCGACCAGGCCGGGAACACCCTGGGCCGTCGGCGTCTCGAACACCTCGCCGCCGGCATAGCGGAAGCGCAGCGCCCCCAGGCGCGACACATCGGCGACCCCGATCAGATAGTCGGCCTCCGCCAGGGTGCGAACCGCCCGGCCCTCGCGCTCGGCCCGGCGCCGCTCGGCGCGCTGCATCAGCCGCCGGCCCCAGGTGTCGGGCGCCGAGTCGCCCAGAGAGCCGAACATGGCCAGGCCCGCCGCCGGCGCAAAGGCGCCGCGGTTCAGGGTCAGGGCGGGCTCCAGCGAGAACCGGTCTGGATCTAGCAGCCAGTCGGGATGGTATTCAAAGGCCACGGCCTCGCCGCCGCGCCGGGCCTGCCGGTGGAGGGTTCCCACGCGCTGGACGCCGCCAGCCCGATCAATATGGACCTCGATGTCAGGCATGGGGCGTGCTCCGAACCCGCAGGCGCACCCGCTTGGGCAGCGCCTCGGCGGCCAGGGACAGCCCAACCTCGTCCTGACCCGGCGCGGCGAGATCGCCGAGGCCGTCCAGCAGACCCAGCGCCTGCAACACGGCCGCATAGATGCCCATGGCCACCATCGGGTCGCCCGCCTCGACCTTCTGCAGGGTCTGGCGCGTCGTAAACGCCCGCTCGGCCAGGATCTCCATGGTCAGCTGGCGACGGCGGCGCGCATTGCCGATATCCTCGCCCAGCTTGCGAAGCGCACGGCGAGTCGCGACGGAAGGGCGGTGTGCGGCGGGCATAATGTTATCTTATGGTGACGTTATAGGGTTTTAATGTCGTAGCAGTCTTACATTAAAATAGAACTGGCGGCCAGCCTTCACGACCTAGGCCGCAAAAGACGACCCCCGCCACGGCGAGCACGTCATAGACCCACAAGCGCCGCCCACGGCGCAGGCGCGAACCCCAGCTCCGAATACCCGCCGGCCTAAGCCACCCGGAGATCGTATCCTCCCTCCTCCCAACCCGCGACCCTGACGATCTCCGACACGCGCCGGCCACCCGGCGCCCGCTCGATATGGACCACCAGGTTGATCGCCTGCCCGATCGCCCGATGCGGAATCCGCTGCGTCACCTCCCCGATCAGGTCCTCCAGGCGGCTCAGGCCCTCGGCGGCGCTGTTGGCGTGCAGGGTGGCCAGGCCGCCAGGGTGCCCGGTATTCCAGGCCTTGAGCAGATCCAGCGCCGAGCCGTCACGGACCTCGCCGATGACGATGCGGTCGGGCCGCAGGCGCAGGGTGTCGCGCACTAGGTCGTTCATGGCAACCGCCGGCTCGGTCCGTTTGGTCAGCATCTGGATCTGGTCGGCCGCCGAGCACTGCAGTGCGGCCGTATCCTCGATCAGCACGGCCCGGTCGCCGGCGAAGGCCGGCTCGGCCAGGATGGCGTTGGCCAGCGTGGTCTTGCCCGACCCCGTGCCGCCGACGATCAGCAGGTTCTCCCGCGCGATCGCCGCCGCCCGGATCACCGCGGCCTGGGCGGCGCTCATCATGCCGCCGTCCACATAGTCGTCGAGGGTGAACACCACCTCGGGACGCTTGCGGATCGCAAAGGCGGGCCGGGCCACGACCGGCATGAACGCCCCCTGAAACCGCTCGCCGGTCTCCGGCAGGGTGGCGCTGACCCGGGGCCGGTCACGAGTCACCACCTCGCCCACATGGTCGGCGAGCAGGCGCAGGATGCGGTCGGCGTCGGCCGCCGCCAGCAGCTCGCCTGTCCACGAGCGCCCCTCCCCGATCCGGTCGATCCAGATCTTGCCGTCCGGATTGACCATCACCTCGACCACCATCCGGTCCGCCAGGGCCTGGGCGATGACCGGTCCCATGGCCTGTCGCAGCGCGGCGACTTTACGGTCGAGAACAACAGGATGGCGCTCGGTCATGGTGCGGTCTCGAAAACAGGAGGAGTCATAGGCTGCCGTCGTCCTCATCGGCCCGCAGAGCCGCGACGGGAGCCGGGGTGAGGTAGTCGGCCGCCGACATCGCCTCGGGCGCGGCCGAGGCCTCTGCAGGCCCCTCAGCGCCGCTGTAGCGAGGCTTGGGCACGCGGACGCCGGCGAAGGCCTCTGGCGGCGCACAGACCGCCCTGACGCCGCGCCAATCGATACTGGCGGGGCCAGGTAGGTCCGCAGCCCCCGGCCGCTGCTCGTAGGCCGCCGGCACACCGTGGAAATAGTCGCCGGTGCGCGCCTTGAAGAAGGGCTCTTCGTAGTAGCGGATCTTGTCCGCCAGGATCGGCTTGGTGTTGTTGACGAACAGGAACTGCTTGCGGTCGTCGAGGCCACGCACGTCCTCCTCCGACAGGATGTAGCGTTGCTGTTCCGACTGCGAGGTCGACCGGTGCGCCCGGCCGAACAGGCTGCGGGGGTCGCTGTAGCTCTCCCGCATCTCCAGCGCCTTGCCGGCGCGCCGCGTGACCTTTTCGATGCTGGTCGGCTCGGAGGTCGCGAAGGTCGCGGTGATGTGCATGTTGTCGAACAACGGCGTCTTGTCCCCGTACTTGGAGAACACGTCGTTGAAGCTTTGGCAGATCAGGTGGGCGGTGATGCCGTAGCCGGCCATCTCGCCCATCGCGTTCTCCAGGAACGGCAGGCTGCCGAGCTTGGGAAACTCGTCGAGCAGCAGCAACAGCCGATGGCGCTTGCGCCGCCGCCGGCTGTCATAGTGCTCGTGCTCCATCAGGCTGTTCACGCTTTGCCGGATGAACACCCGCACCAGGAAGGCCAGGCGGTCGGCATGGGCCTGGGGCGTGATCAGGTAGAAGGTCACCGGCGCCTCGGCGCAGACCAGGTCGCCGATCGAGAAGTCGGACCAGCTGGTGGCGTATTCGACCAGGGGGTCGGCCCATAGCGACAGCGACGCCCGGCAGGTGGCCAGCACGTTGGATTTCACCCGCTCGTCCATGCCGGCCAGCGCCGTCGCCCCCAGCTTCACCTCCGGGTGAATCTCCGGGATGAGAGCGTCGTCAGCGTCCCGCGCCAGGCCGTCGGTCGCGTGATAGTCTGGCCGATGCCGATGCTGGGTGTGCAGCATGGCGTGCAGGGTCGGTTCGATGTCGATCAGCAGGCGTCGAACCTGAGCCAGGTTCTTGAACTCGTCGGGCTCGCTGTAGAGCACGTGCAGGATCACCGCCGTGAAGAAGTCGGTGGCGCTCTGATCCCAGAAATTGAGGTCACCGGCCTTACGGCCCAAAGGGTCCACCAGGATGCCGACGACGTTCTGGATGTCGGCGATCTCCATCGGCCCCTTGCGGACCTCGAACAGCGGGTTCCAGCGCACCGTGTTGGGGTCGGTCGGCGCGAAATAGAAGACGTGGCTGAACGTCTTCCGGTGATCGGCGGTGATGTGCCAAAGCTCGCCCTTGCGGTCGTAGACGAAGGCGCTCTCCGGCCAAGCCACCAGTGTCGGCACGACATGGCCGGCCCCCTTCCCGCTGCGTGAGGCGCCGACGATGATGGCGTGTTCCGGCCCACCATAGGTCAGGTAGCGGCCCTTGAACCGCCCGAGCACACGCCCCCGGATCTGCCGGCCCGACCCGAACAGTTTGGCCCGCGCGACGTCCGCCAGGCCCGCCCAGGCGTCCCGCCCAAAGGCCTTGGGCGCCCGCTCCGAACCGCGCGTGGCCAACGCCACCAAGAGGATCGGCGCCAAGGCCACGGCGAGGCCCGTCAGGCCGGCGCCATCGAACAGGCGCGGATAGCGAGGCTGCAGGGTCAGATACCACTGGGTGAACGCCCAGGGCGGGTAGAGGCGAACCGGCCCGACATCGCCCCAGCCTGCGCCCAGGGCAGCCGCGTAATGCAGCCCGTGCGCGGCCTGCTGGGTCGCCCAGCCCAGGCCGAACAGCACGGCGAGGACCGCCACGGGAAGCACCAGAACCAGGCGCCGTGATGTGCTCATCTCCGCCTCACCGTCCAGGGATGACGCCGCGGCCCAGCGTCTGGCCCATCGAACGGTTGACCCGCTCCACGGCCAGCGCCCGGGCTTGCGCCGGATAGCGCATCAGCGCGGCGCGCGCGGGGCCGCCCACCTCGCGGATGAACCGGGTCTCGTCGGGCAGGCGGGACGGAACCTGCAGCTCCTTCTGACCCAAGGCCTGGGCGACGCGCAGATCGTTGTAGGCTCGCGTGGCCCCGTCGATCCGCTTGTCGATCCGCTTGATCTTGCGCTCGAGGGTCCGCCGCTGACGGGCCACATCGCCGGCGCGCTCCAGCTGCGGCCCGCGCCGCCCGGCGACATAGGCCTGACCGGCCGGCGAGGCGATCCAAGCGGCCCGCACCTGCACCGCGACCTCAGCCCGCTTCATCGCCATGCGCGCTCGGGCGATGGCGTTCAGCTCGGCGTGTTTGGCCCAGATCATCCGCGCCGGATTGCGGATCCACTGCACCAGGGCCAGCCGCCGCTGGCGAACCTTGGTCACCCGCTGTTCCATCGCCCGCAGCCGAAGTTTCGCCGCCGCGAGCGTCACCCGGGCCGGCTGCAGAAGGTCGCGTTCCAGCGACCGCGCGCTGTCGATCTTCGGCACGGTAAGCGCCGCGCGCTCAGTCGCCCAGCGATCCCGTTCAGCCACCATGCGAGCGCGCACCTGCTCGGCCTCGGTCGTCAATTTCGCGACCGGAACCGCGATCACCGGCGCCTCGCGAACCAGCCGGTCGGCGGTCGCCTGGAAGTCTGTCCGAAGCTCTTTGCGCTTAGCGTTGTGGGCCTCGGTGTCGCGGTTCTGCTGACCGCGTTCCGAGGCGATATCCTTGCGCTCCAAGGCGCTCACCGTGGGTCCCAGATGCACGCCCGGCTCGCGGTCAGACCCCTGGTCGGCCAACGACAAATGCGAGACCTGCGGGGCGTCCGGTCCCAGGTGCCGGCGCAGATGTTCGTTCTGGACATCGGCCCAGGCGGAGCGCCATTCCCGCAGCGCCTTCGGACTCCACCACTCGGCAGGTTTTTTGCCGAAACCATCCGGCGTCACCGACCGGGTCGTCACCAGGATATGGGCGTGGAAATTGCGCTCGTCGCCAGCCTGTCCCGGCCGGTGCATGGCCACATCGGCGATCATCCCCCGCGCCACCAACTGTTCGGCGACAAACGCCTGAACCAGCGCCCGCCGCTGCTCGAAATCGAGCTCATGCGGCAGCGACACCAACAGCTCCCTCGCGGGCACGGCGTCCTTGCGTCGCTCGGCGTCCTCAGCCGCGTTCCATAGGGTCTGGCGGTCACTGAATGACGCCGGCGCATCGGCCGGCGCCATCACCGCCGCGAACTCGATGTCGCCCTTCGAACCGAAGTCGAACTCCATCGCCAGGCGCTCGTCGATCAAGCGGTCGCCAGAGCGATAGGCGGCCGCCGCGACAGCGGAGCGGCCGGCCGACCGCTGGATGGTTTGAACCTCTAGTCGGTACTGCGCCATGCGCCCTCCCCTGCTCTGGCCCCTGCCGGGATCGCTAAGGGCAGCGCCCTTGGCTCAAGGGTTTCGTCGCCGGGAAGCGACAAGGGGCCTTGAGGGTGTCGGGCGAGGCCTGACCGCAGGGTTGGTGGGCGCAGCACATCCAACCCGTAACTGCGCCATTGTGACGAAATACGATAAACCACGGTATAGACCGATCCGCACTTTAATGGCAGCATTACGCCGTTTCGTGCTTTTTCATAATCGAAAGGCCGCATGATGGCCAAGGTCGACAAGCGCCGCAGGAACGCCCGTCCCTCCAAGTACAAGCCCCGCTCGCCCGCCCAGCTGGCCCGCAAACGGGAGCTCTGGGCCGCGCGCTCAAGCGACCGCGAACGGACGAAACGGACTGACGAGGAAGCCGCGCTCCTGGACAGGCTGGAGGCGTTGGAGACGGCGCTGCGGGAGGCCGGCCAGGACGGAATCCACAAGCAGCGGCACGTCACCCCGCTCGAAGATATCGCGGATGACGCCAAGCGATTCCACGTCCTGAAGGCGCGCGTCGAGCGGCTCGAAGCCCTGTGGTCCATCAACAAGCGCAGACGCGAAACACGCGGCAAAATCATCATCGGCGGCGCCCTGCTGGCCGAAGTTGGTGACGCACATTTTGCCGGTGATGATGAGCTGCTCGCCCGCCTGGTCGACATCCTCGACCGTCGGGTCGAGCGGGTCCGCGACCGCCTGACGCTCCGCGAACTGCTGGGCGATGTGCCCCTGCCTCTGCGGCCTGGTGGTGACCTGAACGAGGACGCTGAAAGCGCGCTTCAGGCCGCCGGAGATCGCCTTCCAGACTTCGACCTGATGGCCGAAACGGCGCTCGCCGAGCAGACTGACGACCTGGTCCCGAGCGGTCTCGACCCCGATTACGCAGACCTTGATCCAAACTGGCGCGTGGCCTGATCATCGGTCTGGCCCCGACGCCAAACCCGGTCCGACGACGAAGATCGATCGGCCGGAATCCGTGACCTTGGTGGCGCGCAAAGCGCCCTCCCCCGCCCCGTTTCCATCAGCCGGCTGCGATGGGTCGGGCGCCGTTTCGGCGCGGTTGTCGCCAACGAAGATGGCGCCCCCGGCCGCCGACCAGGCTGCGGCCGACGAGGGTCCACGAGGGGAAGAGGACGGGCCTGGCGAACGGGATCCGCCTCCCCCTGTCGATCTTGCATCGACGTAGAAGCTATGGGCGCCGATCACCGCGGACGGCCCGGTCCCGCCGAAGTTCACCAGGCCTTGTGAGACCTCTCCCCGAGCGGCGCGATCGGCGACGATCTGCGGGTTCTGGAAGTAGCGTGCGCCGTTCGTCAGATCGGGCAACCGGCCCTCAAGGGCCAAGTTGAGGATGGTCTCGATCCGCGCCCGCTGAGCCACGGTGGACGCTGGCAAACGACGCCAGTCGCCGCCGGCGCGCATCACCGGCTCGAACTGGCCGCGAGCATTGACGACAGCCTCCACGCTACCGCCCCAGCGCCCATCCTGGACGCGGTTCAGGATCGTGTAGACGACCGCCGCAAGCCCGCTGTCACCCTGGTTTCCGGCTTCGGCGAAGGCGACGCGGGTGATGGCCTCGCGCGCGTCTTGACGAGCGACCAGAGGCGCAAAATCGCCGCGCGCCAACGGGACGGACGCAGCCGCCCGAGGCGCCGTCGGCGGCGGGCAATTGACACCCGAGGGTATGGGTTGAGCGGTCTGTCCGCGCGCGAGCAGCAGGCACAGTCCCGCCAAGGCGGCCGGGTCCATCAGCGGTCTCCAGGGCTGGCATGAGGAATGGCCAACGGCCGGAAGACGCCGACGATTTCGGCGTGGCTGACAGGCCCAAAATATCGGCTATCGAAGCTGTTGGGGATGCGGTCGGAGAACACGAACACCTCGCCGTCGCGAAGCCGGCGGCAGCCTCTCCAGCGCGGCAAGGCCGCGCCTCGACGGTCCTGCCGGAGGATCGGCGCGCGCACCCGACCATTGATCTCCAGCCTGCCATTCGCGGTGCAGACCTGATCGCCGGACACGGCGGCGACATGCTTCAGGACCGGCACGCGCCGTAGGTAGGCCATATGGCCATCGGCGTAGGGATAGGCGGCTGACGGCGCGCGAAATGCGATCAGCGCGCCGACCGAAACTGGCCCTGCCCCGCGCACATAGAGCCCCTCAGGTTCACTGGCCGTGCGGTTCCACAGCAGCAGGGGCCGAGCCCCTCCAGCTGTCGCCAACGACAGCCCGCCGAAGAGCGCAGCGTTCGCCGCCAGCGCGCAGGCCAACGGCGTCCAACGCTGGGCGGAAGAGGAAAGGAGCATTGATCGGACCGGCGCAGCCAAAACGAGCCGAAGGCTCGGTAAGGCTCGCGGCTACGGTGTGGCTCATGTCCGGCGATTGTGGGCATGGCTGCGGCGAGAAGCCGCGTCAGCCGGTCACTGATACCCCGACGAAAGGGGTGAAGTTGCCAATTGGCAACTTGCGGTGTCGTGCCCTTGAAATCCGGTCAACTCGCCGAGTTGCCAGTTGGCAACTCAGGCCTTGGGCCGCAGCCGCTGCAGTTCGCGCTGGAAGGCGGCCGCGAAGTCCGCATTGCTGGCCTCGGCGTCAAGCGCCAGCTCGAGCACGATGGTCTTGGAACCCTTGCGGGCCAGGGTGAACAGGGCGGTCCCGCTGTCGCTGGAAATCACCGTCGCCCCCTTGCCGGGCTTGGCCTGGGCTTTCGGGCTGGCGGCGGCGACCTTCAGGACGGCGATGACCTTCGAGGGCTCCAAGAGCGCCTTACCCGCCGACGCTAAAGCCGCCTGCTCAACGGCCAGGCGCGTGGCCTCCGCCATCACCTTCGAGCGCGACCCGCTATCGGCCAGCAGCGGCTTGATCTCGCGCGCATGGTTCTCGCGCAACGCGCGGATATCGCCGAAGGCGTCCACGATGTCCGTGGGCAGCTTGGCCAGATCGAGGAAGCGCGAAAGCCAGGTCTTCGAGACCTCAAGACGCTCGGCCATCCGCTGGGCGACGCCGCCATAGAAGGTCTCGACGGCGTGGCGATAATCGAGCGCCCGCTCATAGTCGCTGATGTCCTTGCGGGACCGGTTCTCGACGTCCGCCAGACGGAACGCCTGCTCGTCGGTCAGCTCCCGCTCCTCGATGAGGTAGCGGATCTCGCGGTGCTCGACGGTGCGCAGATAGCTGACCGACCAGTGCCGGCGCGCGCCGCAGATGACCTCGTAATCGAAGGCCGGGTCGTCCTCGACCCGCCGAACGATCGCGGGGAACTCCTGCTCGCCCTGCGAGCGGAGACTTTCCAGGAGGTCACCGCAGGAGGTTTCGTTGAGCAGGTCGTAGCGCCGGTTGTGGCGCTCCCACATGCGGCAGCGGCTTGGATCGACCAGCTTGAGGGTCTTTTCTTTCACGTCGCCGGAGGTGACACGGGCTAGGCCGGTCAGACGGGTGCTGAGGCGCTCAGTAGTGGGCGCGCCACGCGCCGCGGTCGGGGTTTCAGTGACCGGAGCCACCAAGCCCGCGAGGATGGAGCGGTTCTTGCCTGTTGTGGATGCCATGACCGCCCTCCCCTACCCGAGTCCAAGCCGACGAAGTTCTGGCCGATGGCTCGGCCAGGCCTTGCGAATAAGCAGTTCGATCTCGCCATTCAGGCGGTCGAGATTGTTGCGGCAGCGCTCGTAGGTCTTCGTCCCTGGGCCGGTGAGCTCATAGACGGTGCGCAGCTGGACGTTGGCGTTGTCGATCTCGGCCGAGTCGAGCAGCGAGGCCGACAGCATGTCGGCGCCGAACACCGCCTCCATCATGTCTCGGATCTGGGTGTGCGCGCTCTTGCCCTCGTCGACCTTGGTCGCGACCACGCGCAGGAAGTGGTAGCCGCGGGCGCCGAGGTGGTTCTGCATCACTTCAAGCGTCTCGACGATCATGCGCAGGAAGTGGGCCGTCGAGGCAAAGTCGACGGTCGAGGGCGGGGTCGGGATGAGCAGGGCATTGGCCGCACGCAGGACGGCCAGGGACAGCATCCCCAGCGCCGGCGGCGGATCGAGTAGGACCACGTCGTAGTCCCCGGCCATACTTTCCACGCCACGACGCAGGCGGTCGAGCGCGTCCGGATTGCCGCGAAGCCGCGCCGCGGCCTCATACTCCGCCTGATATAATCCGAGGTTCGCAGGGATCAGATCGATGCCCGGCCAGGCGGTAGACCGCAGGGCATACTTCAGGTCCGGCTCGTCGCCGTGACGAAAGAAGGGCAGAAGGGTCTGCTCGTCGTCGATGTCGATGTCCGGGTTGAAGCCGAAGATCGTCGTCGTGCTCGCCTGGCTGTCGCAATCGACCACGGCCACCCGATAGCCCTTGAGCGCCAGGAACTGGGCGACGTGACAGGTCAGCGTGCTCTTGCCGACGCCGCCCTTGAAGTTCTGCACCGCCAGGACGATCGGCGGATCGTCCGGCCCGCGCCTCGGCCGCGTGCCGAAGACGTCGCGCATGTGATTGACCTCGGACAGGCTGTAGCCTTCCCGGCGTCCCGTCGGGCTGAGCCGGGGGGCGGGGAGGCGGCCATCGGCCTCAGCCTGCCGGATCGCTTCGGAGGTGCGCCCGACCATCTCGGCGGCCTTGGTCACCGAGAAGCGCAGGTCGACGATCTTGTGTTCGCCCGGGGCAAAGACCGTCGCCCGCAAACGGGTGATGACGTCGTGCGCCCGGTCGCTGAGCGCTGACATCGCGTCCAGTAACACGGGTCCGGAGGCGGCGCTTTCAGCTAGGGGTTGCTTCGCCATGGTCCGCCTCCTTTGCAAATATCCGACGTGATGCCTGGAATTTGCCAAGTTTTCGGTCAGATACAATGAAGAAAGGGTTAACAGCGCGCCGAGCCTGAACCCTCAAGGTTCAGGGCGACGGCAAGCCAGCCTGTCCGCCGCACCCCGTTAGAGGATATCTTAGGGATAAGGTTAGACAGAGTTAGGCGCCCCAACGAGGCCAAAAAACCAAAGCGCCGCAACGGTTTCTGAGAACGGCCGGTCACCGAAACCCCGAGGCTCGGGTCACTGATCCCCCGGGCTGACGGTCATCGATACCCCGTGGGAAAGGTC
>NZ_CADEGK010000129.1:1308-13610 GCF_902826855.1 uncultured Phenylobacterium sp. | reverse complement strand
CGACGACGCGTGCCGACACGCGGCTGGACCAGGTCTACTGCCGGATCGCCTTCAAGCGGCTCCGCTAGGAGGGAGACTTCACCCCGCCAGGCAGCAAGAAGCATCCCAGCCTGCAGTACCCGGGCAACGGCGGCGGGATGAACTGGGGCTAAGGCGCCTACGACCCGCGCCGGGGCCTGCTGATCTTCAGCGACATCCGCATGCCCCAGAGCGTGGCGCTCGAGCCGTCCGCCAAGCCGGCGCTGGCGCTTCGCCACGCCAAGGATCGCCTGCCCATCAGCATGAAGGCGGTGTCCTACGAGGCCGAGAACGACTGGCTGATGAGTCCCCTGGCCGCGCCCTGCCTGCAGCCGCCGCACGGGATGCTGACCGCCGTCGACCTGAAGACCCGCCAGATCGTCTGGCAGGTGCCCACGGGCACGGCGGAGGCCCAGGCGCCGCTGGGCCTCAAGTCCCACTTGCCGATCCCCATCGGCACCCTGGCCCTGGGCGGCACGATCACCACCGCCGGCGGCGTCAGCTTCCGCGCCGCCACGACGGACGCCTACCTGCGGGCCTACGACAACGCCACCGGCAGGGAACTCTGGAAGGCTCCGCTTCCCGTCGCGGCCGCCGCCACGCCCATGACCTATGTCTCCCCCAGGACCGGCAAGCAGTACGTCGTCATCTCCGCCGGTGGCGGCGGCCTTGGCGCGGCCCAGGGCGACTACGTCCTGGCCTACGCCCTGCCGTAGGGAGGCAAGGGGTCACCGGCCCAGGTGTCGTCGCATGAAGGCGAACGTCGCCTCCAGGATCTCCAGGGTCCGCGGGGTCGGTTCGGTAATGTCGAAGCCGTGCGGGGCTCCGGGGTTGTTGGCCAGGGTCAGCGGGTAGTCTCGCGTCAAGGCCTCGGCGACGAAGGCGTCGAGGCCCGCGAGCAGGTCCGGAATCTCGTCACCGCCGGCGCGGGCCAGGAACAGCGGCGGCTTGCGTCCCGGCGCCGCCAGCTGGCGCAGCGGCGAATGCGCCGCCAGCGTCTGTGGCGTCTCGGCCGCCCTGTGCGCCGCCGAGTTCTCGATGTCCAGGATCGGATAGTAGGCCACCAGGCAACGCACATAGGCCGGCGCATCCTTCAGGAACGGCGACAGCATCGGACCGCCGGCGGAATAGGCGGCCAGGCACAGCCGGTCGACGTCCACGTTCAGCTCCGCCGCGTGCGACCGCACATAGGCCACGGCGCTGGCCACATCGGCCGCCCCCTCGGCGATCATCGTCTTCGGGAACCCCAGGCGGTGGGTGAAGGTCACGCCGACCCAGCCCTGCGCCGCCGCGAGGCGCCCGTAGGACTGGTAGACCCCCATCTCCTTGGCCGGCGCGCCGGGGGGTACGCCGCCGTGGATGTAGATCACCGCCGGGCGCCGCTCGCCCGCCGCCAGGCCCGCCGGTCGGTAGACGTCCATCGCGAGCCGCCCCTCGGGCAGAGACGTGTAGCGCAGGTCCCTGGTCACCTGGACCGCGTCCATGCCGGGCAGCGTCAGCACCACCGGCCGCCGCGCGGCCGCGAGCGCCTCAGGGGGGATGGCTGAGGGTGGTTCCTGCGACAGCGCGGCTGGCGCGCTCAACAGGCCGAACGTCAGGGCAAGCGCCATCCGCATGGGGGCCTCCAGGCAATAGGGATGCACACCACCTCGCGCCCCGGACAGGGAAGCGGGCACGCTCTGGCGAAGGCGGTGTGCGCCTACTGTTCGTCCCTACGCTTCGGAGGTCAAGCCACCCCTGCGGCTTCCCGCGCCGCGTCGACGAAGCTGGGCGTCTCGCACGCCGCCACGTATTCGGCCCGCAGCCGCGCCACCAGCTCGGCGACGCTGGGCACGTCGTTGATCAGATCGACGCCCTGGCCCGCGCTCCACAGGTTCTTCCAGGGCGTCACGCCCTCCGGAAGATGGTCGTGGCGCATGCCGCGGCCCAGCGGCTTGGGCAGGTTCTCCGGGTCCATCCCGACGCGGCGGATCGATTCCGTCATCCAGTTGGCCGGCACGCCGGCCACGTCGCCGGTGTACATCAGGTCGCCGGAGGTCTGGCTGACCAGCAGCTCCTTGTACTCCTCCGGCGCGTCCGCCTCCTTGGTGGCGATGAAGCGGGTGCCCAGGTAGGCCAGGTCGGCGCCCAGCACTTCGGCGGCGCGGATCACCGCCCCGGTTGAGACGGCGCCGGCCATCACGATCACCCCGTCGTACATCGCCCGGATCCGCGGGATCAGCGCGAGGTGGCTGATGGTGCCCGAGTGCCCGCCGCCGCCGGCCCCGATGCAGTTCAGCCCGTCGGCGCCCGCCGCGATCGCCTTCTCGGCGAAGCGCAGGCTGGTGATGTCGTGGAACACCTTGCCGCCGAAGCCGTGCACCCGGCCGATCAGCTCGGTCGGATCGCCGCCCACGCTGATGATGATGTCGACGCCGTACTTCTCGCAGAGCGCCATATTGGCCTTCAGCTCGTCCTCGGGCATCCGCGTCGGATAGTTCACCGCCACGGGCGCGATCCGCCGCTTGGGATCGCGCCCCCGCGCCGCCTTCAGCGCCTCTGAGACGGCCTTCAGCCAGCCCTCGAACTCCTCGAGGCTGCGGGCGTTCTGCCGCGGCAGGCCGCCGACCACCCCGGCCAGGCAGGCCTCGCGCACCAGCGCCGGCCCGGTGACCAGGAACATCGGCGCGCAGATCGCCGGGATCGTCAGCGAAGCCCTGAGGGCTGGATCGAGGCTCATCGGGCCACCGCCGTCGGACGCATCACCACGCCGCCGATGCGCACGCCGCCATTGGCCATCTCCAGCCCGGCCGCCTTGGCCTTGCTCAGCACCGCCTCCGGGTCCGTCACCGCCACGTCCAGGCCCTCGATCGCCGTCGCCGCGCCTTCGCCGCCGGCCACGAACCGCACCTCGCCGCGGTCCAGCGGCAGGCGTAGCGGATCGTCGGGGTCCAGCGGCCGCCCGATCAGCTCCGACCACCGCCGCGCCAGCGCCAGCGGATCTGCGGCCGACATCACCACGGCGGTGATGTCGTCCACCGCGTCGGCCTGGGCCTTGGCCCAGTCCGGCCCGGCCGGCATCCAGTCGCCGCCGTCCTTGAGCGGGTCAGTCTCGGTGCGCTGCTGGTCGAAGGACACCAGCATCCCGCCGAAGTCCGCGGGGTGGAAGTGCGCGCAGTAGTAGTAGGGCCGGTCGATCTGATCGACGACACGCACGCCCAGCGCCTCGGCGCGGGCCTGTTCGGCGGGCGCATCGGCGCACTGCAGGATCACCATGTAGCCCGCGGCCTCGCCGCCGCGGCGCTTCAGGTAGCGCCCGGCCGAGGCGTCGTCGCGGACCGGCTCGACGACCTCGATAAAGGCCGCGCCCGCCGGCAGCACCGCGTTCTTCAGCCCGTAATGGCCGACGCCCGGATCGTTGTAGGCGACCTTGAGCCCGAAGGCGGTGTTCAGCCCGTCGGTGACGCGATCGAGGTCCCCGGCGACGAGCGCCACTTGCCTGACACGCATTTCGCTATCTCCTTCAGCGGCCGTGGAAAACGGGCGCGCGCTTCTCGACGAAGGCGCGGAACGCCTCGGTGGTGTCCTGGCTCTGGAAGAGCCGGGTGTGCTTCTCGGATTCCAGGGCGATGAAGTCGGCGAAGCCCACCTTCTCCGCCGCCAGGAAGTTGGCCTTCATGGCGGTGAGCGCCAGCGGCGCCGCGCGCGCCAGTCGGGCCGTCAGCGCGTCCAGGTCGGCCTCGAAGGCGTCGATCGCGCTGACCCTGGAGACCAGGCCGATGCGCAGGGCTTCGGCGGCGTCGAATTTGCCGGGCATGAAGTAGAGCTCGCGCGCCTTGGCCGCGCCCAGGATCCTGGGCAGCGTCCAGGGCCCGCCCATGTCGCCGGCCACGCCCACATCCAGGAACGCCGAGTTGAACTTCGCCGTCTCAGAGGCGATCCGCAGGTCGCAGGCGCAGGCCCAGCCGAACCCGGCGCCGGCGCAGGCGCCGCTGATCGCCGCGATCGTCACCGCCGGCATCTCGTGCAGCATCACCGGGATCTGGAACTCGTGCAGCGGCGACCAGCCGGGGGCGCGCGGCGCCGAGTCCGCGCCGCCGTAGTGTTTCACGTCCGCGCCGGGACAGAAGTCCGCCCCTTCGCCGCGCAGCACCAGCACGCGCACCGTGGTGTCCACCGCGATCTCGGAGATCACCGCATAGAGCTCGGCCATCATCGCGCCGCCGATGGCGTTGCGGTTGGCCGGCCGGTTCAGCGCCACGGTCATGACCGGGCCGTCGCGGCTGACCTTCAGGGTCTCGTGTTCGGTCCGCATCATCGGTCTCCTGTCCATGGGGCAAAGCGGGGCGGGCGTCGCTCGATGAACGACTGGGCGCCCTCGGCGGCGTCGGGGTGGGCAAGGGCGTCGGTCATCAGGTCCGCGGCGTCGCGGGCCGCGGCGTCGAAGCCGGCCTCCAGGTCGCGGTGCAGCTGGGCCTTGATGACCGCCAGCGCGCGCGGCGAGACATTGGCCGCCAGGTCGGCCGCATAGGCCTCCACCGCGGCCATGAGCCCCTCGCCGGGGACCAGCCGGTCGGCGAAGCCCAGCCGGTAGGCCTCGGCCCCATCGACCCGGCGCGAGCTCCACAGCAGGTCCATGGCGCGCGACAGGCCCACCATCCGCGGCAGCAGCCAGCTCGTCCCATGTTCGGCGATCAGGCCGCGCTTGGTGAAGACCGTGGTGAGCGAAGCCTCCTCAGCCATGAAGCGCAGGTCGCACATCATGGCCAGCACGAAGCCGCCGCCGGCCGCCGGGCCGTTGATCGCCGCGATCACCGGCTTGGAAATCTTGAGCAGGAAGCTGAACAGCGCCGGGTTCCTCGAGCCGCCGTCCGCCGCCGCGGCGGTCTTCGGTGGGCCGCTGCGGGTGCTTTCGGCCAGCGACGCCATGTCGATCCCGGCGCAGAATCCACGGCCGGCGCCGGTGATGCACAGCGCCGTCACCGCCGGGTCGGCCTCGGCCGCCAGGGCCAGCCGCTCCACCCCGGCGATCATCGGATAAGTGAGGGCGTTCAGCGCCTCCGGCCGCTCGAGCCGGATGACGCCGAGCGGTCCCCGTCGCTCATAGCCGACCTGCGGGTCTTCCATCGCACGCCTCCCGCCGCGGCGCAGGCAGGACCCGAGCGCCGACGGCGGACGCTAAGCAACATCCTTCACGCCGGGTCAGTCGAGCGGGGTGATGCCGAGGCTCATCGGCCACCCCGCTCGCCAGACGCATCAGCCCAGGGTGAGCCCCGGCATGTCCGTGTTCTCGCGCCACTTGGCCAGCAGGGCGTTGAAGGCCCCGGCGCCGGGCGTGTAGGTCTGGGGGAAGCCCATCCCGCCGCCTTGTCCGATCTTGCCCTCGGCGTTGTAGTAGCCGGGGGTGCAGGCCTCCAGGAAGCTGGTGTTCATGACGGCCAGCTTGCGCAACTCCTCGACCCACTCATGTTCGGCCTCGGCGGTGGGCTCCAGGTAGCGCTTCTGGCGCTTCTCGACCTCGCCGATCAGCCAGGTGATGTGCTGCGCCTGGTCGTCCAGCACGTGGGTCAGGTTCACCGACCCGCCGTTCTGCGACATGCCCATCAGGAAGTAGTTCGGGAAGTTGTGGCTGAAGAACCCGTGCAGGGTCTTCATCCCCTCGCCCCAGTGCTCGCTGAGCTTGACGCCGCCCTTGCCGACCGGGTCGTAGCCCTGACGCCGCCACCAGGACGTGCCCACCTCGAAGCCGGTGGCGAAGATGATGCAGTCGACCTCGTACTCGACGCCGTTGGCGATCAGGCCCTTCTCGGTGATCCGCTCCACGCCCTTGCCTTCGGAGGTGTCGACCAGCTCCACGTTCGGGCGGTTGAAGGTCGGCAGGAAGTCGTCGTTGAAGGTCGGCCGCTTGCACATCTGGCGATACCAGGGCTTCAGCTTCTCGGCCGCTTCGGGGTTCTTCACCGTGTCGTCCACCCGCCGACGGACCTGGTTCATCTTCTTGAAGTCGGCGATCTCGGCGCCCAGGGCGCCGTCTTCCATGGAGAACTTCTCGCCGGCGCCCAGGGCGAAGCCCGCGGCCAGGGTGCGGAAGATCTCGGTCCAGCCATCCTGGACCATGTCCTCCTCGACCGGTTGGCCGGTGACCATGTTGTTGAAGTTCAGCCGGCGCTCGCGCTGCCAGCCCGGCTTCAGGGTCTTGAACCAATCGACGTCGGTGGGCTTGTTGCCGCGCAGGTCCACGCTCGAAGGCGTGCGCTGGAAGACGTAGAGCTGCTTGGCGTACTCGCCCAGGAACGGCACCGACTGGATCGCCGTCGCGCCGGTGCCGATGATCGCCACCCGCTTGTCGCGGAGCTTGGTCAGGCCGCCCTGGTGGTTGCCGCCGGTGTACTCGTAGTCCCAGCGGCTGGTGTGGAAGGTGTGGCCCTTGAACGTGTCGATGCCCGGGATCGAGGGCAGCTTCGGCCGGTTGAGCGGGCCTGTGCAGCTGATCACGAAGCGCGCCTTCATGGCGTCGCCGCGGTCGGTGGTGATGGTCCAGAGCGCCGTCTTGTCGTCCCAGGTCATGCCGGTCACCCGGGTCTGGAAAGCGGCGTTCTCATAGAGGTTGTAGTGCTTGGCGATGCGCTGGGAGTGCTCGTAGATCTCGGGCGCGAAGGAGTACTTCTCCTTCGGCATGTAGCCCAGCTCCTCCACCAGCGGCAGGTAGCAGTAGCTCTCGATGTCGCACTGGGCGCCAGGATAGCGGTTCCAGTACCAGGTGCCGCCGAAGTCGCCGCCCGCCTCGATGACGCGGATGTCCTTGACGCCAGCCTCGCGTAGCCGCGCCCCGGCCAGGAGGCCGCCGAACCCGGCGCCGATGATCGCCACGTCGACCTGATCGGTCAGCGGGGCGCGCTCCTCGCGCTTCACATAGGGGTCGTCCAGGTAGTGGGCGAACTTGCCCTTCACCTCGACGTACTGGTCGTTCCCCTCCGGCCGCAGCCGCTTGTCGCGCTCGGCCTGGTACTTCTGGCGCAGGGCCTCCGGATCGAAATCGAGGTCCTTATGGATCGGGCTTACGTCGTTCATGGTTCCTCCCGGCCCAGCTTACCCGCCGGGCGTCGAATTTTGAGTCAACTCTAAACTGACCGACCGCCCCCCGCGGAGTCAACGGGCCCTGATCGCGTCATTTACGGCGTTTGGCTGAACAGTCGTGCGTCCGATGGACGACGAAGAGGCCGCCCTGGCGGAGCTGGCGGCGATGGATCTCGCGTTGGCGTGACCGCTGACGGCGCGAAGCGCCTTCAAGAATGAACCAGCAAGACACGAAAACGCCGAGCGACCCGGAGCGGCCCAGGCTCCCCGGCGCGCTCTTCGTGGTTTTCGTGACCTTCGCGGTTCGTCTTTTCGTGCCTGCGGCGCCTAGGCCACCCGCACCCTGGCCGTGCTTTCCGGTAGATCGCTCCCGAACGCGCGCTGGTAGAACTCGGCGACGGTGCCGCGCTCCAGCTCGTCGCACTTGTTCAGGAAGGTCATCCGGAAGGCCAGGCCCACGTCGCCGCCGAAGATCTCGGCGTTCTGGGCCCAGGTGATCACCGTGCGCGGGCTCATGACCGTGGAGATGTCGCCGTTCATGAAGGCGTTGCGGGTCATGTCGGCCACGCGGACCATCGCGTTGATCGTCCGCTTGCCCTCGGCCGTCTGGTACGACGGGCTCTTGGCCAGCACGATCTCGGCCTCCACGTCGTGGCTGAGGTAGTTCAGCGTGGTGACGATCGACCAGCGGTCCATCTGGCCTTGGTTGATCTGCTGCGTGCCGTGATAGAGCCCCGTGGTGTCGCCCAGGCCGATCGTGTTGGTGGTCGAGAACAACCGGAACCAGGGGTTCGGCTGGATCACCCGGTTCTGGTCGAGCAGGGTCAGCTTGCCCTGCGCCTCCAGCACCCGCTGGATCACGAACATCACGTCCGGGCGGCCGGCGTCGTATTCGTCGAACACCAGGGCGATCGGCCGCTGGATCGCCCAGGGCAGCATGCCTTCCCGGAACTCGGTGATCTGCTTGCCGTCCTTCAGGACGATGGCGTCCTTGCCGACCAGGTCGATGCGGCTGACGTGGCTGTCCAGGTTCACCCGGATCAGCGGCCAGTTCAGGTGGGCGGCCACCTGCTCGATGTGGGTCGACTTGCCGGTGCCGTGATAGCCCTGGATCATCACCCGGCGATTGTGGGCGAAGCCGGCCAGCAGCGCCCGCGTCGTCTCGGGGTCGAACTTGTACGCCGGATCGATGTCCGGCACGTGACTGTCGCGCTCGGCGAAGGCCGGGCATTTGAAATCGAAATCGACTCCGAAGTGCTCGCGCGCATTGATCTCGCGCTCGGGCTTCAGGGTGATCAGCTTGTCTTCAAGGGTGTCGAAAGCGGCCATAGTCTGGCCGATTACAGGCTTGCCGGGCGTGACGCAAACAGGTGTTTCATGTCACCTAGCGGAAGGGAGAACGCCTATGTCGCCGGTCGCGGAAGCTGCCTATCGCACGATCACGGTGAAGCCGCGGGCGCACGGGTTCGGCGCGGAGGTCACCGGGGCCGACCTGTCGCGCCCGCTGGACGCGGCGACGCTGGGGGAGGTGAGGACGGCCTGGGCGCGCCACGCGGTGCTGAGCTTTCCCAATCAGCCGCTGAGTCTGGACGAACTCGAGGCCTTCACCCTGCAGATCGGCCCGTTCGGCGACGATCCCTACGTCGCCCCCATGCCCGGCCACCCCAACGTGCTGGAGGTGCGCCGCGAACCGGACGAGACCCTCAGCCCGTTTGGAGGCGCCTGGCACTCCGACTGGAGCTTCCAGGCCGCGCCGCCCGCGGCCACGATCTTGCGCTCGGAGGTCATCCCGCCGGTGGGCGGCGACACCCTGTTCTGCGACGCCGCGCGGGCCTACGACGCGCTCGATGAGGCCACCAAGGCGCAACTGGCCCCCATGAAGGCGGTGCACTCGGCCAGCCGCGCCTATGGCCCCAAGAGCCAGTACGCCCGCGAGCTGGACCAACGCTCGATGCCGATCATCGTCAGCCCCGAGGCCGATAAGACCTGCGTCCATCCGCTGGTGCGAACGCATCCCGTGACCGGCCGCAAGGCGCTCTTCATCTCGCCGGTCTATACGGTCGGGATCGAGGGCATGGCGCCGAACGCGGCCGCCCCCCTGCTGGCCGGCCTCTACCAGCACATGACCCAGGACCAGTTCATCTACCGCCACGTCTGGCGCGAAGGCATGGTGCTGATCTGGGACAACCGCTGCACCATGCACAACGCCATGGGCGGCTACGACGGCCATCGCCGCGTCATGCACAGAACAACGGTGGCCGGCGAAACGCCGGTCTGAGGAGAGGGAACCACACATGAAGACCATCGCCATCGCCCTGGCGGCCGCCATGCTGGCCGGCACGGCGCTCGCCGCGCCGCCGCCCGCCGCCATCGCGCCCAAGGTGATCTCGGGCTGGGGCTGGAACGTCATGGCCCTGGAGGCCCAGAAGGCCTGGTATGCCGACAAGCTCGGCATGAAGCAGGTCGGCGTCTACAGCCGCGAAGGCAAGGTCTTCGAGTACATCATGGCCTTCGGCGAGCGCGGCTCCGGGCCGATCCTGGCCCTGCTGGCCTCGCCCGAGCGCAAGCCCGGCCCGAGCACCGCCGGCCGCCTGATCCTCATCGTCCCGGACTCCAAGGCGCTCTCCGAGCACCTGGTCAAGGAAGGCGTTCCCACCCGGCTCGTCGCCCCCGGCGCCTACTTCTTCGCCGACCCCGAGGGCAACCCCATCGAGATCTACACCCCGCCCGCGCCGGCCAAGTCCTAGTCGGCGTAGCGCGGCTTCAGGCTCGCCAGGCCGATCAGGCTGAGCGTCGCGGCCGCGGCGAGGTAGGCGCCCACCGGCGCAAGCCCGCCGCGGTCGGCCAGCAGTTGGGCGGCGATCGGCGCCAGGCCGCCGCCCAGGATGCCGCCGACGTTGAAGGCCATGGAGACGCCCGTGTAGCGCACCCGGGGCGGGAAGAGGCTGGGCAGGAACGCGCCCAGCGGCCCGTAGACGAAGCCCATGGTCAGGAGCGCCGCCGCCAGCCAGGCCCAGATCAGCACCAGGGAGCCAGAGCCCATCATCAGGCCCATCACCGCGCCGATGGCGACGGTCCCGACGCAGCCCCACATCAGCACCCGGCGCGGGTTGCGCGCGTCGGCCCAGTAGCCGGCCGCGATGATCCCCACCGCGAGAAACAGGATCGCCCCCAGCTGCACCGAGAGGAACGTCTCGCGGCTGTAGCCCAGCGCCGTGGTTCCATAACCCAGCGCGAACGCCGTCGAGAGGTAGAAGATCGCGAAACAGGCCACGACGGCGAACGTCCCGCCCAGCAGGGCGCCCGGATGGCGTTTCAGCACCTCGGCCATCGGCACGTGGGTGGTCCCGTCCTCGGCCGCCACCTTCTGGAACGCCGGCGTCTCGCCGATCCGCAGACGCACCCACAGGCCCAGGCCCACCAGGATGGCGCTGGCCAGGAACGGCAGCCGCCAGCCCCAGGCCTTGAAGTCCTCCGCCGACAGGATGAGCCCCAGGATCAGGAACAGCCCGTTGGCCGCGATGAATCCCACCGGCGCGCCCAGCTGCGGGAACATCCCGAACCTCGCCCGCCAGCCCGGCGGCGCGTTCTCCACCGCCAGCAACGTCGCCCCGCCCCACTCGCCGCCCAGGCCGAAGCCCTGGCCGAACCGCAGCAGGCAGAGCAGCGCCGGCGCCACCCAGCCCACCATCGCGTAGGTCGGCAGGAAGGCGATCAACAGCGTCGAGCCGCCCATCAGCATCAGCGAGGCCACCAGGGTCGACTTGCGCCCGATCCGGTCGCCGAAGTGGCCGAAGAACGCCGCGCCCACGGGCCGCGCGAAGAAGGCCAGCGCAAAGGTCGCGTAGCTCTGCATCAGCTGCGCCGACTCCGACGACTTGGGGAAGAACAGCGAGCCGAACACCAGCGAGGCGGCCGTGGCGTAGATGTAGAAGTCGTAGAACTCCACCGCCGTGCCCACCAGGCTGGCGGCCAGCACCCGGCGGTTGGAGGCGCTGCCTGCGCTGTCGCTCGAAGCCACGTCTGGGTCCCCCTCGGTCGCGCCCGCCTTATGGCGTTGGCCGCCCGCATCGGCTAGGGCGGAAGCATGACGGCGAAAGTCGATCCCTTCCACGCCATCTCGATCAGCGGGCTCGCCCACCGGCTGAAGGCGGAAGGCCGCCACATCCTGCACATGGAGTTCGGCCAGCCCTCGACCGGCGCGCCCAGGGCCGCCATCGCCGCAGCGCACGCGGTGCTGGACGCCGAGCCCCTGGGCTACTGGGAGAGCGCGCCGCTCAAGGCCCGCATCTGCCGCCACTACGCCGAGGCCTACGGCGTCGAGGTGAAGCCCGGCCAGATCACGCTCACCTGCGGCGCCTCGCCGGCCCTGGTGATCGCGCTCTCGGCGACCTTCCGGCCCGGTGACGTGATCGCCATGGCGCGGCCCGGCTACGTCGCCTACCGCAACACCGCCAAGGCGCTGAACCTTGTGCCGCTGGAGATCGCCTGCGGCCCCGAGACCCGCTTCCAGCTCACCGCCGCGACCCTGGCTGCGCTGGATCCGGCCCCCGCCGGCGTCATCCTGGCCAGTCCCGCCAACCCCACCGGCACGATCATCCCCGCCGCCGAGCTCGCGGCGATCGCCAAGGTCTGCGCCGAGCGCGGCATCCGCATCGTCTCCGACGAGATCTACCACGGCCTCACCTACGCCGAGCCGACGCGCTCGATGCTGGAGTTCGCGCCCGACGCCATCGTCGTGAACAGCTTCTCCAAGTACTTCAGCATGGCCGGCTGGCGGCTGGGCTGGCTGGTCGTGCCGCCGGCCGAGGCGTCGCGCGCGGTGGCCTACATGGGCGCCCTGTTCCTCACCGCGCCGTCGCTCGCGCAGCACGCCGCCCTCGTGGCGATGGACAGCCGCGATGAGCTGGAGGGCCATGTGGCGGCCTATCGCAGGAACCGGGAACTCCTGCTGGAGGCCCTGCCGCGCCTGGGGCTGGAGAGGATCGCCCCGCCGGACGGCGCCTTCTACATCTACGCCGACGTTGGCCGGCTGACCGACGACAGCCTGAGCTTCTGCAGACAGCTCCTGCTGGACACCGGCGTCGCCACCGCCCCGGGCATCGACTTCGATCCCGTCGACGGCCATCGCTTCATCCGCCTCAGCTTCGCCGTCTCGACGGCGGAGATCGAGGAGGCCATCGCCCGCCTGGTCCCGTGGTTCGACGCCGCCTGGGCCAAGGCCGCCT
>NZ_CADEGK010000129.1:0-1208 GCF_902826855.1 uncultured Phenylobacterium sp. | reverse complement strand
GCGCCGGATCGGTCAGTTCGAGGTCTCCGCCATCGGGCTGGGCTGCATGAGCCTCAGCCACGCCTATGGCAGCCCGCCGCCGCGCGAGCAGGCCGAGCAGGTGCTGCTGGGCGCGCTCGACGCCGGCTACACCTTCTTCGACACAGCCGCCGTGTATGGGCTCGGCCACAACGAGACCCTGGTGGGCGAGGTGCTGAGCCCGCACCGTGACAAGATCGTGCTGGCCTCCAAGTGCGGCATCACCGACGCCACCGGGACCCAGCGCGGCATCGACGGCCGGCCGGAGACGATCAAGGCGCTCTGCGACGTCAGCCTGCGCCGGCTCAAGACCGACGTGATCGACCTCTACTACCTGCACCGCTGGGACCGACAGGTGCCGATCGAGGAGAGCGTGGGCGCCCTCGCCGACCTCGTCGCGGCCGGCAAGATCCGCAGCATCGGCCTCTCGGAGGTTTCCGCCCCCACCCTGCGTCGCGCCCACGCCACGCACCCGATCGCGGCCCTGCAGACCGAGTACTCGCCGTGGACCCGCAACCCGGAGATCGCGGTGCTGGACGCCTGCCGCGAGCTGGGCGTCGCCTTCGTGGCCTTCTCGCCGGTCGGCCGCGGCTTCCTGGCCGGAGAAGGGCAGGACCCTGCCAAGCTCGAAGAGAACGACTTCCGGCGTGGCATGCCGCGCTTCCAGGGCGCCGCGCTGGCCGCCAACGTGAAGCTCTATGCGGCGTTCGCGGACATCGCCCGATCGGCCGGCTGCACGACCGCCCAACTCTGCTTGGCGTGGTTGCTGCACAAGGGCGACGACCTCATCCCCATCCCCGGCACCACGAACCCGGCCCACATGCGCGACGATGCGGCGGCGGCGGACATCAGGCTTTCGCCCGAGATCATCGCCCGGGTGGACGCCACGGTGAACGGGGAGACCGTCACGGGGCCCCGCTACGCGCCGGCGATGCAGGCGTCCGTCGACACCGAGCGGATGCCCTCGGAGGCCGAGGCGGCCTAGATCCGCCGCTCCAGGCCCTCCCAGTAGGGCTCGCGCAGCTTGCGCTTGAAGATCTTGCCGGAGTCCTCGCGCGGCAGTTCGGTGGCCAGGTCGACCTTCTTCGGGACCTTGTAGCCCGCCATCTTGCCGCGCGCCCAGGCTCTCACCGAGGCCTCGTCCAGAGTCACGTCGGGATAGGGCTGGACCACGGCGCAGACCGCCTCGC
>NZ_CADEGK010000128.1 GCF_902826855.1 uncultured Phenylobacterium sp. | reverse complement strand
AGAGGATCTCGCCGGGGTGAAGCCAACGGCGCGCCATTGACCCCGCCGCCGAACCGGCGCGTGAAGGGTCCATGGCCAAGGAAACCGTCTACATCGTCCAGTCCTACAAGGCCGGGCGCGGCAAGTCGCTGAAGGCCGAGCAGCAGGTTGGCTGCAAGACCGCCGAGGAGGCCCGGCGCAAGGCCGAGCGGCTGGGCCCGCTGCGGCCCGCCGTTGTGGCGTTCTCAGCCACGGCCGACACCGAGATGGGCGACTACGACGAGAACCCGGTCATCCTGTTCCGCTCCGGGCCCCTGCCGCATCCGTTCTCGGAGTAGAGGAGGATGACGCCGGTCGCCGCCGGCGCTAACCTCGGTTGCAGAAGAAGCGACCATGATCGAACTGATCATCGACCAGCGGCGCAAGGACCTCGGCGGTTTCGAGGTCGGCCGCGTCCTGCCCTACGCCAAGCACAGGATGGTCGGGCCATTCGTGTTCTTCGATCACATGGGCCCCGCGGCCTTCCAGCCGGGCTTCCCGCGCACCGTCGATGTCCGGCCGCATCCGCACATAGGGCTGTCGACCGTCACCTACCTGTTCGCCGGCGAGATCACCCATCGAGACTCGACGGGCGTCACCCAGGCAATCCATCCGGGCGAGGTCAACTGGATGACCGCCGGCTCGGGCATCACCCACTCCGAGCGTTTCGAGACCCTGCGCGCCGAGGGCGGAACCATGCATGGCATCCAGGCGTGGGTGGCGTTGCCGACGGCGATGGAAGAGACCGATCCGTCCTTCGCCAACCATGGCCCGGCGGACCTGCCCACGTTCGAGGACGCCGGGGTCTGGGCGCGGCTGATCGCCGGCAGGGCGTTTGGAGCGGAAGCCAAGGTCAGGACCCTGTCGCCCTTGTTCTACCTGCATTGGCGGCTGGGCGCCGGCGCCACGGCCGAACTCCCGGCGGAGTATCCGGAACGGGCGGCCTATGTGGCGCAGGGCGAGGTCGAGATAGACGGCCGCCGCTTCCAGCCCGGGCAGATGATCGTATTCGCGCCGGGCAGGCCGGTCCCGATCACTGCCGTGACCGCGGCTACGGTCATGCTGTTGGGCGGCGAGCCCGTCGGTCCGCGCTTCATCGAGTGGAATTTCGTCTCCTCGTCCAAGGACCGCCTGGAGCAAGCCAAGGCCGACTGGCGCGCCGGGCGCATGAAGCTCCCCGACGCCGACCACGAGGAGTTCATCCCCCTTCCGGAGCCTTCGCCTTCGGCCAATCCGATGTCGTGAGCGGCGCGTAGATCGCTAGGCCAGCGCCTTGCGGGTCTGCGTCCAGTACTGCCAGCCAGTGATCACGGTGACGACCGCGGCGACCCAGAAGAGGCCATGCGCCGCCCACTCGAATCCTTCGCGGAATTGGGTGCCGTCCGGGAGGCTGAAGGCGCCCCAGGCCGCCACCACCAACTCCATCGTCAGCGCCGTGAGCTGCAGGGTGGTCTTCCACTTGGCCAGCAGGGTGACCGGCAGCTTCACGCCCTTGGCGGCGCCCACTTCGCGCAGGGCGCTGACGGTGAACTCGCGGAAGAGGATCAGGCCCGCCGGCAGGACGACATACGGCTGCGGCCCCAGCGTCAGCAGGCCGAGGATGGCGCCACAGACCAGCACCTTGTCGCCGATCGGGTCGAGGATCGCGCCCCAGACGCTTTCCGCATCCAGCTTTCGCGCGAGCCAGCCGTCGAAGAAGTCGGTCACAGCGGCCAGGACGAAGGCGTAGACCGCCCAGCGCTGCAGCGCGAACTGCTGGTCCGGCTCAAGGCGGTTGGAGAAGTAGGGCACTGCCCCAGCCGCGGCCGCGAACGCCACGAACATGAACAGCGCCATGATCAGGCGCGAGCCGGTGAGGATGTTCGGCAGGGACTTCATGCGAGACCGAGCGTCCAAGCTTGAGCTTTGTTCCGTCGAGCTTAGCCGTTTCGTACGCCGACCACACCCCCGCTATGCCGAGCCAGCGGCGCCATGCAACTTCCCTGCGACTCCGGCATTTCGGCTCCCACGTATTGGAGGAGAAGCGAGATGAGTGGTGTTGGGATTATCGGCGCAATCCTGATCGGCATCCTGGCCGGCTGGATCGCGGAGAAGGTCATGCGGCGCAACCACGGGCTGCTCATGAACCTGGTCGTCGGCGTCGTGGGTGCGTTCCTGGGCAGCTTCCTGGCCACGACCCTGAACCTCGGCATCGGGTCGGGCGTCATCCCCAGCCTGATCGTGGCCACCGTGGGCGCGATCCTGCTGCTGTTCATCGTCGGCCTGGTCCGGGCCCGCCGCGCCTAAGCCGCGCCGTCAGGCCGGGATGACGAAGTTGTCGAAGGTCGCCACGTAGCGGATGAACCGGGCGCCGAGCCCCTCGCTTGCGAGGTGCTCGGCGCTGACCGGCAGGGATGCGGGCTCGAAGCCCGGGTCCCGCCTGGCGCGCATCGGCCAGTCGTGGTGCAGGATGGCGGCTCGCCCGATCAGCACGAAGTCTGCGCCCGCTTCCAGCAGTCCGGCCGCCACCACCGGCGTCATGATCTTGCCGGCCACCCCCAGCCGCACCCCGTGACGCGGCAGGTCGGTGAACCACGCGAACAGCGGGCGCTCCTGGAATCCGGCCTCGACGGGGGCCTTGTTGGCGTCCCAGAGGGACAGGTCCAGCCAGTCGAGTTCGCCACCGGCCATGACCTCGGCGGCTAGGTCGCGCACCTCTCCCAGCCTCATGCCGTAGCGCTCCGGCGAGAGGCGCAGTCCTAACTGGAAATCGGTCCGGCAGGTCCGGCGTACGCCATCGATGATCTCGAGGGTCAGCCGGGCGCGGTTCTCCAGGCTGCCGCCGTAGCGATCGGTGCGCCGGTTGTCCTCCGCCGACAGGAACTGGGCCAGCAGGTAGCCGTGGGCGCCATGCAGCTCGACGCCATCGAACCCCGCTTGCTCCGCCCGTCGGGCGCCTGCGACGAAGTCTTCCACGAGTTGCTCGACCTCGGCGGTGGTCAGGCCCCGCGAGCCGCTCTCGGGATCATCGGACGGCCCCACGGGCTGCGGCACCGATCGCCGCGACGCGCGGTAGCCGGCGTGATGCAACTGCAGAGCCGCCAAACGTCCGTGCGACTTGATCGTGCGGGCCAGCCCCGACAGTCCTTCCACGTGGTCGTCCGACCAGATGCCGGTCTGGCCCTGGCCGCCCTTGCCCTGGGCCTGGACGTAGGAGGCCGAGGTCATCACCCCGCCAAAGCCGCCCGCGGCGCGCATGTCCAGCCAGCGCACCTCGTCCTCTGTCACCCGCCCGTCCGGCAACGCCTGGTCGCTGGTCATCGGCGACAGCATCAGGCGGTTGGCCATGGCCGGGCCGCGCAGGAAGGTCAGGGGCGCAAAGAGGTCCGTCATGGCCAAGGCTTCAGGGTCAGTTCTTGGCTTTCGCCTTGCCCTTTGACTTGCCTTGTCCCGGCCAGCCCTTGTCGATCGCCATCGTCGGGTCAGCCGTGATCTTCAGGTCGGCGCAGTGGTGGTAGCTGAATCGGCCGGGGTTATTGACGCCGTGATCCTCCATGAACTGGAGCACCTGGAGCGTACAGTGGTCGCAGTTGATGTTCGGGATCCGAACATCGGTCTCGAACTCCGTGGTCGGGCGCGTCCGATGCTCCCAGAGGCCGTCGACGAGCACCGGCGGCTTGGGGTTCTTGTCTATCTTGCCGGAGACCGACCACGGACCGCGTGGCGTATCACGGGTCGTGTCCTCCGGATCGCCCGGCAGCTCCGCGCGGTCCAGGACCGACAGCGCGAGGCGGTAGTAGCCCGGATGATAGATGGTCTCCTTGACCTTGATGTGCAGCATCGAGCCGCCCTTGAGTTCCGTGACAGCGCCGGTCGGCGTGCCCGGCTTCTCGGCCGTGACGCCGCACGGTTCCGCTTTCTGAGGATCACCCAGCACGTTCTCCACAATCGCCGACTTCGGTTCCTGCAGGATGAAGTGGGCGGGTGCGGCGGCCGGGGCAGCGAGGGCCATCACGCCGATCGCGGCGGCCATGCGGATTTTCATGTGGGTAGCTCCCCCGTTGCTAGCGATGGCGAAAGGGCCACGGCGACCGGCGTGACGTAGCGCTGAAGCGCCGCCATGGCTAGCGTGCGCGGATGCATGCCCAAGTCATCCTGCGCGCGGCCCGGCCGGCCGACGCCGAGGCGCTGAAGGCGGTGCTGCAGGACACCCTGCAGAGCACCTGGCTTCCGCAGCTCACGCCCGCCGCCGCCCGCGCGGTCCGCGACGAGGATCGGCCGAGCGCCTATGTCGCCGCGCGGGGGCTGGCATTCTGGGTCGCCGAGCGGGCCGGCGAGGTGGTCGGACTCGTCGACTGGGAGGGCGACTTCGTCAACGCCCTGCACGTGCGGGCCGCCGATGCCCGGAGCGGGATCGGCGGCCAGTTGATGGACCTGGCCGAACGCGAGATCGCGCGAGCGGGCTTCGCCGCAGCTAGACTGGAAACGGACACCTTCAACGTGCGCAGCCAGGCGTTTTACGCCAAGCGCGGCTACGTGGAGGCCGGCCGGTATCCGGACGAGGAATGGAACAGTGGACTGACCACGATACTGCTGGTCAAGCCGCTGACGCCCGCGACCTAGACTAGAACGGCGTATAACCCGTCGAGACCAGCGCCAACGTGACCAGGGCAAAGGCGGCGCTGAACACCAGCAGCGCCACCGCCCAGGGCGATGGACGGGACGCTGGGGACTTCGGATCGGTCATGGCCCTCACCTGCAACACGCCAACTGCAGCAAGGATCAGAGCTCCGCCTTGAACCGTCGATGAACGGCGGCGTCAGGATGATTGACCGATCGACAATCCCTGCCGTCGCCGCGCGCGCTCATCCCATCAGGCCGGCTCGGGGACCGGCTCATGGGCGGCGAAGGCGGCCAGCTGGTCGGCCAGCGCCTTCTGGAACGCGGGCCGCGCCTCACACCGCGCCAGGTAGGGCCCCAGCACCGGATCGGCGGTGATCAGGTCGGTGTGACGCAGGTTTCGCAGCACAGTCGCCATCATCAGGTCGCCGGCGGTGAAGCGGTCCTCCAGGTATTCGCGGCCGGCAAGCCGCTTGGCGAGCGCATCCAGCTTGAGCTTCAGGAAGGCCACCGCGCCGGGGCGACGCTCCTTGGCCCATGGCTCGTCGGTGTGGAAGATGTCGATCTCGACCAGCGCGCTGATGGCTGGCTCGACCGAATTGAGGGCCGCAAGCACCCATTGCGTCATCCTGGCGTGGCCCGCATCGTCGGCCGGACACAGGACGGGCGACCGCTCGGCGATCCGCAGCAGGATGGCCCCGGTCTCGAACAGCGTGAGGCCATCCTCCTCGATCACCGGCACCTGGCCCCAGGGCTGGATGGCGCGGTAGGCGGCCGTATCCCGGTCGTCCAGACCGATCAGCTTCTCCTCGTAGGGAATGCCGGCTTCCTCGAGCGCCCAGCGGACGCGCAGGTCGCGAACGACGCCCTGGGCGAACGGCGGCACCCACTTGAAGGCGGTGACGGTGATCATGGCTTGTCTCCTTGGGCAGAGGTTTCGGCGTAGGCCTGCTGGCGGTCGAGCACCTGGCTCCAGCCAACGACGTGACTGTCGCGCCGCTCGACGCTGGTGAACGGGGCCTGGTGGAAGGTCTGGATGGTCGCCCCCTGCTCCTCGGCGAAGGTGACGGTGACAAGGGTCTCCACTCCGCCGGCCGGGCCGGTGTCCCAGGTGAAGGTGAAGACGATGCGCCGGTCTTGCTCGATCTCGCGGAACACACCGCCGTGCCAGCTCTCGCCGGTGTCGGCCGAGGCGATGCACGCGCGCCAAGCGCCGCCGGGGCGGAAATCCTGCTCCAGGCGCCTGCAGGTGAAGTCCTTCGGGCCCCACCACCGCGCCCGGCGTTCCACGTCCGACCAGAGGCTGAACACCAGCGAGACGGGCGCGTCGAAGGCGCGGACCAGGAACAGCTCCTCGTCGGGAAGCGAGGCCGCGTGGGCGGGCGGGGTCGCGATCCCCATGCCTGCGGGCTCAGTGCTTGCGGCCATCGGGATCCCCTTTCGTGAGGTCTGCGAGGTAGGCGTCCATCCGGTCGAAGCTGCCCTCCCAGAAGCGCCGGTAATGCGCGAGCCAGGCGGCGAGGTCCTTCAGCGGCCCCGCTTCCAGCCGGCAGGGCCGCCACTGCGCCTCGCGGCTGCGAGTGATCAGGCCGGCAGCCTGCAGCACCTTCAGGTGGCGCGAGACGGCAGGCAGGCTGATGTCAAAGGGCCCCGCCAGCTCGTTCACCGTCGCCTCTCCATCCGACAGCCGCGCCAGGATCGCCCGGCGCGTCGGGTCGGCCAGAGCCGAGAGCGTGGCGCTGAGCGGGTCGATCGACGGCGTCATTTAACCGACTCCTTAATTAATGTTTCTGTTAAATATGGAGAGGCTTCGAACGTCAAGGCGAAAAGGACAGCTGGAAAACGAAAAAGCCCGCCGACAGACGCCGCGGCGCCCCCGAATGGGGGAGGCGCGCAGCGCGCGGCGCAGGCACTGAACGCAGTGGCGCGGACATCCGCGTCTCGATCCGGTCCCAAGGGGGGCCGGCCCGACGCGTCATGCGGTCCAGTGGGAGTAGCTCTTGTCCAAGATTTCGTACAATCCAGGTTCCAGCACCGTCACTTTCAACGACGTCGCGGCCCTGACGATCGGCGCGACGACGATCGTCACCTCGAACGCCACGACACTGGCGCTGCAGACGACGGTGTCCGGCTTGATCAACGGCACGCTCGACGTCGTGTTCGGCGGCAACTTCACTCTGCTGGGTGGCTTCCCGACGGGCGGAGAATTCACCAGCCTGCGCGTCGACCTCAACAGCCAGACGCTGATTTCGATTACCGACTTCGTTCTGCCTTACGGCCAGGGCGCGCCGGACTTCAGCGATCTGTCGGTGTTCCTGGGCGGCGCGGATGAGCTGACGGGCTCCGCCCTGAACGATGTGGTCTCGGGCTTTGCCGGCGCCGACACCGCCAACGGCGGTGCGGGCATCGACATCATGAACGGCAACCAGGGCAACGACACCATCTCCGGTGGCGACGGGATCGATGTCGTGCGGGGCGGCAAGGACAACGACAGCGTCTCGGGCGGGGCGGGCGACGACTTCGTCTCCGGGGACCGGGGCTCGGACACCCTCAGCGGCGGGACGGGCGCCGACCTCTTCCACACCTTCGCCGGCGCCGGCCTGGACCGGGTGACCGACTTCAGCCGCGCCGAGGGCGACCGGGTGTTGGTGCTGGGCAACCAGTACACCGTCAGTCAGTCGGGCGCGGACGTGCTCATCGACCTCGGCAGCGGCGACCAGATGGTGCTGGTGGGCGTCCAGCAGTCGAGCCTGACAGACGGCTGGATCATCAGCATCTGATGCATCGGCCGCGGCGGCCGGTGATCGCCGCCCCGAGGGCGCGCGCTAGTCGGCCGCTGCGGTGGTGATGACCCGGTACTGCGCGGTGATCACCTCGGTCGCGTCGACATGGCGACCGCGCTGGTCGA
Organism: uncultured Phenylobacterium sp.; assembly: GCF_902826855.1. Classification (GTDB taxonomy): domain Bacteria; phylum Pseudomonadota; class Alphaproteobacteria; order Caulobacterales; family Caulobacteraceae; genus Phenylobacterium. The sequence goes on along the minus strand of NZ_CADEGK010000128.1, from coordinate 6,123 downwards.
GGATCTCCAGGTGCACGTGGTTGGTCATGCCACGCGGATACTTGCGCTGCAGGGAGCGGGCCGCGCCGATCGGGTGGCCGAGGGCGACGGTCTCACCGACCTGCACCTTGGGGGTCACATAGAAGACCCGGGCTGCATAGCGCAGGGCCGGGTTGGTGATCTCCACGAACTTCAGCGTCTCGTCGCCAGCGTAGGCGTAGCCGATCTTGGTGACGTACCCGGAGATCGGGGCCTCGACGGTCTGTCCGGCGTCGGCCTTGAAGTCGACGCCCTCGTGGCGGCGTGAGCCCCCGTCGCGACGAGCGCCAAACTCGCCTTCCCCGTAGGCGTCGTGGCCACGGGTGTGCTGGCCCGTGGGATTGGCGAAATCGGCGCGTCCATCACCATCAACGTCGGCGCCCTCCCAGACGAGCGTCGGCTCGGGCTCCGGCGCCGGCGCCGGCGGCGCGACCGTGGCCACAGCCCGCTCGACGGCGGTGGAGATCCGCGCCCTGCCCTCCAGCCCGGTCAGCGGCGCGGCGGCGGCGGCGGTGGCGGTGACGGCGGCGAGGAGGGTCAGGACCTGCAGGAGTCGATCGGCGACAAGCTCGCGGAGACGCAGACGAACGTCGGGGAACATCGGTAGCCTTACTCAACGATGCGCCTTGCCGGACTGACGCCGGGCTTCAGGGCGGATTTGACTGGGGCGTCACGCAGACCGCGACGAGCGACTGGGTCCTGGCTGCGGACCGGGGCGGAAAATGGGCGCCCGCGGTAAATTAACCATGTTTCCTGGGGTCATCGCTGCAGATTCGGGCGCTTTAGCCGCAGCTTCAGAACGGCTTGCAAAACCCTGTTCTTCATATTAATAACCGACTGGTCAGTTATTAATGGAGAGCCCGATGGACGCTGGAGCTCCGAAATTCCGCCGCCGGAAGGCCGATCGGCCCGCCGAGATCGTGGGGGCGGCGCTGGCCGTGTTCGCTGAGAAGGGGTTTGCCGCGGCGAAGCTGGACGAGATCGCGCGCCGGGCCGGCGTCTCCAAGGGCGCGGTCTACCTCTACTTCGAGACCAAGGAAGATATCTTCCGCGCCGTGGTCGGCCAGGCGATCGCTCCCAACGTCGCGACGGTGAAGGCCATGGTCGCCGCCCATCCGGGTCCGCTGGGCGACCTACTGCGCGGCGTCGTGGCCCACGTGGCGAAGCTGGTCGAGACGACGCCGGTCGGCGGCGTCCTGAAGATGGTCGTGGCCGAGGCCGGGAATTTCCCGGAGATCGCACGGGTCTGGCACGACCAATTGGTTTCACAGGCTCTCGGCGTGGTGACCGCCGCCATCGAGGCGGCGCAGGCGCGCGGCGAGGTGAAGCCGGGTAGCGCGCGGATCTACGCCATGGAGCTGATCTCGCCCTTGGTGGTGAGTTTGATCTGGCGTGAGACCTTCGTGCCGGTGGGTGCGGAGCCCTTCGACATCCCCGCCGTCATGACCCAGCACGTCGAGACCCTGCTCTGCGGCATGCTGACCGAAGGAGCGCGGGTATGAACCGTCAGCGGATACTGGTGGTGGGCCTGCTGGCCGGCGGGGCGGCGATTGTCGCCGCCTTGGTCTGGGTCCCACGCATGGGCGGGGCAGACACGCTGTCCGGCTACGTCGAGGGCGAACCGCTGTACCTGGCGGCGCCCGTGGCCGGGACGGTGCGGACCGTCAGCGTGCGGCGCGGCCAGGAGGTGACGGCCGGACAGCCGCTGTTCGTGGTCGACCCCGCCCAGGTGAAGAGCGCCTACGAGCAGGCCGCCGCCGAGGCGCAAGCCGCCGCGGCGCAGGCGCAGGACGCGCGCAAGGGCCAGCGGCCGGCGGAGCTGGCGGTGTTCGAGGCCAATATCGCCGCCGCCGAGGCCCGTGCCCGCGACGCCCGCGCCGACCTGCGCCGGGTGCAGCCGCTGGTGAGCCAGGGCTGGTACGCGCCGGCGCGGCTGGACGACGCCAAATCGGCCGCCGAGGCCGCCGACGCCCAGGTGCGCGCGGCCCGCAAGCAGCGTGACGCAGCGCTGCTGGGGGCCCGCGAGGATCAGGTTCAGGCCGCCGACGCGCGGGTGGCCGTGGCAAATGCGGCGGTCAGCGGCGCTGGGGCGCGGCTGGGCGACGTGGCGCCCCGCGCGCCCGGCAAGGCGCGGGTCGAGGACGTGTTCTTCCACCCCGGCGAATGGGCGCCCGCCAACCAGCCGATCCTGAGCCTCTTGCCGGACGAGCGGATCAAGGTCCGGTTCTTCGTGCCGGAGCGAACGCTGTCGGCCTACCGCGTCGGCCGCAACGTGAGCTTCGCCTGCGATGGCTGTCCGAAAGGGTTGACGGCGCGGATAGAGTTCGTCGCCCCGCGGCCGAGTTCACCCCGCCCGTGATCTACAGCCGCTCTGCCCGCGACCGACTGGTCTATCTGGTGGAAGCGCGCCCGGCCGCCCGCCTCAACCCCGGCCAGCCGGTGGATGTGGAGCCGTTGTCGTGAGCCCGCCGTCGGCAAACTGGGCCATCGACGTTCATGACCTGAACAAGAGCTTCGGCGACAAGCATGTGGTCAACGACGTGACCATCCAGGTGCAGGCTGGGCGCATCTGCGGCTTCCTGGGCCCCAACGGCTCGGGCAAAACCACGACCTTGCGGATGCTGTGCGGGCTGCTGACGCCTGACAGCGGGTCGGGCCAGGCGCTGGGCTACGATATCATCGCCGAGGCCGACGCGGTGAAGCTGCGCACCGGCTACATGACCCAGAAGTTCTCGCTCTACGAGGACCTGACCATCGCCGAGAACCTGCAGTTCACGGCCCGGGTCTATGGCCTGGACCGCCGGCGCGAGCGGGTGGACGCGGCGTTGGAGCGGCTGGGGCTGGCGAGCCGGCGGGGGCAGCTGGCCGGGACGCTGTCGGGCGGCTGGAAGCAGCGGCTCGCGCTGGCAGCGGCCACCCTGCACGAACCCAGGCTGCTGCTGCTCGACGAGCCGACGGCCGGCGTCGATCCAAAGGCGCGGCGGACCTTCTGGGACGAGATCCATGCCCTGGCGGCCGAGGGCCTGACGGTGCTGGTCTCCACCCACTACATGGACGAGGCCGAGCGGTGCCATGAGATCGCCTACATCAGCTACGGCCGGTTGATCGCCCGCGGGACGGCCGAGCAGGTGATCTCGGCGTCCGGCCTGGTCACCTTCCACGGCGAGGGGCCTAATGCCGACAAGCTGGCCCACGAGCTCGGCAAGGCGCCAGGCGTGGACACCGCCGCGGCCTTCGGTGCGTCGATCCACGTCAGCGGCGAGAACCGTGCGGAGCTGGAAGCGGCGATCGCGCCCTACCGCGGCCAGGGCTACCGCTGGGCCGAAGCCGCGCCGACCTTGGAGGACGTGTTCATCCAGCTGATGGACCGCAGCCAGGACAATGTCCCATGAAATCCGGGGGCTTCTCCCTAAACCGCGTGACGGCGGTGCTGATCAAGGAATTCAAGCAGCTCACGCGGGACCGGATCACCTACGCGATGATGCTGGCGATCCCCGTCGCGCAGCTGATCCTGTTCGGCTACGCGATCAACACCGAGCCGCGTCACCTGCCCACCGCCGTGCTGATCCAGGAGGACAGCCGCCATGCGCGCTCGATCGTCGCGGCGCTGGAGAATTCGCGGTACTTCGACGTCGTGGCGCAGGCCCGTTCGCCCGCCGAGCTGGATCGGCTGCTGCGGACCGGGCAGGTGCAGTTCGCGGTGACCATCCCCGGGGACTTCACCCGCCGGGTGGCGCGCGGCGACAAGGCCCAGATCCTCGTCGAGGCGGACGCCACCGATCCCTCGGCCACCGGGCCCGCGGTGGCGGCGCTGGCCGCCCTGCCCGACCAGGCGCTCCGCCACGATCTCACCGGCGCGCTCGGGTTGCAGGGTCAGCCTTCGGCGCCGTTCGAGGTGGTCGTCCACCGCCGCTACAACCCCGAGGCCATAACCGCCTACAACATCGTACCGGGCCTCCTGGGCATCATCCTGAGCCTCACCCTGGTGATGATGACGGCGTTGAGCGTCACCCGCGAGACCGAACGCGGCACAATGGAAACCCTGCTGTCGACGCCGCTGGAGCCGCTGGAGGTGATGGTCGGCAAGCTCGCGCCCTACGTGATGGTGGGGCTGATCCAGACGGCGATCATACTGGTGATGGCCGCGACGCTGTTCCGCGTGCCGATGGGCGGCGGTTGGATGGGCTTGGCGGCGGGCGTCGCCCTCTTCATTACCGGCTCGCTGGCGCTGGGCTTCCTGATCTCGACGGTGGCGCGCTCACAATTGCAGGCCATGCAGATGAGCTTCTTCTACATCCTGCCGTCGATCCTGCTGTCGGGATTCATGTTCCCGTTCCGCGGCATGCCGGCCTGGGCGCAGTGGATCGGCGAGGTGATCCCGGTGACGCACTTCCTGCGTGTGGTGCGGGGCTCCCTGCTCAAGGGCCAGGACCTGGGCGACCAGTGGCGCGAACTGGCGGCGCTCACGGCTTTCGTCTGCGTGGTCACGGCGCTGGCCATGGCGCGCTATCGCCGAACCCTGGACTAGGCAGCAGCGGCCATCAGACCCGAGAGCGAGCTGACGATGGCCGCCCAGGTAAACGGCTTGGGCACCATGAGGCTGTGGGGAACGCCCATACTCAGGAAGTCGTGGCCGGCCGCGCCGGTCACATAGACGACGGACAGGCGCGCGGTGAGCGCACGCCCTACGTCGGCCACCTCCCAGCCCTTGAGGGCGCCGCCAAGGTCGATATCGGTTATCAGTCCGTCAAACGAAGCGCCCGGGTCGCGCAGGCAGGCGCAGGCCGACGGCCCGTCGGAGGCGAGGACGACGTCGTAACCTGCGGCCAACAGCGAGGCCTCGCCGTCCAACTGCAGAACCACATCATCTTCGACGTAGAGAATTCGAAACATGCAGACTCCCTCGGGCGGGAGCACAGTGTCTCTCAGCTGCTGCAGGCCCATGGGTTGTCAGCAATCCGGGTACAACTGACGGCGGGCGGGTTCGATCCCTCAGACGGCGATCAGGCGGCAATGGGGGCGGTGACCGGGCTGTCGCGATGGGCGCTCTGGTACTGCGCCAGGATGTTCGCCATGGCCCGGCTGGGCCGGACGTCGTCCTTCGGGATTGAAGCCTCCGCGAAGATCAGGGCGAGGCGATCGCGAGCACGGCTGACGCGGCTCTTGATGGTGCCGACGGCGCAGTCGCACATCTGAGCCACCTCCTCGTACGAGCAACCGCCCGCGCCGACCAGAATCAGGGCCTCGCGCTGCTCGTCAGGCAAGCACATCATGGCGCGCCGCAGCTCGTCGAGTTCGATGATCGAACCCGGGTCGGATGTCGCCCGCAGGGTCTGCTCGGCCATTTCCTGGTCGAGCGGGACGCTGCGCCAGGACCGGCGTTTCTCGGAATAGAACTGATTGCGCATGATCATGAACAGCCAGGCCTTGAGGTTGGTGCCCGGCTGGTAGCTGGCCCGCGCCGACCAGGCCTTCAGCAGGACTTCCTGGGCCAGGTCGTCGCCGGCGGTGGCGTCACCGGTCATGGTGCGGGCGAAGGCGCGCAACCGCGGGATGAGGACGGTCAGTTCACGCTGGAACGCCGCGCCGTCTGTGTGGTCGAGGCCCATCGTGTCGCCGCTTTCGTACCCCGAGGCACGCTCGCCTCGGTACAGTAACGCTTCGGTTCCCCATAGGGTGCATCGGATGTCAGTTATTTCTGCGATTCAGGCGGCCGTGGAGGCGCGAGCGGCGAAGGATGCCCGGGTGATCGAGACGCTGTGGCCAGGGCTGGCGTCGCGCACCTCCATGCGGGCCTCCAACTGCTTGACCAGGGCCGCGACGATCACCGTGCCCAGGCCGCCCTTCGCGTCTGGGCCGGCGCGCGCCTTGCCCACGCCGTTGTCCGCGACCACCAGCCGCCAGTCCGCGCTTTCGCTCTCGTAGGTGACCTGCACCACTGCACGGGCTTTGCCGGCGGGAAATGCGTATTTGAGCGCATTGATCACCAGCTCGGTGACGATGAGGCCGATGCTGACCACCTGGGCCGAGGCCAGTCTGCCGTTGTCGGCGACGACCTTGAGCTTGATGGGGTTGTCCTCTCCGATCATCGACGTCGCCAGGCTG
>NZ_CADEGK010000127.1 GCF_902826855.1 uncultured Phenylobacterium sp. | reverse complement strand
GCCTGCGGGGCCAAGCGCGGCCTGGTGCGACCCGAACCGGGTCATGCAGGTGATCCGGAATCTGCTGTCGAACGCCATCAAGTTCACTCCCGAAGGCCGGAGGGTGTTCGTGAGGCTGAGCGCCGGCGCGCTGAAGGCCGGGCAGCGGCGCGAAGACGTGTCGACCGTGGCGGCTGTCCAGCTGAGTGTGGTCGACGAGGGTGTCGGAATTCCCGCGGCGGAACTCGAGGCCGTGTTCGACAAATTTGTGCAGAGCAGCAAGACCAAGAGCGGTGCCGGCGGCACCGGTCTGGGCCTCGCGATCTGCCGGGAGATCGTCCACCAGCACGGTGGGCGACTGTGGGCCGAGAACAACCCCGAGGGCGGGGCCCGGTTCGTGATGCTGTTGCCCGTGGATCCTCTGCCGTGGACGGAATCGGCAGTCTTCGATGAAAGGAGGGAAGTCGCATGATGCCGAAGCTTGCAAAGCTGCTGGTGGTGGATGACGAGCCGGCCAACCGGGATCTGGTGCGGCACATCGTCGAGCCCCTTGGCGTTGAGGTCACGGACGCCGGCAGCGGGTCCGAGGCCGTGAGCGTGGCGAGGTCAGAACGCTTCGACATGATCCTGATGGATATCCGAATGCCGGTTGTCGATGGCCCGGCCGCCGCAAGTCTCATTCGCTCGAAGGCCGGCCTGAACGCCTCCACCCCGATCGTGGCGTTCACGGCCGATGTGGCGGGCGAAACGCCCCCGCCCTGGAGATCCATGTTCAACACCATCTTGGCGAAGCCGATCGTTACCGCCGACCTTTTCCGGCTGCTTGAGACGCGCCTGCCGCCCGAGCCATCCCGGCCGCGCGCAGACCGTCCCGATGGGCCGGGTCGCGCCGGCTAGGGAGCGAAGCGGTCGACCGCGCGTGGGGCGCTCGCAGGTCCACTTTTCAGCGCTGACTCAAAGTCCGCATATGGCGGCGCAACTCAGACCCTTTGGGTTGACCAGCAGGCGACATCAGGGGCGAAGCGGCACGCGCGCCGGGGACAACGGGAGACCTGCGACCTCGGTGCGAAGGTGGAAGATGGTTCCGCAGTTCTCCCGCGGCCCGCCATCCGAGCCCGTGACGATGTAGAGGTCCTTGAGATCGGCGCCGCCGAAGCAGAGCGAGGTCACCATCGGGAGCGGCACGGGAATATCCGTCCGGTGGCTGCCGTCGGCCTCATAGACGGCGACCCGCCCGCCGCGGGCGTCGGCGACCCAGACAGACCCGTCGGCGGCCACCTTGAGGCCGTCCGGAACATGACCGGCGCCGAGCTCCGCGAAGATCGAGGCCGGCCCGAGCGAACCGTCCGGCGAGACGTCGTAGCCGAGGACATGCCCGGCCCGCGCGTCGGAATGGTAGAGCCGCCGCCCGTCCGGCGAAAACCCGAGGCCGTTGGTCAGCAGCACGCCCTGCGAGACAGTCCGGACGCCGCCGTCCAGGTCGATCACGTGCAGACCGCCGGGCTTCGGCGCATCGTCGCTGAAGACGGTGAAGGCCAGGGAGCCCACATAGACGCGGCCCTGGCGATCGGTCGTCAGGTCGTTGAACCCGGTGGCTCCGGGGAGGTCGTCGCGCGTCAGGTAGGTGTGTGGCTCGAGGCCCGTGTCGAGGGGCGCGAAGGCGATGTCGCGACCGCCCATGACCAGCCCGCCAGCCTCATGCCGGGCCATGCCGCCGACCCCGCGCCGCTTTGGCACCACCAGCGAGACCTGCCGCTTGTCATCCAGCAGACGAACGCCCCCGTTCAGGACGTCGCTGAAATAGAGCCCCCGGCCGTCGACCCAGAGCGGCGATTCGACCAGGCCAAAGCCCGTGGCGACTTCCTGCATCCCGGTCTCCATCGTCCCCATCGCAAACGCCCACAATGTCGCGTTTCCGAACCGGCTCCAAGTTCCGCTGACGGCGCATCGCGGCCAAGTGGGCTCACGCTGAGTATGCATCGGTCGAGTTGAGCGACGCGGCGTCCGAGCGCAGGGTGCGTCGTGCATGCGGGGGGCGGGATGAAGATTCGGACGTCCGAAGCGATCGCGGGGCAGAGCGCAAGGGCCACGGCCGCGCCCGAGCCGGAGCCCGAGCTCGGTGTTGAGGCGGGGACGTGGTGGTTCGCCTTGCCGTCGTCGGGTCGGCTGGAGCCTGCCGACCTGCCGGGCTACTGGGCGGTGCGGATGCTGGAGGCGTCGGCGCGGGCCTACGATCCGCCCGACCCGTCGGACTCGCAGGTCCGGTTCTTCGACAGCGGTTCGACCCAGGCCTTCGGATGGGAGCAGGACGGCCATCTGTGCATCGCGTTTCGGGGCACCGAGCCGAAGGTCCGCGATTGGGGCGCCGACCTCCTGGCGGTGCTGCAGGGCGAGCCGCCGACACACCTGGGGTTCTCGCTCGCCTGGCGGCGCGTGCGCGAGGACGTCGTGGCGTGGATATTGAGCCAACCAGAGAGCCTGCCGCTGGTGGTGACCGGCCACTCGCTTGGCGGCGCCTTAGCGGTCCTGGCCGCCTTCGACCTGTGTTCGATGAGGGACGTGGCCGGCGTCTTCACCTACGGCGCGCCGCGGGTGGGCGCCCCGGAGTTTGCCCACGCCTACAAGAACACGCCCTGCGGGGCGGGACAGACCCTGGGGCAGGTGACGTGGCGCCTCACGCACGACGGGGATCCGGTGCCGATCGTGCCGCCGCCGCTCATCTACCGCCACGTGGGGCGCCATGTAGGTCTGGACAGGCCGAGGGCCGTGGCTCCGCTGCTGACCGGCGCGAGCCTGGCGACGGCGACCACCCCGTACCGGCCCGAACCCGAGAAGGCGGCGGCCCGGTTCGCGCGCGAGCTGGGGCCATTCCTGGAGACCAGCGTCGGGGCCCAGATCCTGGGGGTCGATCGAGAGGTCTTCGCCCGGTCGCCGATGATCGCGGTGGTGCTGAGCTTTCTGGGCTTCGCGATGCTGCTGCTCAGCGAGAACTGGTCCGGCGTCAGCGCCTTGCTGACGTCTTTCGCCGCCTCGGATTGGGTGCGGTGGCCCGCCGCGGTGCTCTCCTTCCTGATCTTCCAGCAGCTTACCTATGTGGTCCCAAGGATCCCCTGGCTGCTTCGCGCGGCGATCGGCGCGGGGCTGTTCTGGCTGGCGCTCACCTATGTGTGGCCCCTTATGGTCGGGGTGGAGGCGTGGGGGCTGACGGTGATCGTCCTGGCGCTGCTTTTGCGTCTCGTGCTGCCGGCGACGCCTAATCACATGCTGGACGGCTATGCGGCCGCCCTCGGCCCGGGCGCCTGTGCGTCGGCGTGCGAGGCGCTGGGCCTTCAGAAACCGGCCCTGCGGCCGACAGGGGGCCCCACGACGTAGGCCGCAGAGCTTGGGTTTTCCATTCGCCGGTCACAGCGCGCCGCAGGCCTGCGGGATCCAGGTCCTCAGGGCTCAGTCGCGCTGCTTCTCGCCGGTGGCGCGCTCGACGGCGAAGGCGGCGGAGAACCCGTGCAGCACCGTCGAGACCAGCACGACGAACGCCGTGATCGCCCACAGTCGATCGAGCCCGGCCAGTTCCGTGTGGCTGCCGGCATAGCTCAGATAGTAGATCGAGCCCACGCCGCGGACGCCATAGAAGGCCACCACCCACCGCTGACGTCCCGCCAACGGCGAGCCGATGAGGGCCAGCATGCCGGCCGCGGGTCGGATGACCAGGATCAGCGCCAGACCGATCAACGCGCCGGCGATATCCAGGTGCGCCAGCAAGGCCGGCATCACCGCGCCCAGGCCGATCAGCAGCATCGCGGTCAGCGCGTGCTCGATCGTCTCGGAGAAGTCGTGCAGCCGGACATGGAAGGCGTGGTCGGACTCCGACCGGCGCAGCGTCAGGCCGGAGACGAACGCGGCGATGAACCCGTACCCCTCGGCGAGTTCCGTCACGCCATAGGCCACAAAGACGCCTGCGAGAGCGAATACCCCGGCCTCGGTCTTCGCCAGCGCGTTTTCGCGGGGGAAGTCGAACAGCACCTTCCCGAGCAGCCAGCCGATCGCCGCGCCGCAGATCGCGCCCATGGAGATGCGGTAGAGGACATCGCGCAATACCCAGGTCTCCAGAAGGCCGGGCGCGAACGCCATCGCCGCCGCGAGCGCCAAGCTCAGGTGGACGAACGGGAAGGCGAGGCCGTCGTTCAGGCCGGCCTCGGTCGTCAGGGTGAAGCGGACCGGGTGCTCGCCGCCTTCGGTGGGGCGTCCGACCTGCACGTCGCCGGCCAGCACGGGATCGGTCGGCGCCAGCACGGAGCCGAGCAACAGGGCGGCGGCGAGCCCGAGGCCTGCGCCGTACCAGCCGAGGAAGGCCATGGCGGCGATGGTGACCGGCATGCCCACGGCCAGCAGTCGGATGGTCGGCGACCAGCGCCGCAGGTCGAAGAGCCGATCGATCCGGAGCCCGACGCCGAAGAGGCCGACGATCACGCAGAGTTCGCTGACGAGCTCCCAGACCTTCGGCGCCGCCGCCGGGCTCAGCGCCTGGGGCATGCCAGGAACCCAGCCGAACATCGCCCAGCCAAGCCCAATCAGCAGGGCCGAGGCGGCGGGCTCTCGCCCCGAGACGAACCTCGGCAGCCAATAGGCGAGGATGATGGCGACGCCGAGAGCGGCGAGCAGCACATGGTAGCTGGAGACTTCGAACACGGCGCGCTCCGTTGGGGGCGAACGCTTACGCGCGAGACGGCGCTCGGTTTCAACGGCGGCGACCGGAGCGGCAGAGCGGCAGAGCGGCGACGGTCGTTGCCCTAGGCGCTATCGCCGGGGCGTGCGGTCGCGGATGCGGTCGAACCCGGCCTTGATGGCGGCGAAGCGGGCGTCGATGGCGGGTTCGAATCCGGTGTCGGTGAAGATGTAGTCCCAGTCGTTCTCGATCGCCTCGCGGACCAGCTCGCCGACGTAGAGCGGGTCGATGCCGGCGTCGATCATGGCGCGCACCGCCTCGTAGCCCGGCTGCTGGTCCCAATCCTTGGGGGCCTCCGCCACGCGGTCGGAGCCGAAGCGCTCCGGCAGGTTGCGGCCGGCTTCCAGGATGCGCGTGCGGATGGCGCCGGGGCACAGCACCGAGACCCCGATGTTCCGCGGCGCCAGTTCGCGGCGCAGGCCCTCCGAGAGCGCCACGACGCCGTACTTGCTGACGCTGTAGGGATCGCTGGAGCCCGAGATGAGACCGGCGACCGAGGCGGTGGAGACGATCTGGCCGCCCTCGCCGTGGCTCTCGATCAGGGGGCCGAAGATCTCCACCCCCCAGATGACGGCGCGCAGGTTGACGTCCATCACCCAGTCCCAGCCGGCGTCGGTCCAGGCGCCATACCGCGCGCCGCCGGTGACGCCGGCGTTGTTCATCAGGATGTGGACGGCGCCGTAGCGGGCGATGGTGGCGTCGGCCGCCTTCTGCAACTCGGCCTTGATCGAGACGTCGGCGCGGACGCCGTCGACGTCGGCATTGGTCTGCTTCAGGCCGGCGACCGCGGCGTCGAGCGCATCCTGCTCAATGTCGCAGAGCATCACCTTCACGCCTGCCTGGGCGAGCGCAGTGGCGACGCCCAGGCCGATGCCGGAGCCCGCGCCGGTGACGAACGCGACCTTGCCTGCCAGATCCTTCATAGCCTGTCCTCCCGCTGATGATCGGCGCCGAGGGTCGCGGGAATGACGGCGTCTGCCAATGCTTGATCGAAACTCTTTCAGCCCACTTGGGAAGACTGGGCGAGGGCTTCGCAGCGGCGACCGAGTCCATCAGCACCGGCGGCTGGCAAAGGACCCACCGCCTGGCGCAGGGCCAGGCGGGGGCTCAGTTTGGCGTGGCCCGGGGGAAGGGAGGAAACCCGTCACCAGTAGCCGACAATCTGAATTGGCCCGCTCCACCGGGAGAGTCAACAAATTTGGAGTTGGCTCCAAACTTGGATAGATAGGAGCTCCCGCTCCAGCAACCTGGGCTGTACAGCGCCTAGTGGACGCCGCCTGGCTTACCGCCGGCGGAGGCCTTTTCGGCGGCGCGGGCGCCGGCCAGAATGCCCGGCAGGGAGTAGTTGCCCTCGTGGCAGGCGTACTCGTAGATCCCCTTGTAGGGCGAGAAGTTGTATTCGCCGCCCCAGGGGGCGTCCCAGACGTCCGGATCCTCGACGGTGAACTTGTAGTTCACCTGCTCCTTGGAGACGCGGGTGAAGCGCTCGGTGACCTTGAGGTTCTTCCAGGCGCCGAAGAAGTTGTCGCGTTCCGGCAGGTTGGTGGTCTCGACCACGAGGGTGTCGCCGTCCCACCAGCCGATGGAATCGCCCATGGCCGGGCGCAGGCCATCGGTGCGGTGCTTGTCGTTCAGCCGCACGACGCGGATCTCGTGGATCAGCTCTACGTGGATGACCACGGCCTCGGGCGTCTGCACGATCTGATAGCCGTTGTTGTAGTAGCCGTTCGACAGCATCGGCGGGCCGGCGTTGCGGCCGAAGCTGGTGATGCAGCGCTCACCGGTCGAGCGGGTCTCGTAGCTGTCGTAGACGTCGCGGCCGAAGCCCGGCGCGGGCGGCGCGCCCGGCTTGCGGGGCGGCGGCTGGCCGTTGGGCGTGGTGATGATGGCGGTCCGGTACTCCCCGCCCACCTTCATGATGTGGCTGCCGGGATCGAGCCAGAAGGTGTTGTAGCCGCCCACGTCGCCGCCGGCGAACTGGAAGTCCGGGCGCAGGCCCACGATCTTGCGCTCGTTGGACTTGTCGACGGTGGTCACCTTGTCGAGCTCGTCCTTGGGGGTCTCGGCATTGGCCTCGGAGACCGCCTCCGCCCACGTCTTCTCCTGCGCTATGGCCTCGGCCTCGGTGAGGACCGACTTGTTGGTCAGCCGCGTGTTGCGGGTGATCGGGGTCAGCGAGGCGTTGGTCCAGTAGCCCGACAGGTCCGGCTGGCCGAAGGCGGTGCGCGGAGCCTTCCAGCCCGGGGGCGACACCGACGGGTCGTAGGCTTTCGCCGCCGGCGCCTTGGCCGGCTCCGCCGCGGCCGCGCCCGCCAGGCAAAGGGCGGTTCCAAACGCGAGGGCGAGGGCGTGGCGCATGGCAGGTTCCAACTCGAGTTCTGATCGAGCGTGTATCATAGCGCAGCCGGCTCCTACGCCAATACCCGCCCGGGCGGCCGGCCCTCGGCAAGGTCCCTCCCGCCATCGCTGGCGCGATGGGGGAGGTCGGGCGGTGCGGGGAGGTCGGGCCTCAGGCGCCGGAGGGCTCCATGGCCGCGGGGGTCAGGTACCACTGGCCGGAGTGGGTCTTGAACAGCGACCTGGCGAAGCCGCCGTCAGCGCCCTGGAGCACGTAGGACCCTTGGGTGGCGTTGGCCCGGACCCAGTCCCGGGCCCAGTTCTCGGCCGTGAAGTGGTCCGGCAGATCGGCATCCGCCACTTTCTCCCGCGACCCCTCGGCGGCGCGCAGCTGGTAGTGCATCATAGGATCCTTCTCTTCCTGCCTTTCCTCTGGCGCCCGGACGCGGCCGGGCGCACCGGATGAATTAGCGGCTGCGGCGACGCTTTCAAGGGGGGTGAGGGCGGTCCCGGTTGCCGGCCGCGGAACGCCACTTTTCGCTGGCGTGACGTGGGGCCGACCGGCTCTGTTCCGGTGCATATGGAGGACCGAATGAACCTGGAGCTGAGCGATGCCGACGAGGCGTTCCGCGCGACCGTAAGGGCGTACTTCGCGACCGACTATCCGCAGGAGATCCTGCGGAAGCTGGCGAACGGGCAGACGCTCGAGAAGGCCGACATGGTGGCGTCCGAGCGGGCGATGAGCGCCAAGGGCTGGCTGGCGCCCGGATGGCCGCAGACCTATGGCGGCACGGGTTGGACGGTGGCGGAGCGGTTCATCTTCGACGAGGAGCTGGAGCGCGCGGGCGCGCCGGGCGTCTCGCCGATGGGCCTGCTATACGTGGCGCCGGTGATCTACACGTTCGGCACGGCCGAGCAGAAGGCCCGCTGGCTGCCGGATATCCTGTCGGCGCGCACCTTCTGGGCGCAGGGATATTCGGAGCCGGAGGCGGGGTCGGACCTAGCGTCGCTGCGGATGCAGGCGGTGCGGGACGGCGACGAATACGTCGTCGACGGCGTGAAGACGTGGACCAGCGACGGGCACCACGCGGACTGGATCTTCTGCCTGGTGCGCACCTCGGACGAGGGCAAGAAGCAGCAAGGGATCACCTTCCTCTGCGTGGACATGACGACCCCCGGCATCGAGGTGAAGCCAATCATCACCATCGACGGCGGCCACCACCTGAACACCGTGGTCTTCACGAACGTCCGTGTGCCGGTGGAAAACCGGATCGGCGACGAGGGGCTGGGCTGGACCTACAACAAGCACCTGCTGAGCCATGAGCGGACCTCCTACGCCCACGTGGCGGGCAAGCGCCGTCAGCTGCAGTCCCTGCGCGCTACCTCGGCCGAGACGGCGTGGGGCGATGAACTGAGCCGGGAAGGCTCGTCGCTGCGGCGGCGGACGGCGGAGACGGAGATCGAGCTGCTGAGCCTGGAGATGACGGTGTTCCGTGCGCTCGCGCCTCTGACCAACGGCGAGGCCCCCGGCGACGAGGCATCGATCCTGAAGATCCTGGCGACGGAGAACGCGCAGGCGATCAGCGAGCGGGCGCTGGAGCTGGCGGGGCCCTATGCGCCGCCGTTCTTCCCCGATCGCCATGCCGCAGATTGGCGCAGCGGCCTGGAGGACATCCCCGCCTTCGCGCCGCCGGCGGTGGCCAGCTACTTCTTCACCCGGGCCCAGACGATCTACGGCGGGGCCACCGAGATCCAGAAGAACATCATCGCCCGCCAGCTTGGGCTCTGACGGCCCGCGGTGATGCTTGTGGGCGGCGTCGCGCAACCGTAGCCGCAGTTTCCCGTTATCGGCGCAGGGAGGACGCCATGCGGGCAGCGCAACACTTCATGATGCTGGTCAGGATCATCGGGCACGTCGGCCTCGATCTCCTGCGGCCGAGCCGCGCCCAGTTCCGCATGCCGGCGCGCTGGCTGCGCGGCTGAGCGGCCGCCGGCGGAGGACTGGATTCGGCGGCATGAGCGGGCTACGGAAACGCCCATGACCCTCGCCCGGACTTGCTGTCTCGCGCTTGCCGCCCTGGCCCTGGGCGCGACTCCTGCCGCGGGGCAGGGGCGCAATCCCGACGCCGACCGTGACGGCAAGCTCACCCCGATGGAGTACCGGAACGCCTACGTGGGCGGCATGTTCGGCTGGCTGGACAAGGACAAGGACGGCGCGATCGCGCGGGCCGAATTCGCCACCCTGGAGAAGCTGGCCAAGCGGTTCCGCGGCGAGAAGGGCGTGCGTGGCGCCGCCAAGATGTGGCAGGCCGACGCCGACGCGGACGGCGCGATCTCTCGGCGTGAGATGGAGTCGCACGCCACCAGGGCGTTCAAATCCACGGACAGCAATCAGGACGGCGTCCTCGACAAGGCCGAGCTGAAGGCCGCGCAGAACGCGTCCTGAGGCGAGGAGATGGCTAAGACCTCCAAGTCCCCTCCGAAGGCGTCCGCGGCGCCGAAGCTGCTGGCCGGCGGCAATCCGCAGATCCCCAAGGGCGAGGGGGATGGTCCTGTACAGGCCTATATCGCCGCCATGCCGGGCTGGAAGCGCGACGTAGGGCTAAAGCTCGATGCGCTGATCGTGGGCGCCGCGCCGGGCGTGAAGAAGGCCGTCAAGTGGAACTCGCCGTTCTACGGCATGGAGGGGGAGGGGTGGTTCCTCAACTTCCATTGTTTCACCCGCTACGTGAAGGTGGCGTTCTTCCGCGGGACGTCGCTGACGCCGGTCCCGCCGGGGGCGTCGAAGCACCGGGAGGTGCGCTACCTCGACATCCATGAGGGCGAGGCGCTCGACGCGGCGCAGCTGGCCGACTGGGTGGCCCAGGCCAGCCGGCTGCCCGGCGAACGCATGTGAGAGGCCAGCGACGCCAGGAGCGCCCAGGGACTTGACCTGCCCGTGCGGCAAGCCGCGACCCTGGCGGCGAGCGGCGGCGCAGGGACCGCCGGGAGGAACACGATGACGCGCAAGACCATCGGCGACGCCTTTGGCGGCCAGCTCACCACGCTGGAGGAACAGCGGGCCATCTGGGCCGAGTCGCTGCACGAGGATGTCATCTGGGAGGGGCCGACCTTCGAGAAGCCGATCCAGGTGGTCGGGCGGCTCGCGACGAGCCGGTTCTTCGAGCTGCTGCTCAGCGGCGTGCCGCGGTTCTCCACGACCCTGGTGCAGGCCTATCCGACCAGCGATCCGGACACGATGATCATCGAGTCGTACGGCGGCGGCCCGACCAAGGACGGCATCAACAACGGGCGCTACACGCAGCGCTATTTCTCAATGGTCACCAACAAGGACGGCCTGGCGTTCCGGATGCGCGAGTACTGCAACCCGTTCCAGACCTACGCGGCGTTCGGCAAGGCGCACTGGGAAAAGTCGGTGGACGAGTGCATGGCGCTCAACGCGCCGTGGCCCGCGTCCCAGAAGCCCGACCCGATCACCCTGCCGCCGACGGTGAAGGCGGGCGTGGGCGTCGGCTGAAGGCCCCGCCGACCTGGTGGGGACGCGCCCAGCGGGCCGCGCTCGGCCTGCGGGCGACCACGCGCGGGACGAGAGGCGCGGGCAACTCGGTCTACGTCGTACTGCTCCACGATCCGCGACGCACCGCGGAGCCGTGGGGCGTGTACGTGGGTCAGACGTCGCGGGATCCTGACCTGCGCTTCGACCAGCACAAGGCCGGCTACAAGGCGAGCGGCGCGGCCCGGCGGTTCGGGGTGCGGTTGGCGCCCGAACTGACCCAGCACCTGAACCCCATGCGACGCTGGGAGGCGGAGGAACTGGAGGCGGCGCTGGCAGAGGCGTTGATCGCGGCCGGAGTGCCGTGGGTCGAGGGTGGACACTGAGACAGCTCCCGTAAAGTTGAACCCCCGGCGCGCCGCGTCCTCCGCTTTCCCATGCCCGGCCGCCGCCGGGCTGATATCGTGCCTATGGGAGACGGACCATGGCGCTCTACACCTTCCACCTATGCGACGAGCACGGCTTTTCGGGCTGCTTCGAGACGCGCGAGCTGCCGTATGACAGCGCGGCGTATCCGATGGCCGGCGAGTTGCTGAACCAACACCTCAGCGCGGACCACGTGGAGGTCTGGGAGGGCGAGCGCCCGGTGTTGTCGCGGCATCGCGAGGGCCCGGTGATCCGTCCGGTGAACGAGGACCGGCCGCCGGCGCGTGGGATCCAGGCCGCCAGCTAGACGCTCAGTCGACCGAAGCGAAACGCCCGCAGCCGCAAGTCCGGAACAACCCTTCGCCTCGGTGAACCGGCAACGCCTGCAACCCGACCCGCTCCGGAAAGGTTGCAGGCCGGCATAGCGGGCGCAGTAGAGTCCTGAGCGGGCGAATGCGGAGACTGACGAATGAGCGAGACAGCGAACGGGGTGCGCGAGGGCGGCTGTCGGTGCGGGCAGGTGCGGTTCCGGATCACGACGCCGGAGATGCTGACGCTGGCGTGCCATTGCCGCGGCTGCCAGCGGATGACTGGGGCGCCCTATTCGGTGACGATGATCGTGCCGGGTGGAGGGTTCGAGGTCACCGCGGGCGAGCCCGTGCTGGGCGGGCTGCACGGGGAGGTGAAGCACTACCACTGCCCGCACTGCCTGAGCTGGGTCTACACAATCCCGCCCGTACCGATGCCGATGGTCAACGTGCGCGCCACCATGCTGGACGACGTCAGCGGGTTTGCGCCCTACGCGGAGACGTACACTGACGAAATGCTGCCGTGGGCGAAGACGCCGGCGAAGCGCAGCTTCCCCCGGTTCCCGGCGGACGAGGCATGGCCGCAGCTGATCCGTGAATACATGCAGAGCGGCGGAGGCTAGCCATGGCTGTCGCCTTCACCCGCGAGGAGGACTACGAGGCCCAGGCGGCGAACCTGCCCGACCGGCCGGTGTCGGCGCACCCGAACCTGGTGACGGCTAGCGGCTTGGCGGCGATCGAGGCCGAGCTGGCGGCGGCGCGGGCGGCCTATGGTGCGGCGCAGACCGAGGGTGGAATCAGCGCCGACCGCACGGCCATGGCGCGGGCGACGCGGGACCTGCGCTACTGGGGCGCGCGACGGGCCAGCGCTCAACTGACCGAGCCGGAGGGAGCTGCGGCCACGGTGCAGTTCGGCTGCACGGTGGAGGTCGAGCGCGAGGACGGCCGGCGCCAAAGCTTCCGCATCGTCGGCGAGGACGAGGCCGACCCCAAGGCCGGCAGCGTCAGCTACGTCTCGCCGCTGGCGCGCGCGGTGCTGGGCAAGGCGGTGGGCGACGTGGTGACCGTGAACGGGGCCGAGGTGGAGGTGATGGCCGTGCGCTAGGCGGCTCTAGGTCTCCGACGGGACCCACCAAGCCGCACGAATCGCCGCGGGGTCGGGGCCCACACGGTGCGGGAGCGCCAAGGCGCGGAAAACCCAGCGGGGGAAGTGAAGGGCCCCCAAGCGGCGCTGCGCGGCGTGGAGCCGGGTGGCGATGAGGCGACTGGCGCGGGCGACGGTCAAGGAACAGCTCTCCGTTGGGTGTCGGTGGGAGAACGATCGCATCCGCCGGGGCCGCGCGCATCGGCCGGGTGGCTAGGCCGGATGGGCTAGGCCGGCTCGATTCGTCCACGACAGCGGGCCGGGAGGCGTTAGGTTGTGCGCGCGCGGACGGAGGACTGCTGGGATGGCCGACTCGAGCGACGGCGAGACCCCGATACAGAAGGCGTTGCGCCTGAAGAAGGCGGCGCAGACAGGCAAGGGCGGTCCGCCGGGCCGCGGCCGGCTGGCTGACGAGCGGGAGGCGGCGGCGCGCTCCTCATCGAAGTCGAAGCCATGGATGAAGCGCTAGCTGTCTGCAGGCTGCCGCCTTGGCCCGGCCGGACTCCTGGCTAGTGCCTCACGACCCACTGGCTAACGTAGGCGTGGGTGGCGCGGACCAGGGCCGGGGGGCCGGAGAAGTAGAACTCGCTGCCGAACATCATCTTGCGTTCGCGCCAGGTGACGGCGCCGGTGTCCTCACTCTGCAGCACAGACCTGAGCTTGGCGGTCATGCCCTTGGGGACGAAGGCGACGTAGGTGGCGTCGGACATCACATGCACTCCAACTGGGCCCCCAACCGGATCTCGGGCCGATGAGAACGTGAGTCCAGGGCCGCCGCCACCCTGGAGGGCCCGGACAGGGCGTCGCAGCGGGCAAAGCCTGTGGACGGGTTGGCTGTGGGCCTTGGTCGTGGAGGGCGGCAGCGCCGCTTGATCAACCGCGGTACACCGTGACAGCGCCTGCGGCGCGCTCAGCCTGCCAGGCCGCGGGTTAGCCGTTTGCCTTGCGGGCGCCCTTCCTTGGGCCCTTGAAGGGGGGCTTCTTGAACGGGGGCTTGTCGCGCGGAGGGCCCGCGTGAGGGCGCTGAGCGTCCAGGCGGGGCGGGCGCGGGCCGGCGGGTCGCGGGGCTTGGGGCCCGGGCGGGCTGGCGGCGTTGATTCGGCTCTCGCCGGCGTCGGCGGCGGCCTTGATGGCGGTGCGGAACCGCTCCTCGACCTCAGGACTGATCTCGAACTGGGTCTCGTTGTCGGGGATCGTGATCAGGCCGATGTCGTTCTTGGTGACATGGCCCAGCCTGCAGATCAGGGGCACCACGCGCCTGGCAC
>NZ_CADEGK010000126.1 GCF_902826855.1 uncultured Phenylobacterium sp. | reverse complement strand
GGCTCAATGTTCGCTCGCGCCTATGGGGCGCAGGCGACAGGGGTGCTGCTGAACCTGAACGCAATCGTCCCTGCGTTCCGCAACGCCGGCTCGGTGGGCGCCGAGACGAACGGCGGCCTGCACGACGCCCGCGCCATCGTCGACCTCTCCGGACGCCTGGCGCTGGTGGAGAACTCGGGGTCGATCGTCGCCCAGGTCAATCCGGTGACTGGAGTCGCCCAGACCGGCAGGGCGGTCGCCATCGACCTGAGCGCCAACGGAACCGGAGCCGTCGTGCGCCAGGCGAAGGTCAACACGGCCGACGCACCGAAGATCACAGGCGACGTGCTGCTCGGCGCGGGCAATGACCGCCTGGAACTGTTAGCCGGGAGCCTCGTGGGGACCATGAGCTTCGGCGCCGGTGCGGACACGCTGGTGCTCGACGGCGGCGCCACTGCGGCGGGCCGCATTGTCGATGCCGACGGCCAGCTTGCCCTCGACGTGCGCAACGGCCTGCTGTCGCTGGCCAATACGGAAGCCGTGAGCGTCTCGTCGCTCAACGTCGGCTCCAAGGGTGTCCTGGCCGTCAGCATCGATCCGGCGGTGACCGCGACCCGCCTCAACGTCTCTGGCGCCGCGACCGTGGCGACCGGCGCCCAGGTGGCGGTGACCCTGACGGGCCTCTCGCGTGTGGCGAAATCGTTCCAGGTGGTGCAGGCCGGCAGCCTGACAGTGGGTGGGGCCGGAGCGGCCCTGGCCGGCGCGCCGTTCCTCTACCAGGCCAACCTGCGCGCTGATCTGGCGGCCGGCGCGCTCTTCGTGGACTTGCGGCCGAAGACGACGAGCGAGCTGGGGCTGAACCGGTCAGGCAGCCAAGCCTATGGGGCGGTGTTCGAGGCGCTGGACAAGGACGAGGCCATCGAGGCCGCGTTCCTCAGCCAGACCACGCGGGCGGGCTTTCAGGACCTCTATGACCAGATGCTGCCGGACCACTCCGGCGGGACGCTGATGTCGGCCGCCGCGCTTTCGGCGGCTGTGTCGCAGGCTGCGGCCGAGCCGCTGACCATCGACGGCGACGCGTCCACCGGTCTGTGGGCCCAGGAGGTGGTGTTCGACCTGCGCCAGGACAGGACCAACGCCATGGGCTTCAAAAGCCGCGGCTTCGGGTTCGCGGCCGGCATGGACCTGCAGGGCGAGACCACGGCCGTCGGGGCGAACGTCAGCTTCGTCACCACCGACATCAAGGACCGCGGCGGTGCGGCCGACGAGCAGGTGAGCATGAACCTCGTCGGGACCGGTCTCTACTGGCGGCTCGACGGCGGCCCGCTGCAGGCCGCGGTGCGCGGTGGGATCGGGTACGCTTTCCTCAAGGGTGACCGCCGGCTGTTGAGCGATGCCGTGAACCTGCGCGCCAAGGCGGACTGGAACGCATGGATGGCCGACGCCTACGCCGGCGTCTCGTACGCGTGGCAGGCGGGCGCCTTCTATGCCCGGCCGGAGCTGTCGGCCAGCTACACGCGGCTGGCGGAGGACGGCTATCGCGAGGAGGGCGGCGGGCCCGGCTTCGACCTCATCGTGGACAAGCGCACGGGCGATCTGCTGACCGGCCAGGCGCTGGTCGCCCTCGGCTGGCGGTTCGGCGACGCGGTCTGGTGGGCGCCGGAGGTGAAGGCGGGCTACCGGGCCAAACTGGCCGGCAAGCCCGGCGCGACTACGGCGCACTTCGACGGCGGCGCCGATTTCACCCTCGATCCGGAGAACGTCTTCAAAGGCGGCGCCATCCTCCGCGCCGGCTTCCGCGGAGGGGTGGCCCGGGCGCTTTATTCGGTGAACGCCGGCGGCACGTTCGACGGCGACTACCAGGAATACGACGTGCGCGCCGCGCTGCGGATACAGTTCTAAGGCCGCGCCTCGCGACGGGATGGTTTGCGGCCGGCGCGGTTTTTGCCTAGAACCCGCGTCGGTCGTTCGTCCGGTCCCGGGCGTGGACAGGCCGCGCCTGGGAGTCCGAGACGCGTTGTTTGACCTGAAGCGGATACTCAAGGGACGCGGAAAGCGCGCCGCCGCCGAAGCCGGCATCGTGGCCGCCGCCGCGCTGAGCGCCTTTGCTGTGGCGCACGCTTCGTTGATCGAGGCTCCTCAGGCCGTGCAGCCCCGACAGGTCCGCGCCGTCCTGACCAATGCGCCGGCGAACCAGGCCACGGTCGAGGACTCCTTCCTGATCGCCTTCGTCGAGCCGGCGCCGGGCCACGCCGTAGTCTCGCCCTTCGGCCTGCGCCAGCTGCCCTGGGAGGGCGGCGGGCGGCTGCATGAAGGCGTGGACATTTCCGCGGACAGTGACGCCCAGGTGCTCGTCTCCGCCGACGGCGAAGTGGTCGCGGCTGGCGAGAAGGGCGGCTACGGGCGCTATGTGGCCGTGCGCCATGCGGTGGGACTAACGACCATCTACGCCCATCTCGGCGCGATCCAAGCCGGGGTGAAGCCTGGGCTGAGAGTTACCGCCGGTCAGCTCATCGGCCAGATTGGCTCCACCGGCACGTCGACCGGCCCGCACCTGCACTTCGAGATCCGCGACGCCGCCGACCGCCCGCTGGATCCGGCCATGTTCCTGGGCAAGGCGTTCGCCGAGACCGGCGACCTGCCACTGGACAAGGCCAAACGCTATTCCGGCCGCGTGCGCATCGCCTATGTCAGCCGCATCCCGGCCAGCAAGCAGGCGCTTATGGACGCAAAGGCCGGCAAGTCCATCGTCGTCGGCCGTCGCCGGACCACGGAGGCCGAAGACATGGCCGCCGCCGAGCGGAACCTTGCCGGCCAGGCCCGAGACGCGGCCAAGAGCGAGCAGATCGACGGTCTTAAGGGCCTCTCCATCGGCCCCGACGGCCGTCCCCGCGCGCAGCTCTCTCTATAGGTCCGCGCCCCGGCGCCTCTCCCGCTCCCGCCCGCGGCGGGAAAGGAAGGACCTCGACGGCGTCGCGGCGATCTCCCATATCCCTCGCAACGGGAGCGCCATCGCATGAAGTACAACCAGCTGGGCCGCACGGGCCTCTACGTGTCCGAGATCTGCCTTGGGACCATGACCTTCGGCGGCAACGAGGACGCCGGAATGTGGAAGGCGATCGGGTCGCTGCCGCAGGGCGACGTGGATGCGATCATGCGCCGTTCGGTCGACGCCGGGGTGAACTTTTTCGACACCGCCGACGTGTATTCGTTCGGCGAATCCGAGCGGCGGCTGGGGCAGTCGATCAAGAACCTGGGCCTGGCCCGCAAGGACGTGGTGCTGGCCACCAAGGTCTTCGGCCAGATGGGTCCGGGGCCGAACGACCGCGGCGCCTCGCGCGGCCACATCATGGACGCGGTGTCGGGCAGCCTCGAGCGCCTGCAGACCGACCACATCGACCTCTATCAGATCCACGGCAACGACACGGTCACGCCCATCGACGAGACGCTGCGGGCGCTGGACGACCTGGTGCGCCAGGGCATGGTCCGCTACGTGGGGGTCTCCAACTGGGCGGCCTGGAAGATCGCCAAGGCGCTGGGTTTGGCAGAGGCTAAGAACTACGCTCGGTTCGAGACCCTCCAGGCCTACTACACCATCGCGGGGCGCGATCTGGAGCGCGAGCTGGTTCCGATGCTCACGTCCGAGCAACTGGGCCTGATGGTCTGGTCGCCGCTGGCCGGCGGACTGCTCTCCGGCAAGTTCGGGCCCGGCTCCAACAACCCCACCGACGCGCGGCGCACCAACTTCGATTTCCCGCCGGTGGAGAAGGACCGTGCCTGGGCCTGCGTCGAGGTGATGCGCGAGGTGGGCGAGGCGCACGGCGTGTCGGTGGCGCAGGTGGCGCTGGCCTGGCTTCTGGCCAAGCCGCATGTGATGAGCGTCATCATCGGCGCAAAGACCACCGAGCAGCTGGACGACAACCTGGCGTCGGTCGACCTCGCCCTGACACCCGAGGAGATGCGGCGGCTGGACGAGGTTAGCGAACTGCCCAGCGAATACCCCGGCTGGATGCTCGGCCGCCAAGGTGGCAGTCGCGCTCCCGCGCCGTTCAAGAAGGCCTGACCTTGGCGCGCATCGCCTATCGTGGCGAGCGGGTCGATATCGGCGGGCGCAGCCTGCGTGTCGTCCGCGCCGGACCGGAGAGTGCGGACCGCAAAGGCCCGCTGGTGGTCTGCGAGCACGGCGCCTTCGGCTGCGCGACCGATTGGTCGGTGGTGCAGGACAAGCTGGCTGCGAAGGGCCTGGGCAGCCTCGCCTACGACCGCGCCGGCATCGGCCACTCCGACGCGGGGCCCGAGCCGCGCGATGGCCGTGCGATCAACGACGACCTGGAGGCCCTGCTGGCGGCGCTAGGCGAGGATGGACCGATCGTGCTCGTCGGCCACTCCATGGGCGGGCTGATGGTTCGCCTCTTTGCGCTGGAGCGGACCCGGCCGGTGACGGGCTTGGTGTTCGTCGATGCGGTGACGCCCGAGGTGCTGGCCCTGCCGGGCGGCGCGCCGGCCATCGGCGCCTTCGGCGCCCTGCTGCACGCGGTCAGCCACGGGGCCCGGCTGGGGCTTATGGCTCCGGTGTCGTTCCTCACCGGCAACCTGATCGGATTGCCGAAGGAGGCGGCCACCGAGAAGCGCCGCATCCACGCCTCCGCCCCCCACGCGCGCGGAGCGGCGGCGGAGGTGGTGGCCTGGCCGGCGACCTCGAAGCTGGCGGGGGCCGCCGAACTGCCGGCCGACCTGCCGGTCGCGGTGGTCACCGCCGGCCCGCCTGCCGCGCGCGGTCCGATCAAGGCGCTCCAGGAGAACGCCGCGAAGGCCGCGCGCCACGGCTTCATCGAACACGTCCCTCAGTCGACACACGCCAACCTGCTGGGCCCCCGCTTCGCCGACGCGATCCTGCGCGGCGTGGACCACGTGCTGGCGGCGCCTTAGGCCGGCTCGCGCGCGATCAGGCCGGCGGCGGCGCGCAGACGCGCGCCGACCAGCGACGTGATCGCGACAGGCGGTGTGCCTCCTTCGCCGGAGCCGCTCGCCCATTCGATGGTCGGGGCCCCGCGGCGGTTCGGACGGACGACGAGCCCTGCGGTCTGCGAGGTCACGGCGAAACGCCCGTCCCAGACGATCTCCTGTCCGCCCGGAAGGTCGAGTGGCCGCAATCCGCCCCGCGCGGCTTCGCCGGCCTCGCGCGCGATGCGTACAAGCTCGCCGTCGGCCTCGATCCTGGCGCCGGCCAGAGTGGAGACGAACCTGTCCGGACCTGCGATCGCCTCGGCGGCGCGAGCGATCCGCGGGCCGGCCGGTCGTCGGTCGCCGCCGCCGGCGCAGACACAGGCCAGGGCCACGAAGCGGGAGACGTCCTGCGGCGCGGCGGTGCGAAGGCGGTCGCGGGCGATGATGACCACGCCGGACTGCTCGGAGGCCTCGGCGGCCAGGGCCAGCGGCGCAGCCGATGCGCGGCCAGGCGACCGCGTCCGGGTGAGGCGGGCGCGGCTGCGGGCATAGCGGGGGTCGGCGTTTGCGGGATCCTCGATCCACGTCTCGCCGCGCGCGGCCAGCCAGGCGCGGAGGTCGGCGCGCCGCACGTCCAGCAATGGCCGCAGTAGGAAGACGCCGCGGCCCTGCGGCCAGGCCGGCGAGGGCGCCCACTCGCCGGGGTCCGGCACGGTCGAACCGGCGGCGCGCATCACCGCCGCCTCGCGCCGGTCGTCGGCGGTGTGGCCCATCAGGATCACCCGCGCCCCGGCCTCACGCGCGGCGTCCGCGAGCAGGGCGTGCCGCGCGCGGCGGGCGGCGGCGGGCAGTCCGGTGGAAGGTTTCTCGCCCGCCCAGTGCAAGCTCCGGAAGGGTCGGCTGAGTCGCGCGGCGATCTCGGCGCAGGCCTCCACCCAGGCCTGGCCCTCGGCCTGCAGGCCGTGGTCGACGGTCAGGATGAGGAGTCCGCGACCGGCCTCTTGCGCCCAGGCATCGGTGATCAACGTCAGCGCCAGGGAGTCCCCGCCGCCGGACAGGGCCACGGCGACGGGGCTCGGGTGGTCGTGGAGCAAGCGGTCGTCGAGAGTCCGCCGAACCTCATCCAATGCTTCGCCAGGGCAGGGACTCGCCCGGCCATGACGATCCTGAAGCGGGAGGGTGGCCGTCCCTACGCCGCGCACTTGGCCTGGGTGCGGAGCGCGGTGGCGCGGGCGGCGATGGCGGGCGCGGGTTTGGGGTAGCGGCGGGTAAGCTCGGCCAGGGTCTGGCAGGCGTCGGCGGGCTTCTTGAGCGCCACCAGGGACTTGGAGAGCTCGAGCACGGCCTCGGGGGCCCAGGGCGTCTTCGGCCAGCCGCGAATGGCGGTGATATAGGCGCGCGCCGCCTCGGCGTGGGCGGCGCGGACGGTCAGGGTCTTGCCCCACCAGTAGCTGGCCTCGGGCGCGCGCGGCGCGTCCGGATAGTTGGCGACATAGGCGGCGAAGGCCTGTTCGGCGGCGTCATAGTCGCCGGAGAGCATCAGCTGACGGGCGGCGGCGAAATCCTTGGCCGGATCCCCGGCCGGGGTGGGCGGATCCGCTTCCGTGAGGGGCGGCGGGGCAGCGGCCGCGGCTCTCTGGTCGGCCGCGGTGAGCCGGTCGCTCAGCGCCTGAACCTGGGCCGTAAGCGCTGCATTCTCACGCTTTGCCGCGTCGAGTTCACGGGTCACGCTGTCGATGGACCCATTGATCCTGCGAAGCGAGCCTTCAAGGTCGCCGATCCTGCGGCTGAGCTCGTCCATCCGCGCATCGGTGTCGGCCGGCTGGACCACGACGGGCTTCCCCGTGTCGCGCAGCTGAAAGACGATGGCCCGCAATTCGCGAACCACCTTCTCCATGCGTTCGACGCGCCTGGCGTCGCGGCTGTCGAGCGGGTCCTCCATCGGGGTCTGCGACACGGCCGGGCTGGCGGTCGCGAGGACCGCCAGCGTCACCAACGCTAGGACACGACGACCCGTACGCATCGGATACTAGCGCGCGCCCGAGACGATGGCTGTCCGGGCGTTGCGGTTCATCTGCCAGCTCTCCTCGCCGCTGCCCGGATCGACTGGCTGCTCCTTGCCGAACGAGATGGTGCCGATGCGGTCGGCGGTGACGCCGCGCCCGACCAGATAGTCGCGCACCGAGTTGGCGCGCCGGGCGCCGAGGGAGAGATTGTATTCCCGCGTACCCCGCTCGTCGGCGTTGCCTTCGATGCGGACCTGCACCGAGCCGTACCGCCGCAGCCAGCCCGCCTGGGCGTCCAGCAGCGGCTGGGCGTCGGCGCGGATCTCGTAGCTGTCGGTGTCGAAATAGACCCGGTCGCCCACGTTGACGACGAAGTCCTGGGCGGAGCCGGGGAGCGCGCCGGTCTGCGTCTGGCCAACCGGGCCCTGCTCCGGCGGCAGTTCGGTGCGCGGCGTCGTCTGGCCCGCCGGCGGCGCGGTGGTTGCGAAGGCCGGCTTGGCCTTTTTAGCGCATCCGGCGAAGGATGCGGCGGCGAGGCCCACGAGGACCAGGCGGAACACGGTGGAACTGTTCACGCTACGAACCATCGGGGTCTCCTTGGAGAAAGGTTGCGAATCACTAGCGACGTTATCAGGCCGGAATGGGGCGCGAGACTAGTTGAGCAGAGGCGACCAAGCTGGGTCCGATCCGGCGCCAGGATAGGGCATAGGCTGAAGGATTCGACCCAGGACATCCACACTCCATAACTTGGGCGGACCCCCGGGGGTTTCACGCGAGAACATAAGAACACGTCCATTGGGCGCCCAGGTGGGCCCCTCGTCCAGGTAACTTGTGGTCAGGAGACGTTCGTCCGTGCCGTCCGGACGCATGATGCCGATGTGGAACTGGCCCCCGGTCTGCTTGGTGAAGGCGATGAATTCGCCGGTCGGGCTCCAGACCGGCGTGGTGTAGAGGCCGCCGCCGCCGGAGACCCGCCGCGCCCCGGAGCCGTCCGCGCCCATGATGTAGAGCTGCGGCTGGCCGGAGCGGTCGGAGGTGAACACGATCCGCGAGCCGTCCGGCGAGAACGACGGGGAGGTGTCGATCGAAGGGTCGGAAGTCAGCCGCGTGGAGCTGCGGCTGGAGAGGTTCATCACGAAGATGTCACTGTTTCCGCCGCGCTCGACCGAGAAGGCGACCTTGCCGCCGTCTGGCGAGAAGCGGGGCGCGAACACCTGGCCCGGAAAGGCTCCCAGGCTCTCCCGGCGGCCGGTTTCCAGGTTGAACAGGTAGATCGCCGAGGAGTCCTGACGCAGCGCCATGTAGGTGATCTCCTGGCTGGTCGAAGAGAACCTGGGGGTCAGCACGATGCCGTCGCCGGGCGTCTGCAGGTAGCTCGGATTGGCGCCGTCCTGGTCCATGATCGCCAGGCGCTTGACGACCTTGCCGCGCGCGCCGCTCTCGGCGACGAACACCACCCGGGTGTCGAAGTACCCCTTCTCGCCTGTCAGCCGCGTGTAGACCGCGTCGGAGATCTTGTGCGCCACCCGCCGCCAGTTCTCCGGGCTGGAGGTGAACTGCAGGCCCAGGAGCTGTTGGCCCTGGAAGACGTCCCAGAGGCGGAAATCCACCCGCAGCTGTCCGCCCTGGACGGTGACCGTGCCGTTGACCAGGGCCTGGGCGTTGATCTGCTTCCAGCTGTCGAACCGCGGCTGGACGGCGGCGGTCAGGTCGCGCTCCACAAAGCTGGCGGGATCCAGTGGCCGGAACAGGCCGGAGCGCTGCAGGTTGGCGGAGATCACCTGGGCGATGTCGGCGCCCTGCTGGCCGCCGAAGGCCGGCACGGCGATGGGCAACGGCTGGGCGTCGCCGCGGTTGATGTTGACCTCGATCTCCGCGTGGGCGGGCCGCGTCAGGGCCAGGGCGGTGATCGCGCACAGCAGGGCGAACAGCAGTCGGGGCAGGTGAAGGCTCCGGACTTGGGTCATCGGGCGCAGGCCTCTCGGGCGTTGAAATTGACGGCGATGCGGTCGCCATAGAACTCGCGCGGCAGGCCGCGGAACGGGGCGGCGGCGTAGACGGCGCGCACGGCGCGGTCGGCGCTGGCCTGGGCGACGGGGGTGCGCGCGCCCTGGATCTGCGGGACCACGTCGCCAACCACCTGGCCTCCCGCGCCGAGCTGGAAGGCGACCTTGACCATGACGTCTCGGCCGCCCTCGACGTCGCAGTTCGGGTTCCAGCGCTTCTGCAGCTCATCTGCCAGGCCTTCCAGCGCGGCGCCGGCGGCGAGGCCAGAGCCCACCGTCTGGCGCGCGACCGGCGCGGTCTCGGCGCGGCTGGGGCCTTTCTGGGCCGAGGACGGACGCTGGGTGTTGCGGGCCGGCTTGGTCAGGCTGGCGTAGAGGTTGTCGAGGTCCAGTGACTTTTCGGCCGGCTTGGTCGGGGCCTTCGCCGCAGGCTTCGCCGGCAGCGGCGCAGGCGCCTTCTCGGCGGGCTTGGAGGTCTTGGTCGGCGGTGTCGGCGCGGGCGCGGGCGGCGGCGGGACCGGCTCCGGCGGGGCTTCCAACGCCGGCTCCTCCGTCATCGCGGTCTGGGTTTCCGGCGCCTGTTCGGCGGGGCGGGTGTCGCGGTCCGGGGCGCTGGAGACGATCGTCACAGGCACCACCGAGCCCACCTTCAGGTCGCGGCTGCCCCAGGAGATCATCAGCGCTGCGGCCACCGCGCCGTGCAGGGCGAGGGAGCCGAGGGCGGCCGGGCTGATCTCGACGCGCCGGGCGGCCGCGCGGCTCACGGGGCGGCCTCCTCCCCGCCACCCGACGAGGGGTCGCCGCCGGACGAAGGCCCGCCGGTGTCGGTGATCAGGTTGATGGAGGTGAAGCCGGAGGTGGACAGCGAGGCCATCACCCGGGCGACGATCTCGTAGCTCGCCTTGCCGTCCGCGCGGACATAGATCGGTCGCGTGGTGTCGGTGGCCATGGCCTTCAGGCGTGGCGCCAGGTTGGCGAACGGCAGCGCGTCGTCGCCGATATAGATCGAGGCGTCCGGCCGGATCGAGATGGTGATCGGGTCGGGCACGTCCTGCATGGCCCCGGCCTCGGTCTTCGGCAGCTCGACCGGCACGCCGGCGGTCAGCAGCGGCGCGGAGATCATGAAGATGATCAGCAGCACCAGCATCACGTCCACCAGCGGCGTGACGTTGATCTCGCTGAGCGCGCCGCGGCGGCGGCCACGGCCCCGGCGGCGGCCGCCACCGCCCGCGGAGAAGGCGTCGTGAGCAGAGAGCGCCATGCTGTCTAAGCCCGCTCGGAAAGACGGCGCTGGATGGCCGTGGCGAGGTCGTCGGCGAAGCCCTCCAGGCGCCCCGAGAAGCGGCCGGCGGCCGTCGAGAAGGCGTTGTAGGCAATGTAGGCCGGGATCGCGGCGACCAGGCCGATGGCGGTGGCGAACAGGGCCTCGGCGATCGAGGGGGCCACGATCGCCAGCGAGGTGTTCTTCTGGATGGCGATGGCCTGGAAGGAGCCCATGATCCCCCAGACGGTGCCGAACAGCCCGACGAAGGGCGAGGCGGTGGCGACGATGGCGAGGCCGCCCAGACCCGTCTCAACCCGCGCGCTCTCGCGGGCGATGATGGTGTCCAGGGTGCGGTCGATGCGCTGGACCAGGAACGCCAGCTGGCCCTCGGTGGCCTGGCCCTTGGCGCGGGCCTCGCGCCACTCCTTGAGCGCCGCTTGCAGCATGCGCGGCAGGGCGTGGGTGGGATGCTCGCCGGCGTCGGCGGCGACCTCCTCCAGGCTGCGACCGGAGGCGATGGCGTCTTCGAACCTGTTGGCCTGGCTGTTCAGCGTGCTGAACCGGAAGAGCTTGTCGAGGATGATGCTCCACGACCACAGGGACGCGGCCGCCAGGCCGATCATCACCAGCTTCACCACCCAGTCGGCGCGCACGAAAATGGTGATGAGGTCGAAGCTCTCCGGGGTGAGGGCGGCGGCCGGGTTCATCGCATCTCCTTAGGCGTCGGACCGTAGCTGGGGGCGGTCGGTGGCGATCTTATGGCGTGGCGGGATCGGGCGCGAACAGCGGCCCGAGCCGCTCGATCATCACTTTGGGTGGGCGGATGGCGCGGCCCTTCAAATCGATGCACACGGCGCTGACCTGGGCTTGGGCGATCAGGTCCTCGCCGCGGGTGATGGCCTGGCTGACATTCAGGCGCGCCCCGGTGACGCGGTCGAAGGTGGTGCGGACAAGGAGGGCGTCGTCGATGCGGGCTGCGCGTTTGAAGTCGAGCTCGATGCGGATGATGCTGAAGGCGGTGGGCTCGGGCAGGGCGAGAAAATCGGTGTGGCTGATCCCCGCCAACCGGAAGAAGTCGCTCCGTCCGCGCTCGAAATAGCGCAGGTAGTTGGCGTGGTAGACGACGCCCGTAAAGTCGGTGTCCTCGTAATAGATACGCACCGGCAGCCTGTGTTCGCGGCCCTCCAGCCAGCCCGCGGACGGATCTCGCGCCTCCGGGCTCATTCGAACAGGTCCGGGGACGACGGTTGGCCAGCGCTCTTGGGCGCGATCAGGCCAAGGTGGGCGTACGCCTTGGCGCAGGCCATGCGGCCGCGCGGCGTGCGCTGGATGAAGCCCTGCTGCAGGAGGAACGGCTCGATGACGTCTTCGACCGCGTCGCGGGCTTCGGCGATCGCATAGGCCAGCGTCTCCACCCCGGCCGGGCCCCCGGCGTAGTTCTCGATCAGGGCGCGCAGGTAGCGGCGGTCGAGCGCGTCGAGACCCATCTCGTCCACGTCCAGCCGGGCGAGCGCGCTGGCCGCCGCCTTGCGGTCGATCAGCTTGGCGCCGTCGGCGGCGGCGAAGTCGCGTACGCGGCGCAGCAGGCGGCCGGCCACGCGCGGCGTACCGCGCGCGCGGGTGGCGATCTCGGCGGCCCCTTCGGCGGCCAGCGGCGTCCCCATCTTCACCGCCGCGGCCATCAGCACCTGCTCCAGTTCCGCATGGCTGTAGAACTCCAGCCGGATCGGGATGCCGAACCGGTCGCGCAGCGGCGTGGCCAGAAGTCCAGCGCGGGTCGTCGCAGCCACGAGCGTGAAGGGCGCCAGGTCGATGCGGATCGAGCGCGCCGAGGGGCCCTCGCCGATCATCAGGTCCAGGACGTGGTCCTCCATGGCCGGATAGAGGATCTCCTCCACATTCGCCGCCAGCCGGTGGATCTCGTCGATGAACAGGACGTCGTTAGGCTCCAGGTTGGTCAGGATGGCGGCCAGGTCGCCCGCCTTGGCCAGCACCGGCCCGGACGTGGCGCGGAAATTCACCCCCAGCTCGCGGGCGATGATCTGGGCCAGCGTGGTCTTGCCCAGCCCCGGCGGCCCGAACAGCAGCACATGGTCCAGCGCCTCGCCCCGGCCGCGCGCGGCGTCGATGAAGACGCTGAGGTTCCCCTTGGCCTGCTGCTGGCCGACGAACTCGGCCAGCGTCTGTGGCCGCAGCGCCTTGTCCGCCGCCTCGAACGGGGCCGGTTGGCCGGACACCAGGCGCGGCTCTTCCTCGCTCATGGTCGCGCGCTCACCGGCCGAGCTCCTGCAGGGCGGCCTTGATGAGGGCGGCGACGTCGGCCTCTTCGCCTAGGCGCGTGGCGACGCCTTCGACGGCGCGGCGGGCGGCGGGTTCGGCGACGCCGAGGCCCAGGAGGGCGGCGACCGCTTCGCCGGTGGCGCTGGGCTTCATCGGCTCTGCGGCTCGCGCGCCGGCGTGGAAGGCCGCCACCGGCCCGTCGGTGATCGGCTTGCCCTTCAACTCGGTGACGATGCGCAGCGCCAGCTTCGGCCCGACGCCGGAGGCGCGGGCGACCGAGGCCGTGTCGGCGCGGGCCACCGCCCCGGCCAGCTCCCCGGGCGGCAGCACGTCCAGCACCGCCAGCGCCGCCTTCGGGCCCACGCCCTGGATGGCGCGCAGGGCCACGAAGGCCGACCGTTCGTCGCGGGTCAGGAAGCCGTAGAGCGTCAGTCCCGTCTGCTCGCCCCAGTGGCTTTCCACGTGGAGCATGGTCTCGCCGCCGATGGCCGGCAGGTGCGACAGCGTGCGGCTGCCGCAGCGCACCACGTAGCCCACGCCCATGACGTCGATCAGCGCCTCCTCCTCGGAGACCTCGGCGACCGCGCCGCGCAGGCGACCGATCATCGGCGGCGGCCCGGAGCGTGGAGGGGGCGAATCAGGTTGCGCATATGTTCGCTAGAGGTACCGCAGGGGGGCGATGGGGGGAATGTCGCGGCGTCGCCGAACGAGCGGTATGACGGCTGGCGGCGAACGCGGGTATGTCATAGCGTCCCCGCCGCTCGAAACCCGCGGAGGCCTTCAAGGAAATGCTGACAGTTCATCACCTGGGAATTTCCCAGTCGGAACGGATCGTGTGGCTCTGCGAGGAGCTGGGCCTCGACTACGAATTCAAGCGCTACGACCGCCGCGCGGACAATCGATTGGCGCCGGACGAGTACAAGGCGCTGCATCCGATGGGCATCGCCCCGGTCATCACCGACGGCGACCTCGTGCTGGGCGAGAGCGGCGCGATCTGCGACTACATCGATGCGAAGTACGGCCAGGGCCGGCTGTCGCCCGGGGTCGACGATCCGGACTTCGCGGACCACCTGTTCTGGTTCCACTGGTCCAACGGGACCTTCATGACCACGCTGATGATGCAGATGGTGCTGACCGGCGCGGGCGGGGACGCCACCACGGGCTTTGTCGGCGACCGCGGCCGGCGTGGCTGGGAGATGGTAGACCTGCATTCCCCAAGTGGCGTGGCGTTTGAGGTGAAGATCGCCTGTATCC
>NZ_CADEGK010000125.1 GCF_902826855.1 uncultured Phenylobacterium sp. | reverse complement strand
CTCGGATACAGGCGATCTTCACCTCAAACGCCACGCCACTTGGGGAATGCAGGTCAACTACTTCCTGCTGATCTTCTACAGCCAGGTGATCGGCCTCGACGCCCGACTGGTGGGCTTGGCCATCACCACGGCCCTGATTTTCGACGCCATCACCGACCCGATCATCGGCTATTGGTCGGACAATCTGCGCTCCCGATGGGGGCGGCGACACCCGTTCATGTACGCCGCGGCCGTCCCCGTCGCGGCCAGCTACTTCCTGCTGTGGAACCCGCCGATCGGCTGGCCCGAACAGTCGCTGTTTCTCTACGTCCTGGGGCTTTCGATCTTTATTCGCACCTTCATCAACTTCTACGAGACGCCCTCGTCGGCGCTCGCGGCGGAGCTCACCGACGACTACGACCAGCGCAGCTCGCTGTTGAGCTGGCGCTACTATTTCGGCTGGACCGGCGGCAACACCATGTCGGTCCTGATGTTCATGTTCCTGTTCCCCGCCTTCACCACCGCCACGATAACCAACGGTCAGTTCAACCGCGACGCCTACGAACTCTACGGCATCATCGCCTCGGGGCTCATCTTCTTGGGCATCATGGTGTCGGCCCTCGGCACCCACTCGCGCATCGTCCACCTGAAACCTGCGCCGCCCAAGCGGATCCTCACCCCGGCGGCGGTCTTCCGGGAGATACTCGAGACGATCTCCAACCGCTCCTTCGTTTCGCTGTTCGCGGCCGCCCTGCTGGGAGCTATCGCCACGGGGCTTTCGGCGGCGCTCGCCTTCTACTTCACCACCTACTTCTGGGGATTCACGCCGCAGCAGACCGGCTGGGTCACCATGAGCGTCTTCGTGTCGGCCATCATCGGCTCGAGCCTCGCGCCAATCGTGACCCGCACCATCGGCAAGAAGCGTGGGGCGATCATCATCGGGCTGATCGCTTTCCTTGGGTCACCCCTGCCGATCCTGTTGCGGGTGGCCGGCATCCTGCCTGGCAACGACGACCCCATGATCTTCTGGTTCGTGCTCACCACGACGATGATCGACGTCGGCCTGATCATCTGCTTCCAGATCCTGTCGTCGTCCATGCTCGCGGACCTCGTCGAACAGGCGGAGCTGAAGACGGGACGGCGTTCGGAAGGCCTGTTCTTCTCGGCGATCACCTTCGTTCGGATGACCGTCCAGGGCCTGGGGGTGATTACCGCGAGCTTCGTGCTCGCTGCGGCCGAGTTTCCCAAGGGCGCGGTCCAGGGCGAGGTGTCCAACGAAACCCTTCTGCGCCTTGGGGCCTACTACGCGCCCACCATCCTGGCGCTCTGGCTGGCGATGATCGCGGTGATGTCGACCTACAGGCTCACGCGTGCCGGCCACGAGGACAACCTGCGCCGACTGGCTGAAAGCAAGGCGGCGGCCGGCCGGTAGCGCCGACAAGCCGCACCCCTCACAAATCACACCGCTATCGCCGCCGCCTCGGCTATTGAGCGACAATGACTCCTGAACTCGGCATCATCGAGGGGTTCTTCGGTCGCCCCTACAGTTGGGACGAGCGGGCGGACATGGTCACCGCGCTCGCGCCGGCCGGCTACGGCTTCTACCTCTATGCGCCCAAGGCGGACGCCCATCTCCGCCGCGACTGGCGCGAGCCCTATCCGGACGCCGAGCTCGCCAAGCTGGCCGCCTTTGCAGACCATTGCGGCGCCGCGGGCGTTCGTTTCGGCGTGGGCCTCAGCCCCTACGAGCTGTTCCTGGGCTTCGACGCGCCCGCGAAAGCGGCCCTCGCCGCCAAGCTCGCCCAGCTGGACAGCCTGGGCCTCGTCGACCTCGGCGTCTTCTTCGACGACATGAAGGGCGACCTGCCGGAGCTGGCGGCCCGCCAGGTCGAGATCGTCGACTGGATTGCGGCGCGAACCGCCGCCCGGCGACTCATCGTCTGCCCCAGCTACTACACCGATGACCCGGTCCTCGACCGCGTGTTCGGTCAACGTCCGGCGGGCTACCTAGCCGACCTCGGCCGGGGCTTGGACCCCGCGATCCAGCTGATGTGGACGGGCGAGGAGGTCTGCGCGCGCGAGTTCTCCCCCGGACACCTGGCGCGGGTGGCCGAGGAGATGGGCCGCAAGCCGTTCCTCTGGGACAATTACCCGGTCAACGACGGGCCGCGCATGAGCCGCCACCTGCACCTGAGGGCCTTCACCGGCCGCCCCGCCGCCATCGGCCCGCACATCGCCGGCCACGCCGTCAACACCGCCTCCCAGGCGGTGCTGTCCCGCATCCCCGCGCTCACCCTGGCCGAGAGCTACAGGACGGGGACGGACTACGAGTACAACGCCGCCTTCCGGCGTGCGGCCGAGGCGGTGCTAGGCCCGGATCTGGCCGAGGCGGTCACGGGCAGCCTCCTATCGCTGGAGGACGCAGGTCTCGACGGCATGGACGCCGAGAGAAAGGCACGGCTGCGCCAGCGCTTCACCGGTTTCGACCACCCTGCCGCGCGCGAGATCGTGGGCTGGCTCGACGGCGCCTGGGACGCGGGGGCCGCGGAACTGCAGACCCAGTGACGGTCTCGCGCCGAGCCTTCATCTCCCGGGCCGTGCTGGCGGCGGCAGGCGGGGCGGCGCTGTTCGCGGTGCGCGACCGCCTCCCCTGGCCACCGCTGGACGTGCGCATCGCCAATGGCCGCGACACCCCCTGGCAGCGCCTGCCGCAGCGTCCCGGCCTGGTGGAGATCACCGTCTCCGTGAACGGCGCCCCGATCCGCGCAGTGGTCGATTCCGGGGCCCAGATCTCCGCCGTCGATGCAGGCCTCGCCGAGCGGCTCCGCCTACAGCGAATCCTGGCCGCCCCGCTCCTGGCCTACGGCGTCAGCGGCGGCCCGAGCCTGACCCACACGGTCCGCCTGAACCTGAGCGCGCCGGGTCTGGCGGTCCCGCGCCTGCGCGCCGCGGTCCTCGACCTTGCCGGCATCGCTGCCGCCAGCGGGCGCGACTTCCACCTGCTGATTGGCCGCGATGTCCTCTCCCGCCTGGTCGTCGAGGTCGACTTCCCCCTGCGTCGGGCCCGCTTCCTTCAGCCGGGCATCCATCGCCCCGCCCACGACGCCATCACCGTGCCTCTCGCCGGCGGAGCCCCGGCCGCCACTGTCCACATCGAAGCCGCCGCACCCATGGACCTGTTGGTCGACACCGGCGCCACCGGCTTCCTGGCGCTCTCCGAAGCCGCCGCGCGCCGAGCGGGCCTGACCGCGCCCGGACGTCCGGTCTCTCGCGGCCTCTCGGTCAGCCTGAGCGGGCTCAACCCGGAGCGTACGGTCCGCGCCCGGATCGTGCGAATGGGCGGCCTCACGCTTCGCGACGTGCCCGTGCAGATCTTCACCCCTGCCACCAACGCGCCGGCCGCCTCCGGGCTGATCGGCGCTGGGTTGTTGCAGCCGTTCCGGGTGGCGCTGGATCTGCCGGCCCGTCGCCTTCACCTGACCCCACCGGCGATCACGATCCTGCGATCATAGCGGGAACCAAGCTTCCGGGCGCGTGTTGCAGGGCGACCAAAACTCGGGAGAGCCAAGATGAAGCCCAACCTGCTGTTCGCCGCCGCCGCCGTGGCCGCCCTGTCGATGGCGGCGTGCCAGAAGCAGGCCACCGAGCCGAACCCCGCCGACCCAGGCACGACCAACACCGCCGTGAACGCAACTCAGGACGCCACCGGGGCCGCCGTGGGCGCAGCCTCGGCCGCCACGGCAGCCGCCACCAATTCGACCGACGCCTTCGTCACCGGCCTGGTGACCGGCAACATGTACGAGATCGCAGCTGGCGAGATCGCGGCGAAGAAGGGTCAGGCAGCCGGCGTAAAGGCCTTCGGCAAGATGATGATCGCCGACCACGGCGCCATGGGAAAGGAAGCCGAACCCGCCCTGAAAGCTTCCGGCAAGGCCATCCCGGTCGAACTCGACGAGCGTCGCAAGGGCATGATCGACAACCTGAACGCCGCGGGCGCTGCAGACTTCGACAACGTCTACCTGAGCCAGCAGGAAGCCGCTCACAACGAGACGCTCACCCTGCTCAAGGGCTATGCCGATGGCGGGGATGATGCAGGCCTGAAGGCCGTGGCTTCCGGCGCCATCCCCAAGGTGCAGGGCCACCTGGACAAGGTGCGCGAACTCCAGACGAAAAAGTAGTCGCTAGCGGGCCGCTCCTTTCCTGCGCGCGCTACCGCGGGAAAGGAGCCCTCCCTTCAGCGGGGCAGACGCGCTTCGCGCGAGGTGCGGCCGCGGACGTGCTAGCGCGCCTTGCGGTCCGCCGACAGGCCGATGCCAAGCGCCAGGCCAATGACGATCCCGACGCCGACCGCCGCGGCAGTCTCCACCTCCACCGCTGCGCCCAGTCTTTTGCGAATCGAGCGGTGATAGCTCGACGCGCGGATCGAGCGGGCCAGGGCGGAGGCCCGCCCGCGCGCGGCGTCGACGGCGCCGGAAAGCTTGGCCCGCGCGACGCCCAGCCTCGCCGCCAGCCGCTCGCGCGAACCCTCGTCAGGGTCGAAGCCCTCGTAGATATCGAAGTAGCCAGCCGGCTTGGGGGCGGGTCTGGACCGCGCCTGCTCGGCGGCAAGCCACACCGCGCCCATGCCGATCAGTACGATGGGCAGCGGATTGCGCTTCAGCCCTTCGGCGGCGGCCGCCAGCACCTTGTCGTTCGCGCTCATGAATTCGTCCTGCCTCGTCATCCCCATCTCGTCTCTCGACCCCCGCACCGCAAGGCCCGGCAACGCTAGCTCAAACGCATGAGGCGGCCAAATGGTGGCGAGAGACCAGAACCTGTATCGCTCAAAGCAGTCTAGGTCGCTGCGCGAAGCGTACGCGTCATGACGTTACCTCTGCCCTAACCCTGCACGCCGCCGCGCGGACGCGCCTCAGCCGTCTCTGCCCAGGCTATGCAGCCGCCTTCGCGCCCGCCGCAGTTTGGCGCCTGGTGGCGGTCACGATGGCTTCGATCAGCGCCTGGGGCAGGATCGGCTTGGTGGCGGAGGCGTCGAAGCCGTGGGCCAACAGGTCGGCGTCGACGCCCGGCATTGCGTCTGCCGTCAGGGCGACGACCGGCTGGTCGCGGGGCCCCGCCTCGCCGGCGCGAATCCGGCCGATGGCCTCGATTCCGCCCATCCGCGGCATGTGCACGTCCATCAGCACGACGTCGAAGCTGCCCGCCCGAAGCGCCTCCAGCGCCGCCGCCCCGTCGTCCGCGGCGGTGACCTGGCCTCCGAGCGCTTCGACAATGGATTGGGCCACCGCTTGGTTGATCGCGTTGTCGTCGGCCACCAGCACGCGCAGGCCATTCAGGTCGAACACGCCGTCCAGCGCAGCATCGGCCGCGGGCGCCTCGGCCAGGGGCAGGGCGAGGGTGAAGCGGAAGGTCGAACCCACGCCCGGCGCGCTCTCGGCGGTGATCTCGCCACCCATCAGGGTGGCGAATTGCCGGCAGATCGACAGTCCCAGCCCGGTGCCGCCGTACTGCCGCGCGGTGGCCGCCTCGGCCTGGGCGAAAGGTTCGAACACCCGCGCCTTCTGCTCAGGGGTCATGCCGATGCCGGTGTCCTTCACCGCGAACGCGACGGTCGCGACGTCTCCCACGGTGCACACACCGCTGAGGGACAGGCGCACGGAGCCGTCCGGGGTGAACTTCAAGGCGTTGGAGACCAGGTTGGTCAGGATCTGCCGCAGCCGCGTCGGGTCGCCTGTCACGTAGCGCGGGACCGTTGGCGCGACCTCCAGCGCCAGGTCGATGCCCTTGTCCTTCGCCGCCTGCATCCACAGTCGCACCGTCTCCGCGGCCACCTCGTGCAGGTCGAAGGGCGCGGCCTCCAGCTCAAGTTTCCCGGCCTCGATCTTCGACAGGTCGAGGAGGTCGTTGAGGATGGTCATCAGCCCCTCGCCCGATTTGACCAGCATGTCGACCTGCCCCCGCTGGCGTACGCCCAGCCTCCCCTCGTTCAGGGCCCGCGCCATGCCCAGGACACCGTTCATAGGCGTGCGCAGCTCATGGCTGATCAGCGCCAGGAACGCCGACTTAGCCGCGTTCGCGGCCTCCGCGCGTGCCGTCTGCGCCTCAAGCGCCGCCTGCGTCTCGTGCAGCGTGCGCGCGTGGATCACGTTCTCCCGCGTGTCGTTGGCCAGATAGGCCAGCGCCAGGGCGACGCTGAGCGCCACGTTGAACAATTGCGCCCCCTCGAAGCCCCCCATCACCGCCGGAAGCGTCACCAGTGCAACGGCCGGCACCGCCCCAAAGGCCAGTGAGGAGATCCAGGACTTGAACGAGAGGTTCTGGGCGATGATCAACAGCGAGCAAAGCTGCACAAGCGCCACCACCTGGCCCGCGAAGCCTCCGACGCGCCAGTAGATGACCGCGCTGATGGTCCACAAGACGCTGGTCAGGACCGTACTGGCCAACCGCAAGGCCGTACGCCCGCGCGCATCGGCGATCGTATCCGGCCGACTGACGAAGTAGGCCAGGGCGTCCGCGACGATCATGCAGGCGAAAAGGATCGCGCCCGCGCCCCAGCCGAAAGCGGCTCCGAAGCCGAGCGCGCCGACGACAGAGATCGCCATCCGAATGGGCCAATTGCGCACGTTGTCGCGCGCCTGTGCGTCGAGCCCCTCGCTGATCGTCTGCCCGGCCATACGACAAACCACCCCCAACCCGGGTGTCATATTGGCGCAGAGGGTCCTGCCATCACGTTAACCGCAGAACGTTGATCTTTCCTGACCGTCGCGCTTGTTCAGCGGCGGTTCAGGCGACGCTCGGCTAATTCGGCGACATCCTCAGGAGGCGACATGCGCAAGTTCCTCACCACCGCCCTGGCCGTGATCACCTTCGGCGGCGCTGTCGCCGCCACCGCCGCGCCGGCTGAGGCGCGCGACTATCGCCGCGGTCACTACAGCCATCACCACCGCGGCGGCTCGAACGACGTCGCTGTGGCCGCTGCGGCCGGCATCGCCGGTCTGGCTCTGGGCGCCGCGCTGTCCAACGGCGGAAGCCGCGGCTCACGCGGTTACTCGTCGGGCTACTACTCGAACGGTTACGCCTACGACCCGCGCTACGACGGCTACGCCGGCGACTACTATGGCCGCGGCGGCTACGAGCGCACGGAGCGCATCTGCATCAGCCGCGAACGCGTCTGGGACCCCTACATCGGTCGCCACGTGCGGATCGAGCGGCGCTATCCCTGCTGACGGCGAGCCGTTGGCGACCGTAGCGGGCTGAGACGCGACGCTGCAAGGCCGCGCCTAGGGGCTTGACGAGCGATAATCCAGTATTTACTAAACACATCAGAACTGGACACCGAGACCTCGCCACCTGGATCCGACACCCGCGGCCGCCCCAGCCCGGGCTCGGCCGGCGCCTTACCCCTCCCCCCTGAGGCGTCGGGGATCCGGGTGGCGAGCCCTATCCTGGAAGCCGCTATGCAGACCCGATACGTCATACGCTGGTCACGGCTGACCGAGACGGCGGCGCTCGCCGCCTCCGCCCTGGGCCTCCTCCTGGTGCTTGCCGGCCTGCTCTGACCGGTCTCCGTCTCGCAGCCTCCCGGCGATCCGGCATGGAAGGTTCGACGTCTCCAGACGGCCCTCTGCGCCTCGCCGCTGCAGTCGTGCGAATCGCTCCGGTTAAGCCGGATTCAGCATTTCTGTTTCCGTTACCTTAAATCCCGCGGCTCACTTTGCGGATCCTAGGGCGCATTCCCCCGGCGCCTCCCGCTGGAGCCAACCCGTGTCGCACAACCCGGGCTTGGACGGCAGGCCGCTGAAGGTCCTGCACGTCGACGACGATCCGATGAACCTGCGCGTGGTGCAGGAGATCCTGGGCGCCTTTGGCCACCAGGCGGTCGCGGCCTGCTGCGGCCGCGACGCCCTCGACCGCCTTTCCGTCGAACCCTTCGACATCGTGCTGCTCGACATCCACATGCCCGGCATGACCGGCGTCGAGGTGATCGCCGAGCTTCGCGCCTCGACGACACCACAGGCGCGGATCCCGGTCATCGCGCTGACCGCCGATGTCTATTCGCGACGGCCCGCGGAGTACATCGCGCTGGGCTTCAACGACTTCGTCGCCAAGCCGATCCTGGTCTCCGGCCTGATGGCCTCGATCCGCCGCCTCACCGCCGCCACCGCCCCCGCCGCGTTCAGCCGCGCCAGCTAGTCCGCGTCCGCCTCTATCGGGGGCGCCAGCACCGGCGGCGGCTCCCCGTCGAGCGCCGCAGCCAGCTTGCTGCGATCCAGCGCGCCCTCCCAGTGCGAAACCACCAGTGTCGCCACGGCATTGCCGATGAAGTTGGTCAGCGCCCGGCACTCGCTCATGAACCGGTCGACGCCGAGGATCAGCGCCATGCCGGCCAGCGGCACGCTGGGCACGACCGTCAGCGTGGCGGCCAGGGTGATGAATCCGGCGCCCGTCACGCCGGCCGCACCCTTTGAGCTCAGCATGGCGACCGCCAGCAGCAGGAGTTGCTCGCCCAGCGTGAGCTCGATGCCCAGCGCCTGGGCGATGAACAGCGCCGCTAGCGTCATGTAGATGTTGGTGCCGTCCAGGTTGAAGGAATAGCCGGTGGGCACCACCAGCCCGACCACAGCCTTCGCCGCGCCGGCCCGCTCCAGCTTCTGCATCAGGCTGGGCAGCGCCGCCTCCGACGAGGACGTGCCAAGCACCAGCCACAGTTCTTCCTTCAGGTAGCGCAACAGCTTGAAGATCGAGAAGCCCGTGAGCCGCGCGATTATCCCCAGCACCACCACCACGAACAGCGCCGAGGTGGCGTAGAACGTCCCCACCAGGGCCAGCAGGCTGAGCACGGAATCGATCCCGTACTTGCCGATGGTGAAGGCGAAGGCCCCCAGGGCCCCGATCGGGGCGGCCCGCATGAAGATTCCGACCAGCTTGAAGAACGCCTCGGCCAGCGCGTTCAACACCGCCAGCGCGGGCTCGCCACGCTCGCCGATCATCGCCAGCGCGATGCCGAAGGGAATCGCGAAGAACAGCACCTGCAGGATGTTGCCGTCGACGAAAGCGCCCGCCACCGACGACGGGATCACCTCCATCAGGAACCCCACGACGCTCAGGTCGTGCGACTTGGCGGCGTAACCCTGCACCGCCGCGGCGTCGAGCGTGGCCGGGTCGACGTCCATCGCCGCGCCCGGCTGCACCACATTGGCGACGATCAGCCCCACCACCAGGGCGAAGGACGACACGGTGAAGAAGTAGGCGAACGCCTTCAGCGCCACGCCCCCCACCTTGCCCAGGTCGCGCATGCCGGCGATGCCGGTGACGATGGTCAGGAAGATCACCGGGGCGATGATCATCTTCACCAGCTTGATGAAGGCGTCGCCCAGCGGCTTCATCGCCTCGCCGGTGGCCGGATAGAAGTGCCCGATCAGCCCGCCGACCAGGATCGCGGCCAGCACCTGGACGTAGAGTTGCGCCCAAAGCGGTGTCTTCGCGGGCGTCCCCGCCACCGTCACCGTCCCTGCCACGCGCGACTCCCCCCGCCGTACCGTCGGCGCTGAACCTACGCCAGCGGGGGCCAGCGAAACATCCCTGCAAAACGGCTGGCCGAACTTCGCCCTGAGGTGGATGCTGGCGCGAGAGTCCGAACGGACCCGCGTGGGGAGGATGAGATGCTCGACCGCCGTACGCTGCTGCTCTCGGGAATCGCAGGCGCGACGTTCGCGGGTCTGCCGGCCTGGGCCAGGCTCGCCGTGCAGCCGCCGGCCTCGGCCGGCTTCACGGCCGCCGGCGTGGCCGACGTCAACGCCAGGATGCACGCGCTGGTCGACAGCCAGAAGCTCGCCGGCGTGGTCACCCTGCTCGCCCGCCACGGCAAGGTCGTGAGCCTGGACGCCTACGGCAAGCAGGACGTGTCCGGCCCCGCGCCCATGACGGCCGACTCGATCTTCTGGATCGCCTCCATGACCAAGCCGGTCGTGGGCGTGGCGATGATGCAGCTGTACGAGCGTGGGAAGTGGAAGCTGACCGATCCGGTTGCGAAGTTCATCCCCGAGTTCGCCGGGCTGAAGGTGAAGGCGGCCGACGGAGCGCTGGTCGACCAGGCCCAGCCGATGACCATGGCCCAGTTGATGAGCCACACCGCCGGCTTCGGCGTGAGCGCGGTCTACAACGCCGCCAACCTGCGCGAGAGCGACCTCCAGGGGATGATCGACAAGCTGGCCAAGCTGCCGCTGGTCAGCCAGCCGGGCACGGACTGGGCTTATGGCCCTTGCGTGGATATCCAGGGCTATGTGGTTGAGAAGCTGTCGGGAATGGACCTGGCGGACTACTGCCAGAAGCACATCTTCGACCCGCTGAAGATGCCCGACACCCAGTTCTGGGTAGACCCGTCCAAGGACGCGCGGCTGGTCCGCCTCCACACCTACGCGCAGGGCAAGATCGTCCCGGCCGCCGAGAGGTGGATTCAATCGTCCAAGCCGCGCTTCCTGTCTGGCTCCGGCGGCCTTGCCTCCACCGCCCCGGACTACTTCCGCTTCTGCCAGGCGCTGCTCCAGGGCGGCCAGCTTGACGGCGCCCGCCTCCTCAAGCCCGACACCGTTAAGCTGATGCGCAAGTCGGTGCTCCAGCCCGGGGTCGGATTCGACCTCCTCGGCCGGGTGGAAAAGGGCATGGGCTTCGGCCTGGACTTCGCCGTCTACGAACGCCCCGCCGAGGCCGGCGCGCCGCATGGCCGGGACACCTTCTGGTGGGGCGGCGCCTTCGGCACCTGGTTCTGGATCGACCCGACCAACGATATCGTCTTCGTGGGCATGATCCAGAACCTGAACGGCTTCATCCCCGGCGCCGGAACCCCGCCGGTCCGCAGCATCTCCGCCGAGGCCGTCTACGCCGCCCTATCCGACAAGAAGGCCTGAGCCCGATGCCCCTCCTAGCCCTGCTCGCCGCCGCCGCCATCGCCGCGTCCCCCGCAAGCTACAAGGCGCCCCGGAACGCCTTCGGCCAGCCCGACCTGGAAGGGGTCTGGACGAACTCTTCCCTGACCAGCCTGGAGCGCTCGGCGCAGTTCAAGACGCTGACCATCCCGGAGAGCGAAGCTTCGCGCATCGAGCAGATGCGCGCCCGCGGCGTCGAGGCCGCCAACCGCCCGTCCGACCCCAACGCCCCGCCCCCGCCCAGCGCCAACGACCCCGGCGGTTACAACCAGTCGTGGATCGACTCGGGCACGCGGATGGGCCGCATCGCGGGTGAGATCCGCACCTCCTGGCTGGTGGATCCGGCCGACGGCAAACTGCCCTACAGCCCCGAGGGCCGGAGACTGCTCGAGACCAGCCTGAACGAGGTCCGCACCAACTTCGACGGCCCGGAAGGCCGCCCGACGGGAGAGCGCTGCATCATCGGCTACGGCTCAACCGCCGGCCCGCCGATGCTGAATGTGCTCTACAACAACAACTACCAGTTCCAGCAGACCCGCGACGCCGTCGTCAT
The DNA here is from genome assembly GCF_902826855.1 of uncultured Phenylobacterium sp. Classification (GTDB taxonomy): domain Bacteria; phylum Pseudomonadota; class Alphaproteobacteria; order Caulobacterales; family Caulobacteraceae; genus Phenylobacterium. The sequence continues at coordinate 2,387 of NZ_CADEGK010000125.1, read as the reverse complement.
CGTAGTGGAGATGAACCACGACGCCCGCGTCATCCGCCTTGCCGATAAGACCCGCTCCGGCCTGCGCCCGTGGATGGGCGAAAGCATCGGCCGGTGGGAGGGCGACACCCTGGTGGTGGAGACCACGGGCTTCAATCCCGGCGACAGCCTGCGCCCCTACTTCAACGCCACCATCTTCCTGTCGCCCGACGCCAAGGTGACCGAGCGGTTCACGCGGATCGCCAAGGACCAGATCCTCTACGAATTCAGCGTCGACGACCCCAAGGTGTTCACCCGGCCCTGGCGCGCCCAGATGGCGATGAACGCCTCACGGGGCCCGGTCTACGAATACGCCTGCCACGAAGGCAACTACGCCCTGCCGGGCATCCTGGCCGGCGCCCGCAGGACGGAACGGGACGGCGGCAAGGTCGAGGCGGTCGACCTGGCGGAATAGGGCTCAGAACCAATCGAGATCGACCCGCCTGCCGTTCACGATCAGGCCCTTGAGCCGCGGCGTTCCATCCGACGCCACCGAGAACACCGCGTGGGCCTCGGCGCGCCGCAGCAGATCGCGTTCCATCGCCTCGGCCTGCGCCTGGTCGATGTGAAGCCGGTCGACCCCCAGGTCCAGGGTCGTGCGCGTTGGCTCGGCCTGCGCCGCCCCGGCGTCCGGCGGCGACACGACCGGCGCGACACAAGTCAGCCGCCCACGCACCGTCACCTCCCCCAGCTTGGCGGCTTCGGACCGGCGCTCTGCGACACCGGCGGGCGCATGGCGCGTCCCCTCGCGCCGCAGGGCGACCCAGGTCGTCTTGCCCCGTGGCCACGACTGGTCCGCACCGGGCGGACAGGCCGTCCCGGGCGGCGCTTCGTGCACGATCTGGAAGCGGATGTAGTGCCCCGTCAGCAGTTCGCGCGGATCGTAGCCGGTGATCGCCAGCGCGACCTCCTGGCCGCGCGCACGGGCTGTTCCCTCGCGCACGACGAGGCCCGTCAGCGCGAGCGCCAGGACGGCCGCCACCGCCGTGATCCGAAGCGGCGCCTCGAACCTCATGCCGCCCTCCGCCGCCGTTGCATCACCGCCGAGACCACCAGGGCAACGAGCGCGCTCGCGCCGAAGATCGCCGCCGAGGTCAGCAGGCCGACCCCCAGGTCGAACAGCAGGCGGGCCGCGCTGGCGATCAGCGCCAGGACCCCGAGCGCCGTGACGCCACGATGGCGATCGTGCCGCCCAAGCGCCACCACGCCCGCCGACAGCGCCAGGCAGGCGATGCTATGCCCCGCGCCGGTCAGCAGCCTGCCCGACCCCACGGCCGCGAACGCGAGCATCGCGCCCCAGGCCCACCATCCGTAGAGGATGCCGGCCGGAGCCTGCGACCTCTGCCACAGCCAGCGGGCGCCGGCCGCGAGCAGGATGAAGAAGACCGTGAACAGCCAGGGCACGGCCTCCGGCATGGTCGGCAGCAGCATCGCCACGCTGACCGCGCCGATGCCCACCGCCGGGGCGGCGACGTGCGCCAGGGGCTGGGACGACCAGCGGAGGGCCAGCCAGGCGCCCAGCGGCGCTGCATAGGCCGTCCAGCCAGGCCAGCTGGGGGCGTTGTCGAACACGCGGCCGGCGGCGATATCCCCTGCCGCGAGGAAGACCAACGACACCGCGGCGGTCCAGGGCGACCCAGCGGCCAGCGCCAGCAACCCGGCTCCGAGACCCGCGCCCCCCAGCGCGGCCTGCGGCGATCCGGCGATATCGAAAATCTGGCCGGTGAGGCCGATCGCGGCGGCGAAGACCATGGCCGCCACGCAGAGCAGCACCTGGCTTGCGACAGGCCGCTCCCGCCCGGCCGCCCACGCCGCGGCGCCCGCGGTCGCCAGGAACGCGGCCAGGATCATCGCGAAGCGCGCGATCCGCGGGATCCCTGACCAGTTGGCCGCGACGAAGGCTATGACCGCGATCCCGGCCAGGAGGCCACCGATCACCGCCAGGGCCGTCGCGGCGTCCAGCCGCCGGGCCTCGCCCACCGAGTCCAGAATGGTCTCGCGGCTTTCCGCTGGCACGAGTCCGCCGGCGATCCAGCCGTCGAGGTCCCGCGTCAGCCGTTCCCGGTAGCTCGCCATCCGCCCCCCGTACCCGCAGACTGGCTCAGCCTGATCCGGACCGCAATCGGCGACCGGACGCGCGAGGGGGCGGCGCGGCCCGGCTAGTCCTTCTTGCCCTGGCCCTCGCCGCCGCGCTTGCCCTCGCCTCCGCGCTTGCCTTTGTCGTCGGGTTTGCCGCCGCCATGCGGCTTGTCGTGAGCCTCGGCCGCCGGCGGTCCGGCGGCTTGGACGGGGCGCGCAGGCTTTTCGCGGGCCGCAGCCTGGCGGGCGGCCTGTGCAGCGGCGCGCGCCTGTTGCTGAACCGCCCTGGC
>NZ_CADEGK010000124.1 GCF_902826855.1 uncultured Phenylobacterium sp. | reverse complement strand
GCTGAGGCTGTCGATCCCCAGGTACGCGGCCATCCGGGCAAGGGTCGGCTTGGACGCGCCGGCCTTTACCGCCTCGTAGAGCAGGAGCCCGCCGCCGCCCAGGGAGTAGGCCGTGCCGGCCACCGGGACCCAGGCCAGCACGCCGTCGAGGCCGATGCCCCAGGGCCCGACGCCGACGACGCGGTCGGAGAGCTTGCGGATGCGGTCGGCCCTGCGCCAGGCCAGATGAGCGCGCTCGCGATCAGGTTCCATGATCACCCAAAGCCGGAAAATGCGGCCAAGGTTCCAGGTGGGATCTCATTCAGCCGGCGCAGGCGCCTTCTGCTGGGCCGCGATCAGGTCGTCGTCGATCTGGTTGGCGCGGATGGCCGCCGGGCGGGCGTCCAGCCGAGCCACATAGGCTTCGAACACCGGCCGCTTCTCGATGGCGCCGAAGCCCATGCCCCAGCCGAGGTGGGAGCCGAGATAGAGGTCGGCGGCGGTGAACGCCTCGCCATCCAGGTACTCCCGGCCCTTCAACGCCCCTTCCATGGCGTCCATGACCGCCGCGGTGCTGCCGAAGCCGACCATAGCGCTCTGCTCGGGGGGAACGTCGACCTTGAGCGACTGCATGGTCGTGGACTGCTCCACCGGCCCGGCGCCGAAGAACAGCCAGCGATAGTACGGCCCGCGGCGCTTGCTGCCATGCGGCGGGGCGAGGCCGGCCTGCGGGAACACGTCGGCCAGGTAGGCGCAGATCGCCGCGCACTCCGTCACCACCGTGTCGCCATGCTTGATCGCCGGCACCTTGCCCATCGGATTGATCGCCAGGTATTCGGGCGACTTGCCGGTGGTGGCGAAGTCGATCAGCACGGTCTCGTAAGGCTGGCCCACCTCCTCCAGCATCCAGCGGACGATGCGGCCGCGCGACATCGGGTGAGTGTAGAAGGTCAGGTCGGACATGAGGGGCTCCTGGGCTGCTCGCGCCACTAAACGCCCGGCCTGCTGACAGGGCCATGTCAGCAGTGTTCCCGAGGATCTAGGCCATCTGGCGGCGGAGGAGGCCGTCGCGGCGCAAATAGAGCTCGGCGGCGACCAGGTTCGGGACCCAGCACAGCCAGGCGATGACCGGATAGGCCGCCTCGAAGGGGATATGGGAGACCTGGGCGATCGGCAGGTAGAGGCGCAGCGTCACCGCCGCGAAGGTCAGCGCAAAGGAGCGGAGCATCCATTCGCGGTGCAGGTCGAAGCGCCGGGCGCGGGCCGTGAGCCAGCCCTGGGAGGTCGTGTACAGCCAGGCCACCGCCAGCAGGCCGAAGCCCCAGGCGGCCACGGGACCCGCCGTCGTGCCCACTGCGACCACGAGGCCGGACGCCCCGCCGACGATGCAGGCGGCGGCATAGACGCGGCCCAGCCACCGGTGGAGCGCGCGGCGCCGCCGCAGCGCCGGCAGCAACTGGAAACCCACCACCAGCAGCGCCGTCGCCGCGCCGGCCACGTGGACGACCAGCCATGGCTTGGCGAACAGGTTGGCCAGCACCGCCGGCGCCATGCTGGCGTTGGGCGGGCCCAGCCAGCGATAGGAGAACAGCGCCACGCCGACGCAGAGGAAGGCGGTGACGCCCCACGCGATCCTGGTCCAGGGGACTTGGGGTAGCTTGGTGTCCATGCGCAAGCGGCTCCGGGGTTGGCAGCCCCAGGTGGCCGCGGTTGCGCCGGTTCGCCAAGGGGCCGAGACGCGAACGGCGCCGTTCCTGCGCGAACGGATGCGTCGATCTCGCCAGTCGTGGCAGACTTCGCGCGAACGAATCCGCCTGTGGAGCCCCATGCCGCGCGTCGAGGCCCCTGCCCCCTGGCTGCGCCGCGCCGCCGCCGACGTCGCCCTGTGGACGGCGATCGGGGTGGTGATGGCCCTGCTGGGCCCGTTCGGCACGTCGGAGCGCACGCTCGTCGAGCGGCTGACCTACTGGCTCATCTGCATGGTCGGCGGCGGGATGATCGGGATCGCCATCGACGCGCCCGTCCGCCGGGTGCTGCCGCACTTCTGGGCGCGGCTGGCGGCGGTCAGCGTGGCGATGACGCCGCCGGTGACCGTGCTGGTGGGCTTCGCCAATCACTGGGTGGTCGGGATGCGGCTCGGGTGGGGCAACCTGCTCCAGCCCTGGTTCCAGGTCTTCGTCGTCTGCGTCGTGGTCATGCTGTTCCGCCAGCTGGTCTGGTCGCGCGCGCCTGTGGTCGCGGCGCCGCCGGCCCCGGCGGGCGACCCGGCCGGGACCTTCCGCCAGCGGCTCTCGGCCAAGCGCCGCGCGGCGGGCCTCATCGCCGTGGAGGCCGAGGACCACTACCTGCGCGTCCACACCGACGCCGGCGAGGAGCTGATCACGGCCCGCTTCGGCGACGCGCTGGCCGAGCTGGCCGCCGCGCCCGGCTTCCGGACGCACCGGTCCTGGTGGGTCGCCGCCGACGCCATCGACGAGGTGCGCTGGCGGCGCGGCCGCGGCGAGGCGAAGCTGAAGTGCGGCCTCGTCGTGCCCATCAGCCGCAGCAACGCCGCGCCGCTGAAGGCGGCGGGGTGGTTCTGAGGTCTGCTTCCGCTCGCGATCGGGAGGGACTGGCTCACGCCGAGCTGCGCCAGTCCGGATCCTGCGGGTCGAAGTCGAGCGCCGCTTGCGGCGGATCGGGCAGGTCGCGCCAGCGGGCGATGGTCTCGGGCGGCAGGCCCAGGTCGAGGGCCAGGCGGGCCACGTGGTCGTCCAGCGGCGCGTCGCAGAAGTCGTCCTTCAGGCAGGCCTCGCTGACGATCCCCGCGACCTCCGCGCGCCACCAGCCGAAGGCCTGGGCGACGTCGGCGAAGTCGACCTCCTCGTCCTCGGTCTCGGGCCGCTCGGCCTCGCTCCAGACCAGGCGGGTGAGGGCCGTGCGCAGCTCGCCGATCCGCCGCGCGACCGCCGCGCCGCCGGGCTTGCGCCGTGGCGTGCTGGCCTGGACCTGGGCGGCGGCCGCCAGATCCCGCTTCAACCGCGCCTTCAGCGCCAGGGTCTGGCGGTACGACCGCGCCGCGCGCTGGTAGCTCCGCGCCAGCCGGCTGGCCTCCTCCCCATCCTCCGCCGCCTGCGCCCGGGCCGCAAAGCTCCGCGCCAGCGCGAGGTCATGCCGCGCCAGTTCGGCGAGGCCCTGGGCCTCCTCCTCGGTGATGTCGAGCGCGTCCAACATGGTCGGGCGGGACTATGGGACGGGGGTGCGTCAGATTCGGACGTGGGTGGTGCGCGAGGAGGACTGAGGCTGACTCAACTGCGACCTTGAGGAGGTCTGCTGTAGGGCAGCGAGTGTTATTCCCAAGAGGACTCGAGCCCCAGCGGCCTCTGTGACTCGTTGCTGCATTTCGGCGGGTCGGCTTTCGGGCGGGGCGCCCGACGTCTAGGCGCATTCACGGAGCGTCAGGCCGCGTCGATGGGGCGCTGTGCTTGGTTTCGGTCGCCCCAGTCGCCACGGCGCCTTGGCGCCGCGTCCCTAGACGTTACAGGCGCACGCGCCCAAGTTAGGGTGGGTTCTCGGGGGCGGGAATGAAGTACTCGGCATTCATCAGCTACAATCATCGCGACCGTAAGGTCGCCAGCTGGCTGCATAGCGCGCTTGAGACCTATCGAATTCCAAAGGCGCTTTGGGGTCGGGAAAGTCCGCTGGGTGTGCTGGGCAAGCGCATGCCGCCGGTCTTCCAGGATCGCGAGGAGCTGGCCGCGTCGACCGATCTGGCGGGGTCAGTGCTGGAGGCGCTCGAGCAGTCGGCGTCGCTGATCGTCATTTGCACGCCGAATGGGCGGCGTTCGCGCTGGGTGAACGAGGAGATCCGTACCTTCACCAAGATGGGGCGGCGTCACCGCATCCAATGTTTGATCGCCGGCGGGGAGCCCAACGCCTCCAACGTGGCTGGCATGGACCCGGAGCTGGAGGCCTTGCCGCCGGCGCTGTTCGAGAATGGCGAGACCGAGCCGCTGGGCGCTGACATCCGCGACGGCCAGGACGGCAAGCTGAACGGCAAGCTCAAGCTGCTCGCCGGCCTGCTGGATGTTCGCTACGATGAGCTGCGCCAGCGAGAGGCGATCCGCCGGCAGCGACAGCTGACGATGGTGGCCGCGGGATCGGCGGCCGGCTTCGTGGTGATGAGCGGACTGACGGCGGCAGCCCTGCTGCAGCGCGCCGAGGCGATCAAACAGCGGGACATCGCCCGGCAGAAGACCCTGACCGCCGAACGCACCGTGGAGTTCGTGAAATCGATATTCACTGTGTCGGACCCGTCAGAGGCGCGGGGGGCGAGCGTCACAGCGCGCGAGATCCTCGACCGCGGCGCCCGACAGATCGAGGGTGAACTCATGGACGAGCCGTCGGTGAAAACCGAGCTGAGCGTGACCCTCGGCGAGGTCTATATGGGTCTCGGCCTGTACCGCCAGGGCGAGGCTCTGGTGCGCAGCACGTTCAAGATCCCGGGGCGGGATCGCGACGCGGTGGTCCGCCAGCTGGCGGCGCTGGGGGACGCTCAATCAAAGCAAAGTGATTTCGCGGGGGCGGTGAAGTCCTATGGCGCAGCCTTGGCCGAAGCTCGGAAGCCGGACAACCGCCGCGAGGAGATGGTTCCGCGGGTGCTCGTCGGGCTGGCCGAGGCGCAAGCGTCCAATGACGACTTCACCGGCGCTGCTCGGTCGATCGAGGAGGCGCTGCGCCTGGATCTCGCCCGACTGGGGCCGGACCACCCTGATGTCGCGCGTGACCTTGAGACGCAGGGGCTGAGCGCTCTCTACTCCGGCGAACTGGAACGGTCCCAAGGGCTCTATCTGCGCGCCTTGCAGATCCGAGAGCGGAGGCAGGGCGAGCGTCATCCCAAGGTAGCCGAGGATCTGAACCAGCTGGGGTCGATCGCCTACCTTCGGCGGGATGGCGCGACAGCGGAAAAGTACTTCCGGCGGGTGATGGCGACCAATGAAGCTGTCCTGGGACCGATGCACCCGGACCTCGCGACCACTTTGAACAATGTCGGTCGCGTACTCCTGGAGCGCAGAGCTTTCTCGGAGGCGAACGCTATCTTCGAGCGGTCACTAGCCATCACCCTGCAGCAGCGGGGAGAAACCTTTGAGGACCTAGCCTTTACCTTTGCAAATCTTGGGCTGATCAAGCGCGCGATGGGTCAGTCGGCGGCGTCGGAGGCCTTGTTCCGCAAGGCGCTGAACGCAGCGCGCCTACATCAGCATCGCAATCTCGCGCCGGTGATGACGGACCTCGCGGACCTTCTCTGCCAAGGGGGTCGGCAGGCGGAGGCGGCGGCGCTGCTGCGTGAGGCGCGGCCAATCATGACGCGAACGTATCCCGGGGACGCATGGCGAGTGGCTTGGATCGACAACGTGCAGGGCGGCTGTCTGGTGCAGCAAGGCCGGCTTGGCGAGGCTCAGCGGCTCCTAGGCAAGAGCCAGCGGGTTCTGTCAGACCGCTGGCCGGTCGACAGTCTCTACGGCCACGCCGCGCGTGAGCGCATGCGGGATCTTGATGTCGCGCTGAGGAAGTCGGGCGCGATACTTTAGCGCGTCCGCGCAGGCTTAACGAGCCGGCGAGACACGCCGCGATCGCAGTGTAGCGCCAACACCGGTGAAGCCCAGGATCATCAGCGCCCAGACGCTTGGTTCGGGAACGCCCTGTGCCGGGTCGAACCTGGCCGCAAGGGTATAGCCGGCCTTGGAGTTGATCCCACCGAAGGCGACGTCGAAGCCAGCCGGTCCAGGGGTGAGGGTCAGTGTGTGAAGATTTCCGAAGCAAGTGTCGCCTGAACTCATGCAGGTGAACCAAGCGACGGAGACCACCGGGGTGGTGATCGTATAATTCACAATCGGATTGAGCGATGCTTGGTTGGGTGAAATTTCCTTATCCAGATAGTAGGGTGCTGGAAGGACGCTCGCTAACTGAGGATCGAATATTTCCCCGGCAATTTCTGTATTGACCTCAGCAAAGACATCAAACAGATTTATATCGTCGGGCGGCGAGGCGAGCAAATCTCCGACGAATTGGACTCTACCATCACTGCGAACCAAAAGCTGGTCTGTCTTCCTACCCGAGAAATCTACCATATACGGCAAGGTATAGGTCTTTCCACACTCATCACCGTTCGCGCCCGCAGTGGTATCGCAGTAACCACCAAAATAAAAGTACACGTTGTTGTCCGGGTCAGACATGTCGATGGCCGTGTACCGCGCCTGAGCGGCGGTCCCCAGCATCAACCCGCACGCCAGCATGACGCCCGCGAGCAGAGATTTGGTTGCCGAGATCGTGGTTGAAGTCATCTTCCGTGCCCCCTCGATACGCTGACATGGTGGGCACGCAGCGAACGACTCCCTACACCTGCTCGCACTTTCGTTCGAACATCAAGCATGGCGAACAATGTTCGCTTCGCAGGATTGAGCAGCTAGCGACCTCTGAAGGTCAGCTTTCAGCCCGGATGCCAGAGTCTGCAACTGGCGCAACTGAGACCAACGTTCGGGGGTCACCGCCCGAATTCCAGGACGGGATATCCAGTCCCCTGGACCGGCGTGCGGTTGGCTGGGTCCACCGCGTCACCCTCGTGCCTGGCTCAACCTTGGCGCCTCCCGGATGGGATCAGGTCGCGTCGCGCCGTGGTAGAGGTTGAGCTCCCAGTCCAGAGGCGCCCGATGACCAACAGCGAAGACGAGTTCCTCTTTGACGAGGTCACCGGCGAATGGGTGGCTGCCGCCGAGATGGCCGCCAGGTCCGGGCCCAAGGCGGTGGAGGTGCGAGACGCGGTGGGCAATCTGCTGGCGGACGGCGACAGTGTCAGCCTTATCAAGGACCTGAAGGTGAAGGGCGCCGGCCAGACACTCAAGCGTGGGACGGTGATCAGGTCGATCCGGCTGACCGGCGATGAGCAGGAGATTGACTGCCGCTATGACGGCATCAAGGGCTTGGTGCTGCGGGCCGAGTTCGTGAGGAAGCTCTAAGGCGTCAGCGCCGGCCAACTTGCGACCTAGGCGCCTCGCTCCACCTGGATCGCATCCAACGCCCCCCGCGGTCGGGACTACAGCCGCGAGGTGGCGATCTTGGTGTCGGCGCGGGTCCAGGCCTGGGCGGCTTCGGCGGCGACCTTGTCGGCCTCGGCGGTCTTGCCCTGGGCCTTCAGCGCCGCGGCCAAGCCCGCCAGCGCCCACCCGTCGCGGCGGTAGCCCTCGAGACTGTCGCGGTAGACGGTCTCGGCCTCGGCGGGCTTGCCCGCCTCCAGCAGGGCCGCGCCCAGCAGGTGGGTGACGGGGCGGTGCCAGTAGGCGGGCTCGGTGTAGGGGAGCTTCACCTCCAGCGCGTGGGCCTTGCGGAAGTGGGCGACGGCGCCGGGCAGGTCGCCCGACTTGCGCGCGATCTCGCCGTCCACGGAGGCCAGGGCCACGGCGATCATGCCGGCGGCGGGCACGTTGAAGGCGTCGTAGCGGTCGAACTTGGCCTTCTGCAGGGTCGCCAGCCGGGCGCGGTCGGCCCTGGCGGCGGGGAGTTGGCCCAGGTTGGCGTGGGCGAAGGCCCGGGCGTAGAGCCACATGGCCGTGTCCAGGGTCAGCATGGCCTCCGGCGCGGGCTCGGCCAGCACCTGGTCGTACTTGCCGAACCGCAGCAGCGTCATCACCGGGGTGAAGTTGTAGAGCTCGGCGATGGACATCTGGCGGGCCAGGTTGGGCGCGTCGACCGCCTTGACCAGCCGCCGCGCCGCGTCGATGGCGGCCTGGTAGCGGCCCTCCATCTCCGACGAGGTCCACAGGAAGTGGATGTTGTGGCCGTAGTAGCCGGCCGGATAGAAGCCCTGAGCCCGGCAGGCGGCGATGTACTGCTCGTCCACCAGGGCGGCCTTCTCGTTGGCCGCCGCCGAGTCGGCGTAGCGGCCGACGCGGTAGTAGATGTGGCTGGGCATGTGCACGACGTGGCCGGCGCCCGGCATCAGCTTCAGCAGCCGGTCGGCGGCCGCCTCGGCGCGCTCAGGGGTCGTCGAGGCCTCCACGGCGTGGATGTAGAGGTGCAGCGCGCCGGGGTGGTTGGGCGCCGCGGCGATCACCTTCTCCAGGGTGGCGATGATCTGCGCGCCATGGCCCTTCGGCGTGGCGGCGTCGGCCTGCCAGTAGTCCCACGGCTGGGTGTCCATCATGGCTTCGGCCCAGAAGGTCTGGGCGTCGAGGTCGTCCGGGTACTGCCGCACCAGCTCCGCCATGGCCTCGGCGAAGGTGGCGTTCAGCAGGGCGCGGTCGGCCGTCTTGTCCTCAGCGTACCGCTTGCCCAGGGCCGCGATCCAGGCCTGCTCGCGGGCCGTGGCCTTGGGGGCGAGGGCCTTCGCCTTCTGGAGCGCCGCCCATGCGGGGGCGATGGCGTCCTCCTGCATCGGCAGGTTGATGTTGGACCCCAGCGCGAAGGCCACGCCCCACCAGCACATGGCGCAGTTGGGATCCAGCCGCGCGGCCTCGCGGAACGAGCGGATCGCCTCAGCGTGGTTGAAGCCGAACACCAGGTTGATGCCCTGGTCGAAGAACGCCTGGGCCTCCGGGGTGGCGGTGACGGGCATCTTGTGGTCGCCCAGGCCCTTGAACACCGGCGCGCCCGGCTTGTCGGCCTGGCCGGCGTAGATGGCCGGCATTGGCGGCATGGCGCCCATGTTCATCTTGGACATGTCGTGCGGCTGGGCGCCGGCCGCGCCCGCCCACATCGCCGCGACCCACGCCGCCAGCACTATGCGCATGATCATCCTCCCGCCGAACCGAGGTACGGGAGATTGGCGCCGAACGGCCGCCGATTCCAGCTAGGCGGAGATGTTGAAGGTGGCGCCGGGCCTGTAGGGCTGGGACTTCTCGGTGTCCTGAGGGGGCGTGACGTTGGCCAGGGCGCCGCTGAAGGTCACCGCTGCGCCGCGTTGCGCCGGGCCGTCCGCGGCGCTGGCCGCATCGCGGGAGCGCTCGGTGTCCTGGGCGCGGTCGGCGGCATAGGCGCCGTTCGGCCCGTCCTTGGGCCTGGCGGGGTCTATGCCCTTCTTGGCGTATTCAACGTCCGTGCAATTCTTGCACGGGTAGCCGTTCACGACGTTCATGAGGCCAGGATACGCGGCCAAGGTTAAGCGAGCGTTCCTTGAACTCAGCTCGTCTTCAGGCCGCGCAGGAAGTTCAGGATCGCGTCGTTGAACTGCTCCGGCTGGTCGATGTTGGCGGCGTGGCCGGCGTTGTTGATCACCGCCTTGCGGCAGCCGGGAATCTTGGCGGCCATGTAGTCGCTGGCGGCCAGGAACGGCGTGTCGTCCGAGCCCACCACCACGATCGAGGGGGCCTTGATGTCCGGCAGCGAGGAGATCACCGCGGCGTCGCGCTGGGTGAGCATGCCGCGGGCGGCCAGCGCCAGGCCCTTGGCCGAGCGGTGGGTGGCCGTGCGCCGCTCGGCGCTACCGGCGCTGAGCACCGCCAGGCCCTCGGTCTCGTAGCGCTCGGCGGTCCTGAGCGAGGTCTTGTTCCAGCCCTCGCGGGCCTCGTCGTTCTTGTAGCCGGGGCCGGTGTCGATGATCAGCAGCGCCTCGACCCGCTCCGGGTGGACGCGGTTGAAAGCCAGCGACATGTAGCCGCCCAGCGACAGGCCGCCGACGATGGCGGTCCTGGCGCCCACCTTGTCGAGCAGCGCGGCCATGTCGGCCACGGTGGCGGGCTCGGAATAGAGGCTGGGCTCTTCCGGACTGTCCGACTGGCCGTGGCCGCGCATGTCCCAGATCACCAGGCGGTGGTCCTTGGTCAGCGGCTCCACCTGCCCGGCCCACATCTGCGAGGTCGCCGAATAGCCGTGGGTGAGCAGGATCACCGGGCCTTTGTCGCCGTGGACCTCGTAGTAGAGGTTCACCCCGTCGCGGTTGAGCATCGCCATCAGATCGCCGCCGCCTTGGCGCGCTGCACGGCGGCCAGGATGCCCTCGATCACGGTATCGTAGAGGGCCGGCGGGAAGTCGTGGCCCATGCCCTCGATCACCCGCAGCTCGGCGCCCGGGATGTTGTCGGCGGTGTCCTTGCCGCCGGCCAGCGGCACCAGCGGATCGACCGCCCCGTGGATCACCACCGTGGGCGCGGTGATGGTGGCCAGCTTCGGCCGCCGGTCGGGCGAGGACGCCGCGGCCGCGTACTGGCGCGTGAAGCCCTGCGGGCTGTAGCTGCGCTCGAAGTCGCTCCTGATGCGCTTACGGACCTCCTCCGGATCGGGCGGGAAGCCCGGGGAGCCGACCACGTAGGCGCCCTTCACCCCATGGTCGAGGTAGCCCTCGAAATCCTCGCTCGGGTCGGGGCCGCGGTTGTTGAGCACTCCGACGGCCTCCGGCGCGGCCGGCGGCAGTTCGCGGTTGCCGGTGCTCGACATGATCGAGGTGAGCGAGAGCGTGTGCTGCGGATAGTGCGCCGCCACCAACTGGGCGACCATCCCGCCCAGCGAGGCGCCGACGATGTGGGCGCGCGCGATCCCCAGGGCGTCCAACAGGCCCGCCGCGTCGGCGGCCATGTCGTCCAGCGAATAGGGCACGGCCGGCGGCCGGCCTTCGGACAGCGCCTTGAACATGGTCGGGAAGTCCGGGACGCCGGCGTGGTCGAACTTCTCGGAAAGCCCGACGTCTCGATTGTCGAAGCGGATGACCCGCAGGCCCTGGGCCGCCAGCTTGTCGAGGAACGGCTGCGGCCAGCGCGTCATCTGCGCGCCCAGCCCCATGATCAGCAGCAGCGGCTCGCCGTCGGCCGGGCCGGTGATGTCGTACTCGATGTCGATCCCGTGGGCCCTGACCTTCGGCATGGCGCGCTCCCTTGTCTTGTTGGGGGCCATCGAAGGCCGTTTAGGCCAGGTTGTCGAGCGCGACGCAGCGTCAGCTAGGCCCTCCGCTGGCGGGCGATCCAGCGGGTGACGCGGGCCTCCAGCACCGGTATCGGCTGCGAGCCGCCGCCCAGCACCACGTCGTGGAAACCTCGGTAGTCGAACTTGGGCCCGAGCGCGCTGCGGGCCTTGTCGCGCAGCTGCTGGATGCGGATCATGCCGATCTTGTAGCAGGTGGCCTGCCCCGGGTTCAGGAAGTACCGCTGGATCTCGGCGCGGACCGCGGCCTCCGGCTGGGCGGAGTTGGCCAGGAAGTAGGCGACCGCCTTTTCCTCGCTCCAGCCCTTGGCGTGGATGCCGGTATCGACCACGAGCCGGATGGCCCGCCAGATCTCGCCCGATAGACGGCCGAAGTCGTTGTAGGGGTCGGTGTAGAGGCCCATCTCCTTCGGCAGCGCCTCGGCGTAGAGGCCCCACCCTTCCGAGAACGCGGTGTAGCCGTACTGGGTGCGGAACCGGGGCACGCCCGTCAGCTCCTGGGCGATCGAGATCTGCATGTGATGGCCGGGCAGGCCCTCGTGGTAGGCGATGTTCTGCAGCTGGTAGGTCGGCATCGCCTTCATGTCGGAGAGGTGGGAGTAGTAGATCCCCGGCCGCGACCCGTCCGGCGTGCCCGCGAAGTAGTGCTGCGCCGCGCCCGGGATTTCGCGGAACGCCTCCACCCGCTTAACCACGAGGTCGGCCTTGGGCAGGATGCCGAAGTACCCGGGCATCTTGGCCTTCATCTCGGCAAGAAAGGCCTCGGCGCGCTGGAGATATTCGGTGCGACCCGCCTCCGTGTCGGGCAGGTAGAACCGCTGGTCGGTGCGCATGAAGACGAAGAACTCGGGCAGCGTGCCCTTGAAGCCGGTCTGCGCCTTGACCCCTTCCATCTCGGCGCGGATCCGGGCCACCTCGCTGAGGCCCAGGTCGTGGATCTGGGCGGCGGTCATGTCGGTGGTGGTCTGCAGGCGCAGTGCGTCGGCGTAGTAGCGCTGGCCGTTCGGCAGTGCGCCGGCGCCCCTGGCCTCGGCGCTGGCGTTGGCCATGTCCTCGGTGAGCCAGGCGACCACGCGGTCGTAGGCCGGCTTCATCCGGCCCGTCATGGCCGCAGCGGCGGACTTCACCAGGGTCTCAGCCTCGGCATCGGTCACCTTGCCGCCGGCCCGCAGCGCCTCGACCTTGCGCCTGATGTCGGCCAGCAGCGGGCAGTCCTCGCCGTCCGAGAACGGTGCGCCCTTGGTCACGCGGGCGATGTCGGCCAAGCCCTGCTTGTAGTCGAAACGCGGCATCCGCACGCCGTCGGCCGCGCCCGCCTTGGCGCGGACCAGCAGCTGGTCCAGGGCCGCGTCGATCTTGCCGATCCGGGCGACGTAGGCCTCGGCGTCGCGGCGATCGTCGACGCGGTGGAAGTTGATCAGGAAGTTCGGCAAGCCGGTGTGGGCGCCGCCGCGGGTGAAAATGTAGCGATGACGACGCCAGCGGCTGCTCAACTGCGACCGCTCCAGCTCGAGGGCCCACATGTCGTAGGAGGTCCGCGCGTCCTCCGACAGCTTCGCCGGGTCGAACCTGGCCTTCATGCGCGCGACGCTGTCGCGCCGCCAGGCCAGCACCTTGTCGGCCGCCGCCTCGCTGCGGTCGGTCAGTTCGTCGTAGCGGTCCTTGCGGCCCTGGGAGGTGAGCTCCTCCGGGTCCATCATGACTTCCTTCTCGTACTCGGCGTCGAGGAAGGCGGTCAGGGCCCGGCTCTGGTCGGCGTCGGCCTGCGCGAAGGCGGGCGCGGCGGCAACGACCGTGGCCGCCCCCGTCGTGGCCAGGAAGCTGCGGCGGTCGATGGGTTGGTTCACAGAACTACCTTTCAACAATGCTCGTCATCCCGGACGGCCGCAGGCCGATCCGGGACCCAGGGCGGTGCGCACGGCCCTGGGTCCCGGCTCTTCGCTTTGCTACGGCCGGGACGACACTTCAATTTCAAGCGCTGGTCCGCGCGATGTAGAGATCGACGACGTTCTCCAGCGCGGTCAGCGGCATGGAGCCGGAGAGCAGGACCGCGTCGTGGAACTTCCGCGGGTCGTACCTGGCGCCCAGCGCCTTCCTGGCCTTCTCCCGCAGGCGCAGGATGGTCACCTTGCCCACCATGTAGCTGCACGCCTGGCCGGGCCAGACCGAGTAACGCTCGATCTCCTGGGAGGCCAACGGCTCGGGGTCGCCCTCGATGGCGCGCATCTCGGCGATGGCCTTTTCCCGGGACCACCTCAGATGATGCAGGCCTGAATCGGTCACCAGCCGCGCCGAGCGCAGGAGGGCGTCGTGGATGTAGCCCAGCTCGTTCAGCGGCTCGCCCTTGTAGAGCCCCATCTCCTGCACGACCTGCTCGGCGTAGAGCGCCCAGCCCTCGGAGTAGGCGCCGAAGCCCATCGCTTTGCGGATCATCGGCAGGTCGGCCTCGCGCTGCATGGCGATCTGCATGTGATGCCCAGGAAGGCCCTCGTGGTAGGTCGTGGTGGGCAGGAACCAGTAGGGGCTTTCGGCGGTGTCGCGCAGGTTGAGCCAGTAGACGCCGGGCCGCGAGCCATCCAGGCTGGGCCCCTCGTAGTGGGTCGACGAGCCGCCCTCGGTGGCGGGTGGGATGCGGCGGATCTCCAGCCCGGCCTTGGGCAGGGTCCCGAACTGCTCGGGCAGCCGCTTCTGGATCGTCGCCACGACCTTGTTCAAGTCGGCGATGATCTGGTCCTTGCCGGCGTCGGTGTTGCGGTAGACGCCCTTCTTCGACGCGTAGAGGGCAATGTAGCGCTCGCCCACCGAGCCCTTGGTGAACCCCAGCTCGTTGAACAGCACGTCGGCGCGGGCCGAGAGTTCGGCGGTCACGTCACGGCCCAGCTGATGCACCTCGTCGGGGCTGATCTTCGTGGTCGTCTGGCTGGACAGCGCGGCAGCGTAGTAGGCCTCGCCGTCCGGCAGTTTCCAGACGCCCGCATCGTGGGTGGCCTTGGGCTTCAGGCTCTCGAGGAGCGCCATCTGCCGGTCCAGAGCCGGCACGACCTTGCCGACATAG
>NZ_CADEGK010000123.1 GCF_902826855.1 uncultured Phenylobacterium sp. | reverse complement strand
GCAGCGCCTGTTCGAGACCGGCGTCTATTCCGAGGTCTTCATGATCTCGGCGGCCGACGGCTCCGGCGTGGACGATCTGAAGGCCCGCCTGGCCGAACTCATGCCCGAGGGCCCCTGGCTCTACCCCGCCGACCAGACCGCGGACCTTCCCGCCCGCCTGCTGGCCGCCGAGATCACCCGCGAGAAGCTCTACCTGCGCGTCCACGAGGAGCTGCCCTATTCGGCCGCCGTCGACACCACCAAGTTCGAGGAGCGCAGGGACGGTTCGGT
The DNA here is from genome assembly GCF_902826855.1 of uncultured Phenylobacterium sp. GTDB lineage: Bacteria > Pseudomonadota > Alphaproteobacteria > Caulobacterales > Caulobacteraceae > Phenylobacterium. The sequence goes on along the minus strand of NZ_CADEGK010000123.1, from coordinate 13,917 downwards.
CCGCATCGAACAGACCATCTACGTCGAGCGCGAAAGCCAGCGTCCGATCATCCTCGGCAAGGGCGGCCAGACCCTGAAGTGGATCGGCCAGAAGGCGCGCGAGGAACTTACCGAGCTCCTTGGCCGCCCCGTTCACCTGTTCATCCACGTCACCGTCGACGAGAAATGGGCCGACAAACGCGAGTTCTACGGCGACGTGGGCCTGGACTTCGACGTCTGAGCCTTACGCCGCCGCGCCCCTCCTTCGCGCACGGGGCAGGTCGAAACGGTCGGCGTTCATCACCTTGGTCCAGGCCGCCACAAAGTCCGCCACGAACTTCTCCGCTCCATCGCGCGCGGCATAAACCTCGGAAATAGCCCGCAGCTGCGAGTTGGAGCCGAAGGCCAGGTCGGTGCGCGTCGCCGTCCACTTCTGCGCGTCGGTGCGCCGGCAGGCGCCGACGAAGGTCTGGTCTGAGCTGTCGTCGACCTGCTTCCACGCCGTGCCCATGTCGAGCAGGTTGACGAAGAAGTCGTTGGTGAGCTGGCCGACGCGGTCGGTGAACACGCCGTCCTTGGAACCGCCGTGGTTGGCGCCGAGCACCCGCAGGCCCCCCACCAGCACGGTCATCTCCGGCGCGGTGAGCCCCAGCAGTTGCGCCCGGTCGACCAGCAGTTCCTCGGTCGGAATGCTGAAGGGGGTCTCGACGTAGTTGCGGAAGCCGTCGACCCGCGGTTCCAGCACCGCAAAGCTGTCGGCGTCGGTCTGTTCCGGGGTTGCGTCCACCCGGCCGGGGGCGAAGCTCACCGTCACCTCCCGCCCTGCGTTCCTGGCCGCCTGCTCGACCGCGGCCGAGCCCCCCAGCACGATCACGTCGGCCAGCGAGACCGGCTTGCCGAAGCCGGCGCAGACGCCTTCCAGCACCTGCAGCACCCGGGCCAGCTCCGCCGGTTCGTTCACCGCCCAGCTCCGCTGCGGCTCCAGGCGGATCCGCGCGCCGTTCGCGCCGCCGCGCTTGTCGGAGCCGCGGAACGTCGAAGCCGACGCCCAGGCGGTCTTCACCAGGTCCGCGACCCTCAGGCCTGAGGCAAGGATCGCAGCCTTCAGTCTGGCGACGTCGTCCGCGCCGAGCGGCGGGTGGCCCCCGGCCGGCAGGGGGTCCTGCCAGATCAGGTCCTCGGCCGGGACCTCGGGGCCGAGGTAGCGGACCTTCGGGCCCATGTCGCGATGGGTCAGCTTGAACCAGGCGCGGGCGAAGGCGTCGGCGAACTGGTCGGGATTCCGATAGAACCGCTCCGCGATCTCCCGGTATTTCGGGTCCATCTTGAAGGCCATGTCGGCGGTGGTCATCATCGTCGGCAGGCGGCGCTCGGGGCTGTGCGCGCCCGGCGCCATGTCCTCCGGCTTCTGGTTGATCGGCTGCCACTGGTGTGCGCCCGCCGGGCTCTTCACCAGCTCGTAGTCGTACTCCAGCAGCATGCGGAAGTAGTTGTTCGACCACTGGATCGGCGTCGGCGTCCAGGCGCCCTCCAGGCCGCTGGTGATGGTGTGGTCGCCCATGCCGCTTTCGTGGCCGCTATGCCAGCCCAGGCCCTGCTGGGCGATGTCCGAGCCCTCCGGCTCGGCGCCCACCTTGGAGGCGTCTCCGGCCCCGTGGCACTTGCCGAACGTGTGGCCTCCGGCGGTCAGCGCCAGCGTCTCCTCGTCGTTCATGCTCATGCGCGAAAAGGTCTCGCGGACGTCGCGCGCCGACTGCAGCGGGTCGGGCCGGCCGCCCGGACCCTCCGGGTTGACGTAGATGAGGCCCATCTGGATGGCGGCCAGCGGATTCTCCAGCGCCCGGCCGGACTCCTCCTCGATCCGCGTGACGCCCACCCACTCCTCTTCCGTGCCCCAGTAGATGTCCTTTTCGGGCTCCCAGACGTCGGTGCGTCCGCCGCCGAAGCCGAAGGTGGGGCCGCCCATGCTCTCGATCGCCACGTTGCCGGCCAGGATCATCAGGTCGGCCCACGACAGCTTGCGGCCGTACTTCTGCTTCACCGGCCAGAGCAGCCGCCGCGCCTTGTCCAGGTTGGCGTTGTCCGGCCAGCTGTTCAGCGGCGCGAACCGCTGGCCGCCCGACGAGGATCCGCCGCGGCCGTCGCCCGACCGGTAGGTCCCGGCGCTGTGCCAGGCCATCCGGATGAAGAACGGGCCGTAGTGTCCGTAGTCCGCCGGCCACCATGGCTGGCTGTCGGTCATCAGCGCGGTCAGGTCGCGCTTCACCGCCGCATAGTCGAGCGTCTTGAACTCCGCCGCGTAGTCGAAGTCGTCGCCCATCGGGTCCCCGTGGGCGCCGTGCTGGTGAAGGATCTCCAGCGACAGCTGGTTGGGCCACCAGTCGCGGTTCGTGCGGCCGAGCAGGGTGCGCAGCGCCGCGGGTTCCTTGGCGGGATCGGAGAGGGGCGAGGCGTCGTCCATGGTGAGCTCCTGGGCCGCAGCGGCGGCAGGGCGACCCTAGGCGCTCGGATCGCCGCCTGACCAAACGGAATTTTGTGAATTTGCCAGAGATGAAATCTATGGCTCGAGCCGGTCTCTGCGCGGCCGCCTTCCCATCTCGCGGACCAGGGCCTAACTCACCGCGGTGGAATTCAGGGAGCGGGCCTTCGCGCTGGAGTCCGGGGCGTTCGGGGAATCCGTCGCGATCGTAGAGCTCTTGACCGCCCGCCACGGCCGCTACGCCGCCCACGTGGCCGCCGGCGCGTCGCGCAAGATGAAGCCGTTCCTGCAGGCCGGCGCGCGCGTGCTGGTCCGTTACCGCGCGCGGGTCTCCGATCAGCTGGGCTCGGCGGCGCTGGAGCCGGTGGGGGAGGGGCCTTCCGCGCTGTTCGACGATCCCCTGGCGCTGGCCGGCGTCGCCGCCGCCGCCGCCGTGGCCGCCGGGGCGCTTCCCGAGCGCGAACCCCACCCCGGCGCCTTCCTGGCCTTCGAGGCCCTCAGCGGAGCCTTCGCCCACACCGACATCTGGCCCGCCGTGTTCGTCCGCTTCGAGGCGGGCCTGCTGACCGACCTCGGCTTCGGCTTCGACCTCTCCAAGTGCGCCGCCACCGGCGTCACCGACGACCTGATCTACGTCAGCCCGAAGACCGGCCGCGCCGTCAGCCGAGCCGCCGGCGAGCCCTACAAGGACCGCCTGCTCGCGCTGCCCCCCTTCATGCTGTCCGCGCAGGGCGGCCTTCGGGAGGGCGACATCGGCGCCGGCCTCGACCTCACCGCCCACTTTCTCGAAGCCTACATCTTCAACCCCATGAACCGCCCCCTGCCGCCGGCCAGGCTGTGGCTGCTGGACCGGCTGAGGGAAGCGGGGCGGCTGTAGGCGCCTGCGCGGGCAGAACGGATAGCTGATGGTCCAGGCGGTGCGGAATGGATCTCCGCGTCCGTCGGCGGCCTGGGCGTCAGATGGCGACCGAGACCTTCCCCTGCTCGGCGACGGTTTCACGGCCCTGCATTGCGCGCGCGATCGCCGCCATCAACAGCTCGAGATCGATAGGCTTGGCCACAACGTCGTCCATGCCCGCTGCCATGTACGCGGCGCGCTGCTCGTCGAAGACGTTGGCGGTGAGGGCGATGATCGGGACGCTGCGCGCGGCGCCGGACAGGGCGCGTATCTCCCGCGTGGCCATCATCCCGTCCTTCTCCGGCATTTGGATGTCCATCAGCACGAGATCGTAGAATAGGCCCCGGCGGAACATCCCCACGGCTTCCTCTCCGTTTGCCGCCAGGTCGATGACGTAGCCGAAGGTGTCGAGCATCGCCTCGATCACACGCTGGTTTACCGCGTTGTCCTCGGCCACCAGGATCCGCAGCCCGGGGCCGGGCACGTCGAGGATCGCAGCGTCCGGCGCGTCGGCGACCTCGTCGGCGATCCCGCACGGAAGGGTGAACCAGAAGGTCGATCCCACGCCCTGCGTGCTCGTGGCGCCGATTTCGCCGCCCATTCTTTCGACCAGCTTCTTCGAGATCGCCAACCCCAGGCCGGTGCCGCCGTGGGTCCGCGTGGTAGAGCTGTCGGCCTGCGTAAAGCGATCGAACAGCCGCGGTATGGCGCCCGCGTCGATGCCACAGCCCGTGTCTGAGATCTTGACGTGCAGTCGCATCTGCTCCGGGTCAGCGTGCGCAAGGCTGACCGTAATGGCCACCGCCCCCTCGCTGGTGAACTTGAGCGCGTTGCCCGCGAGGTTGAACAGCACCTGCCGCAGCTTGGTGGGATCGCACACGACCTGGGGCGGAACGTCCGCGGCGACGACCGCCCTGAGGGTCACTCCCTTGGCCCGGGCTTGGTCCGTCAGCAGGGCCACGACTTCGCCCGCCAGCTTTCCCGGATTACAGGCAATGAGCTCCAGGTCTGCGGCGTCGGCCTCGAGTTTCGAGAAGTCGAGCACGTCGTTCAGCAGCGCCAGCAGGCCGCGCGCCGAGTCCCGTGCGGTCTCCGCCCAGTGCCGCTGGCGTGGGTCCAGCTTGGTGTCGAGCAACACCGTCAGCATACCCAGCACCCCGTTCATCGGCGTTCGGATCTCGTGGCTGACCGTCGCGGCGAATTCGGTTTTGGCGCGGGACGCCGCCTCAGCCGCGTCGCGGGCCTCTTCGAGGCGTCGGGTTTCGTCCAGGAGCGCGGCCTTGGCGTTCTTCAGCCCGGTGATATCGCTTCGCACCGCCAGGAAGCCCAGGTGCTTGCCCGTCGCGTCATGGAGCGGAAAGATCGTGCTCTGCACCCAGTAGATGTCGCCGGCCTTGGTGCGGTTGCAGATCTCGCCCGACCAGGTGCGGCCGCGTCCGATCGTGCGCCAGAGGTCCACCCAGAATTTCCGGGGCTGCAGGCCCGAATTCACCACGGCATGGGTCCGGCCGAGCAGTTCCTCCCGGCTGTATCCGCTGATCGCGCAGAACATGTCGCTGACATGCTGGATCCGGCCCTGACGGTCGGTCATTGCGACGATCTGATGGGTGTCGATGGCCCGCTGGTATACCTTCAGGTTCTCGAAATCGATGAGCGCCTGGGCGATCTCCGCCTCCGTGCGCCCGCGTCCGTCCCCCAGGTTCGGGCGGCCTGCCACGTTGAAGGGATCGTCGACCGCTTGGCTTGGTTCCCAGGCAGCGGTCTTCGGCTTGCGGTTCGGCATTCGATACCCTCGGGCTTTGGGCCATCTGCCCGAAGCAGCCTGGGTCTTCCAATCCGGAACGATCCCGTAGGTAAGGTTACCTAGGCAGGAGCTGCCGCCCGGCCTGCCGCCCTCGGCGATGCGACGGCGACATCGGCGCCGGCCTCGACCTCACCGCCCGCTTCCTCGAAGCCTACATGTTCAACCCCGTGAACCGCCCCCTGCCGCCGGCAAGGCTGTGGTTGCTGGACCGGCTGCGCGAGGCGGGACGGCTGTAGGGGGTTCTAGGCGGTTGCGGTCCTGCGCCGCCGCAGCGCCGCGCCGGCCAGCCCGAAGCCGCCGATCATCAGCGCCCAGGTCGACGGTTCGGGCACCGCGTTCGGGGTGAAGGTGAAGTCGTCGTACAGCACGCCGCCGAAGTCGGTGCTGGAGATCACCAGCCGCGTCACGCCGGAAAAGCCGGTGAGCTCGACCAGGTCCTTGCCGATGCTGTCGATCACGATGAGGTTGACCGTACCCAGCAGCGCGGCGCCGCCGTAGATCTGCACGTCGCCGACGTCGGCGCCGATGGTGTCCTCGTTGATGCCGGACATGTTGAAGCTCAGCCCCGACGAGGCCTGGTCGAAATCGACCTGCAGGGTCTGCGCGCAGTTGAAGACGGTGGCGGCGTCCGGCGACGTACACAGGCTCCCCGTGCTGGAGATCACGTTGAAACCGCCGATGGCCGTGAACGTGGCCCCGGGGAGCACCAGCGGGTCGCCCGCCGCGCCGGCGGGCAGCGCGTCGAAGTTGATCACGTCGGCCTGGGCGGCGCCGGAGGCCGCGGCGAGACCGAGCGCCGCGATGGCGGCCAGTGCGAGCTTGCGCATGCTGGAGTTCCTGACGTTGGGCCGGTCCACAGGACGACGGTATCGGATTAACTACGTCCGTTTACGCTCCGGCCTAGCTGACTCTCCTCATAGGCGAGCGACGTCCGGCAAAAAGCGGGGTCTGCGGCGGACTGCTCCGGGACGCGAATCCCTCGGCGCGCTAGAAACCCCCATGGCCACCACCACCGCCCCGCCGCCGCCTCCCGGCGACCGCATCATCGACGAGCCGCTGACGGAGGCCCTCAGCCGCCGTTACCTGGCCTACGCGCTCAGCGTCATCACCGACCGCGCGCTGCCCGACGTGCGCGATGGCCTGAAGCCGGTGCAGCGCCGCGTGCTCTACGCCATGCGCGAGATGCGGCTGAACCCGGAGAACGCCGCGCGCAAGTGCGCCAAGGTGGTCGGCGAGGTGATGGGCGGCTACCACCCGCACGGCGACCAGTCGATCTACGACACCCTGGTGCGCATGGCCCAGGCCTTCGCCCAGCGCTATCCGCTGGTCGACGGCCAGGGCAACTTCGGCAACATCGACGGCGATAACGCCGCGGCCATGCGCTACACCGAGGCGAAGCTGACCACGGCGGCCATGCTGCTGCTCGACGGCATCGAGGAAGACGCGGTCGACTTCAAGCCCACCTACGACGGCTCCGACGACGAGCCGGTGGTGCTGCCCGCCGGCTTCCCCAACCTGCTGGCCAACGGCTCCACCGGCATCGCGGTCGGCATGGCCACCTCGATCCCGCCGCACAACGCCGCCGAGCTGATCGACGCCTGCCTGCTGCTGCTCGAAAACCGCGACGCGTCCACCGAGGAGCTGATGGCCCACGTCCAGGGCCCGGACTTCCCCACCGGGGGCGTCATCGTCGAGCCCCGCGCCAGCCTGCTCGACACCTACGAGACCGGCCGCGGCGGGGTGCGGGTGCGCGCCCGCTGGACCCGCGAGGACCTGGGCAAGGGGACCTACCAGATCGTCGTCACCGAGGTGCCCTACCAGGTCAAGAAGGCCGACCTGGTCGAGCAGCTGGCCCTGCTGATCGAGAACAAGAAGGCCCCGCTGCTGGGCGACGTGCGCGACGAGAGCGCCGAGGACGTCCGCCTGGTCCTCGAGCCCAAGTCCCGCAACGTCGAGGCCGAGGTGCTGATGGAGAGCCTGTTCAAGCTCTCCGACCTGGAGACCCGCTTCAGCGTCAACCTCAACGTCCTGGACGCCCGCGGCACGCCCGGCGTCATGAGCCTGAAGCAGGCCCTGCGCGCCTTCCTCGACCACCGCCGCGAGGTGCTGGTCCGCCGCGCGCAGCACCGCCTGGGCAAGATCGAGGCCCGCCTGCACATCCTCGACGGCCTGATGATCGCCTACCTCAACCTCGACGAGGTGATCCGCATCGTCCGCTACGAGGAGGAGCCGAAGGCCAAGCTGATCGAGACCTTCGCGCTCTCCGACCTCCAGGCCGACGCCATCCTCAACACCCGCCTGCGCCAGCTCGCCCGCCTGGAGGAGATGGAGATCCGCCGCGAGCACGCCGAGCTCTCCGAGGAGCGCGACGGCATCGTCGGCCTGCTGGGCTCGGACCGCCGCCAGTGGCGCCTGGTGGGCGAGGGCCTGCGCCACACCAAGGACCAGCTCGGCGCCGCCCTCAACGCGCGCCGCTCCGCCTTCGCCGACGCCCCGCAGATCGACACCGAGGCCGCCCTGGAGGCCATGATCGTGCGCGAGCCGATCACCGTCATCCTGTCGGACCGCGGCTGGATCCGCGCCGCCAAGGGCCGCGTGGAGGACCCGTCCGAACTCAAGTTCAAGGAGGGCGACAAGCTGGCCTTCCTGGTCCCCGCCGAGACCACCGACAAGCTCCTGATCTTCGCCAGCGACGGCCGCTTCTTCACGCTCGCCTGCGACAAGCTCCCCGGCGCCCGCGGCCACGGCGAGCCGCTGCGGCTGATGATCGACCTGGACGACCGCGTGGGCCTGGTCGACGTCTTCGTCCACCGGCCCGGCGCGCGCCGCGTCATCGCCAGCAAGGAGGGCTACGGCTTCATCCTGCCCGAGGCCGAGGCCATCGCCTTCCGCCGCGCCGGCAAGCAGGTGCTGAACGGCGCCGCCCTGGTGGCGCTGCCAATTGGAACGAAGGAGGTGGGCGAATCCGACCACCTCGCCGTCATCGGCGACAACGGCAAGCTGCTGGTCTTCCCCCTCGACGAGCTGCCCGAGATGCCCCGCGGCAAGGGCGTGAAGCTGCAGTCCTACCGCGAGGGGGCGCTCCGCGACGCCACCGCCTTCAGGGCCGAGGCCGGCCTGGCCACCGTCGACGCCTCCGGCCGCACCCGCATCTGGGACGACTGGCGCGACTGGTTGGGCCGCCGATCCTCCGCCGGCAAGCTGGCCCCCAAGGGCTTCCCGGCCTCAAAGCGCTTCCGGCCGAGATAGCCCCACCGACCTCACTCTCTTGCTCGTCATCCCCGGGCTTGTCCCGGGGACCCATAGACTCCGTGGCCGTGGGGTCCGCGCGCGCTCGCGCGCCGCGAACCCTCCAGCGCCGGCGCTTATGGATGGCCCCCCGGGTCGCGCCGCTGCGCGGCCCGCCCGAGGGCAGGCTTACAGGACCGGCCATGACGAGCGGGGGGAGGGGATGAGCGGATCAAGTAGGAGAGGGCTACCCCTTCTCCTTCTCCCGATAGTCCCCGAACGCCCCGTCGCGCTTGCTCAGCGCCTGCGTCACCCCGGCGCGCAGCTCGGCCGAATAGGCCCGGCTCGCCCCCGTGTGCCAGCCCAGCGCGTGCAGGTCCGTCCCCGCGCGGATGCCGGCGCGCATGCCCATGGCCTCCATCTGCCGGTGCACCAGCCGCTTGTTCAGCTGCGCCAGTTCCGGGTCCACCTTGGCGATGCGTTCCGCCATCTCCAGCACCGCGGCCTCCAGGTCGTCCACCGGGAACGCCCGGTTGGCGAAGCCCAGCCGCACGGCCTCCTTTCCGTCGATCGCATCGCCGGTCAGCATCTGCTCCATGGCCGCGCGCATGCCCATCAGCCAGACGTGATAGTGGTTGTCCGGCGGGCTCATGGTGCGCACCGGCGGATAGCCGATCTGGGCGTCCTCGGCCACGTAGACCAGGTCGCACGCCACCGCGAGCTCCGAGCCCCCCGCCAGGCACCATCCGTGCACCTGGGCGATTATCGGCTTGGCCAGGTCCCACATGCGGAAACAGCCCTCCACCACGTGCCGCGCCCAGGACCCTTGCGCGCCGGCGGTATGGAACGGCAGCGCCCCGGTCCCCGCCAGGTCATACCCGGACGAGAAGCACTTGCCCGCCCCGCGCAGGATGATCACGCGGACCTCCGGATCCTTGTCCGCCGCCTCCAGCGCCGCGAACAACTCTCCGCGCAGCGCGTTCGACAGCGCGTTGCGCTTCTCGGGGCGGTTGAGGGTGAGGCGCCGGACGTGGGGGGCGGGATCGTCGGCGAGGATGAGGTCGGACATGTGCGGAGGAACTCCTGTTGCTAATTTAAGAGAGCGCAGAACTGAGCCAATACTTATCTAATCCCAACTACTAAGTATATCATATATTTCTGAACGGAAGGATTCTACGTGAACGGATTGAGTTTTACTTAGGCAAAACCGAATAGATTGTCTAACATCTGAAATCTGTCCCAGATGAATTGATGCAAAATACAGAAGATACCCACGATTCATCGAAAATATCATGAAGAAGAGTTTCACGACTATGTCTGATACAACCAATGAGTCAGGTATGGAGCCTTCTGAATTGAAGTTCAGACGTTGCCTCATCATTTCAATCGCTCGACTCTCGAAATTCGCCCGCGGTCTATAGAGATTGAGAATCTCAAGGCCGACCTTACGATCTCTGAGAATGATCTCCAGAAGCATGGAAATCCTCTCTTCTTGTCTTGGCGCATTGGATATTGTAGCTTGAATATGAAGTAAGTCAGCGCCAATTATATCTAATTTATTAGCGTCGTCCTTAATGTTATCCGTAGACGAGATGCCATCGACATGGTTGCTTATACCATTATCGCGCGTAACAAATTCGTCTTTTATGTCCTGAACTATTGCGTTCAGGTCATCTCCATAGATGGAACGTCGTTCCAAGGCGGAGATATCAATCGCAATTGATCCGTCGTCTCCTATCGAAGACTGAAACGAGGATCTAGTTTCAATAACGGCATGCGCGGCATCGCGACTGGGCGCTCGTTTGATTAGAGAATTCCAAAGGGCCGACCGAAGTGCGGACTGGTAAAACGCGGCACCGGCCGTCTGGCCCAGTTGTGCCTCAATGTTTATCCTCACCGCTTCACGCGCACTGCGACGCTCGCCGGGTTCATCCAGGAGGTTTGCGATCTGTAGTCGAACGGCAACGTCCGCTGGATTGTTTTTCACATACTCCCGAAGGTCCGAGGCGATGTCACCTACCGTACCGACGTGGACTACGCCGAGATGATCCATGAAAACGAATACAGGCCTTGAGCCCAGATCAACGAATATCGGGATGTCGATTGAGAATATGAGATCAGGAGTCTCCGATATTCTGGAGAACGACGAAATGAGATCCGAGATCTCATCCACAGTCTGAAGATAGTAACCTTCACTTCCGTCAGATTGTAGCAACGGGAGGAAGAAACCAGGTGATCGCTCCCCCATGTACGGAGCGTAGGCCGTCACTTGGAGGGAGGTCGAGCTCATATCATACTCCACGATCTATAGAGATCGCGTACCTCAGTCTCGAGCAGAGTATGGTAATGTTCAGGGTTTCGTCCAGGGATAAACTCGTAGGTCTTTATTATCACCGACCTGTTGTTCAGTTTTTCCAACCAAGGTGCGCGCCTCTGGTCGGTCCACAGGGTGTGGGGAACTACGATTGCCTGCAAGTCGCCAACGAGTGGCACGTCCTTGTCGAATATGACTTCTACAGAACACACTCTGTCGTCTGGTTCGTTTCGGCCCGGCGAAGTAACTAGGTTGAGGTAGGCGCGGGCATGGAAATCCCAGTCCTCAGAGATCTGATCGGGCGCGGGAATCTGGCGGGTGTCGCCTTTCAAATAGGGGTCCATTGACCCGAAGGTGGCATGAATTAAGTGATTGGGTGCCCACTGATCGCTTCCCAGATTGAAGTCTTCGAGCCTCATTTCGTCAGTCACGTGATGTGCATACATCCGTTTTGAGTAGGCGCCAGTGTCAAAAGCAAATATAGCGCGTGAATGCTTGATTAGATTGGGTCGAAATATGAAGCAATAGGGACAGGCGGCTTCAAATTTTACTGAACCTTCTTCCGAAATTCGATAGGCTGGCCTTCCGTAAAACAAATAAGCAAGCGACTGATCGAAGACGTTACAGGGCTGAGTCTCGATTTTATCGGCGCGAATTATATCTTCGGCGGTAACGCCCTTCGTAATGTGGGTTAGAGGCATCAGGCCCCAGCCAAGTGGTTGGTTTTGTCGTTGAAGCCATTCCAAGAAGCCAGGGCGTCCGGGATCAAGAGTTGGCATCGGTTCTTCTCGTGCGGACTTCCTGCATCAGAAACTTCCTTGAATTTGTCTGGTCGTCCAGAGGGCTCAGGACGGAATTCGGGGACAGAATATCCATTCCCCTTCCGGCTGCATCCCCAGGATGCCACCGGCTTAAGTCCATTGGTGGCACGCTCCACGCCTGGACCTTGAGCCCTCCGCCACCCTGAGGCTCCGACCTGCCTTGTGTGCAGACCGGCGCCCAACTAGCGTCACCACGGATCGGGGAGTGGGCATGTGCGGCAGGTTGGGGTTCTGACGTTGATTGCGGTCGGCTTGCTTGTCGCGGGATGCGCTTCGACGACTGTTGGCGGCAACGAAGCTGGCGGCGTTGTCACCGGCAGCGGCCTGACGATGGCGACGCAAGAGAAATTCGCTGCGGCCGAGGCTGACTGCGCCAAATATGGGAAGCTGGCGCGAGTGACGAAGGTGAGCGCCTGGGATGGCACCCTCAGCTACGAGTGCGTCCAGAAGCAGCCGAAGGAATAGCTGCCGGGGCGGGCACGCTATGTGCCTGGACTTTGGCCCTGCGTCAGACCTCTGGCGGCGGCGGGGGCAGGGGGGTCCGCAGCACGATGTCGCTGTCTGAGTAGGCCGTCAGCATTGTGCCCTTTGGGATCGTCGTACTCTTGCCCTTGATGAGGGCGGCGACGGGCCAGATTGGAAACAGGATCAAGCCCGTGGCCACTTGGGCGCCAGTGTTGTGTTCACCCTGGGTGGCGCGGTTGGCCCGCAGGCGAACGCGCTCGTCGCCGATCTTGATGTAGCTCAAGCTTATGTTCAGCTTGCCCGTCTTGCCGAGCATGCCGTTCTTCCGCGCGTCGACCACCTCGCCCACGCCGCGGTAACCGGCGCGCAGGATCGTGCCGTCCGATAGCCGCACGTCGTCGTCCAGGCTGACGGTGAAGCGGTCACCCACCTGGGCCGTCTTGCTGGAGAGGCTGTCCTCCAGCCTGATGCGGAACTCCGTCCCCTCCGGCACCTTCACGTCCGCCCACGCCGGCCCCGCAGCCAGCATGAGCGCGGCCGCCAGGGCCGCCCCGTTCCCGATTTTCATGATGCCCCCCAAGGCGTTACGCGCCAGCACACACGCTAAGGTCGACGGCGCCCCTTCGTCCATCCCTGCGCGCGAATTCCCTGCGGAGGCCCCCCTACTTCCGCGGCCCCCACGACGGCGCCTTCGGCAGCACCGGCAGGTTGCCCGGGATCACCCCCGGGCGCGCCTTGGCGACCATCCGCTGGTAGGCCGGCCGCGCCTCGACCTTGGCCTTCCAGGCCGCCACCTTCGGGAACTGCGCGGTGTCGAAGATGTTCAGCACGCCGCCCACGTTCAGCGGGAACAGCATCATGATGTCGGCGCCGGAGAACTCAGCGCCCCCGAACCACGGATGCTTGCCCAGGAACTCTTCGGCGAACTGCACCGAGGCCTCGCTATCCACCAGCGGCGAGCGCCGCGTGGGCGGCGCGGCCATCCAGGCGCGGTAGTCGGAGAAGATGCGCGGCGCCAGGCTGCCTTCGGCGTAGTGCATCCACATCAGGTGGTGCGGATAGTCGGCGCTGTCCTTCGCTGGCTGCAGCCTGCCGCCGCCGTGGCGCTCCAGGATCAGCTCGATGATGGCGCCGGACTCCACCAGCACCTGGTCGCCGTACTGCACGGTGGGGGCCATGGGCACAATCGGGTTGATCGCCCGGATCGCCGCCATCGACGCGCCCAAGTCGCCCCGCTTGAACTCCAGCCGGTAGGGCAGGCCCAGCTCCTCCATCAGCCACACGATCCGCTCCGAGCGGCGGCCCTCCAGGTGGTAGATGGTGACCGGCGGCATGGCCCCCCCCTTGCCGGTTGCGGCGCGGGCGGCGGCCGGGGCGAAGGCGAGGGCGCCGAAAAGGGTGAGCGCCGAACGGCGGGCGAGCGTATGGGTCATGGGGCGGCCTCCCGAGCCTTCTCTTTTTGGTTGTCGCCCATCTATGGCGCCGCTCGGGCGCCCGGACCAACCCCCCGCCGCAACCTCCACCCCCACCCCGCATTACCCAAGCCCCACCCTGGAACCCGCGCATGAACCCCTGGACCCGCCTGACCTTCGACGCCTGGCGCCTGACGATGGAGGCCAATGCGGTGATCGCCCAGCGGGCGCTGCTGTTCGCGACCGGCGGGGCAGGGGCCCAGGCCGAGGCCTCGCGCATGCTGTCCGAGAAGATCGACGCGGGCCTGGCCCTGCAGGCGCTGGCCTTCACCGGCGGCCTCGGCGCCACGCCCCAGCAGGCGGCCCGCAAGACGCTCGCCCACTACCGCCGCAAGGTCCGCGCCAACCGCCGCCGCCTGTCGCGCGGCTAGGCGAAAGCCTGGTGGTTCCAAATCCATAAAGCCCTGTCATCCCGGCCGCAGCGAAGCGGAGAGCCGGGACCCAGGAGCCGCCGCAC
>NZ_CADEGK010000122.1:3029-14303 GCF_902826855.1 uncultured Phenylobacterium sp. | reverse complement strand
GATCGTCAAGGTCTTCCCCGGGGGCTCGGTCGGCGGCCCGGAGTTCGTGAAGAACATCCTGGGCCCCATGCCCTGGACCAAGATCATGCCCACCGGCGGCGTCGAGGCGACGGAGGCCTCGCTGACGGCCTGGTTCGGCGCCGGCATCGTCGCCTGCGGGATCGGCTCCAACCTGATCGCCAAGGCGCTGCTCGACGCCCAGGACTACGCCGGCATCGAGAGGCGCGTGGCCGAGACGGTGGCGCTGATCCGCAAGATCAAGGGCGCTTAGCCGCCTCGGCGGGAACGCTAGAGCTTGGCGCACGCTTTAGCGGGGCATCGCGGCTTGGCCGCTGAAGGAAGCCCGCATGTCCATTCTCATCTTCGCCGTGATCGTCCTGATCGTCGCCGCCCTGATCGCCTGGGCCGTGCAGAAGCTCCCGCTGCCGTCGCCCTTCGGCACGATCATCCAGGCTCTGATCCTGATCATCGCCGCCGTTGTGATCGCCCAGCGCGCTGGCCTGTTCTAAGGGCGTATCTGGACCCGGCGCGCTGAGCCACTAGGCTGGGCGTGAACCGGAGAGTCCCAATGCGCGTTCGCCTGCTCATCGCTGCGACCCTGGCCCTGGGGGCCGGGGCGGCCATGGCCCAGGTGATGAACCATGACCTGCCGGTGCAGAAGATCATGGCCGCCGAGACCAATCCGGGCGCGTTGGCGTTCTGGGCCGGTGGCAACGATCCGCCCGAGGACGAGAGCAAGGCCGAGGCGAACGCCCGCTGGGACGAGGCCGTGAAGGGGGCGCAACTCCTGCAGACGTCGGGCGAGGCGCTGAAGGCGCACTCGCGCGGCGTTGCCTGGAACGCGTTCTCCGACCTGATGATCGCCACCGGCAAGGAGGGCGAGGCAGCGGCCAAGGCGCGGGACGCCGAGAAGGCCTTCGAGGTCGGCGGCCGCGTCTATGACAGCTGCAACGGCTGCCATAAGACCTACATCCCGCCGCCGCCGCGCCAGCCGCCGACGCCTTGACGACACGGCTGCGTCGAGGCCTGCGCGGTGTGATCCTGGCTGACGCGCCTTCGGCATCCGCTATGCTGGCGCCGGGTGCGGGAGGAGTTGCTCGATGATGGACATGAAGGTCACGCCGCCCGGCGCCGGCGAGGCCGTCCACTACCTCGAGGGACTGCTGGCCGACGTCATCCGCTACCTGGACGGCGAGGAGGCCGCGGCCCTGGTGCGGCGCGCCCAGGCGGTCGCTCAGGAGGACGACGAAGAGGCGCTGGAGGCGCTGTTCCACGGCCTGCGGACCGACCAGGCGGTCTACCTGGCCCGCGCCTTCACCTGCGCCTCGATGCTGCTGAATCTCGGTGAGGATGTCGCGGGTCGGCGACGGGCCGCGGAAGCCTCGCGCGGCGACCTGCCCGCCACGTTGGCCGAGGCGGCCGAGCGGGTGGGCGCCAAGGCCGCCGACCGGATCGTGCCGCGGATGACGGTGGCCCCGGTGTTCACTGCGCACCCGACCGAGGTGCGCCGCCGCGCCGTGGTGGAGCGGGAGGCGGAGATCTCCCGGCTGATGGCGCGCCGAGCCGAGCCCGACCTGACGCCGGCCGAAGCCAAGCGGGTCACCGACGACCTGTTTCGCGCCATGTGCCTGCTTTGGAAGACGCGCATGCATCGCCCGGAGCGGATCACGCCGGCCGACGAAATCCGCAACACGCTCGCCATGGTGCGCGAGTCGATCCTGCCGGCTCTTTCGGACATCTATGACGGCTGGAGCGAGCGGTTCGAGACCGCCACGCCGCTCACCCTCGGGTCCTGGCTGGGCGGAGACCGCGACGGGCATCCCGGCGTCACGGGCGAGACCCTGAAGCTGGCGCTGCGCTCCCAGGCCCGGCTGATCCTCAACCACTACTCCGACGAGGTGCGGCGGCTGTGGTTCGACATGGCGGCGAGCGGGGAACTGACCACCGCCAGCTCCGGCGTCCTGGCCCTGGGCGCGGCTACGCCAAACGCCGCCGCCCAGCGCGAGGACGAGCCGTACCGCAAGGCGCTGCAGGAGATCTGGGACCGCCTGGCGGCTACCGCCGACGTGATCGCCGGCGGAAACTGGGGCGGCACAACGCCATACACCCACGCCGCGGAGTTCGTGGCCGACCTGGAAACCGTGCGCCAGTCGATCCGCCAGCACCTGGGCGAACGGGTGGTCGGGGCGCGCCTGCGCACCCTGATCGCCGTGGCGCGGGCCTGCGGTTTCCACCTGCTGGCGCTGGACCTGCGCCAGAACGCCGACGTCCACGAGCGGATGATCCACGAACTCTACGTCCGGGCCGGTGTTAATATCGACTACCTGGGTTCCGACGAGGCCGAGCGCGTTCGGGTGCTGTCCAAGGAACTCAGCCACGACCGGCCGCTGCGCTCCCCCTTCCTGGACTACAGCGAGGAGACAGCGCGTGAGCTGGGCGCGCTGGACGCGGCCGCCGAGGTCGTGCGCCTCTACGGCGAGAAGGCGCTGTCCAGCTACATCATTTCCAAGACAGCGAGCCTGTCCGATATCCTGGAGCCGCTGGTGCTCCTGAAGCAGGCGGGGCTGGTGCAGGGCGGCGACAATGGCCGAAGCGCCCTGCGCATCACCCCGCTCCTGGAGACCATCGGCGACCTGGAGCATGGCCCCGACCTGCTGCGCCAATGGCTCGCCCTACCGCTGCCGCCGGCGCTGTTCGGCGAGGTCCAGTGGCGCGAGGTGATGCTGGGCTACTCGGATTCCAACAAGGACGGTGGTTACGTCGCCTCCCGGCACAACGTCGCCAAGGCCGCCGCCGCGCTGTCGGCCCAGGCGCGCGAGCAGGACGTGGACCTCTGGTATTTCCACGGCCGCGGGGGCTCGGTGGGCCGGGGCGGCGGGCCGGCGGCCCAGGCGATCCTGGCGCAGCCGCCGGGCACGGTGAAGGGTCGCATCCGGCTGACCGAGCAGGGCGAGATGATCGCGAGGCGGTTCGGCGAGCGGGCCACCGCCGCGGGCAACCTCGAGAGCTTGGCCGCGGCCACGCTGATGGCCAGCGTGCGGAACGACGAGCCGGTCTGCGTCGACGGGTGCGCCAGCATGCTGGAGACCCTGTCGGCGGCCTCCTTCGCTGCCTACCGCGAGCTGGTCTACGACACCGCGGGCTTCGAGGACTTCTTCTGGGCTGCCACGCCGATCGCCGAGATCGTCACGCTGAACATCGGCAGCCGCCCGGCCTCGCGCACCGCCAGCCGCCGCATCGAGGACCTGCGGGCGATCCCCTGGGTGTTCTCATGGTCGCAGGCCCGCATCATGCTGCCCGCCTGGTACGGATTCGCCGGCGGCGCGGCCAGGGCGGGGCTTGCCGCCGACGATCTGAAAACCCTCCTCGACGATCAGGTGTTCGCCGCCATGCTGTCGAACATGGAGGTGGCCTTGGCGCAGTCCGACATGGCGATCGCCGCCAAGTACGCCGCGCTCGGCCAGACACCGGCCAGCCGGGCGATCTTCGAGCGCGTGCGGGCCGAGCACGCGCAGGCCTGCGAGCTGGTGCTGGCGATCCGCGGCGGCGCGGCCCTGCTCGACAACCATCCCCAGATGGCCGAATCCGTGGCGCTCGCGGCCGAGGTGGTGGACCCGCTGAACCACCTGCAGGTCGAACTCCTGGCGCGGCGTAGGGCTGGCGACGACGACCCTCAGCTCAAGCTGGCGATCCAGCTGACCGTGGCGGGCGTGGCCTCGGGTCTGCGGAACACCGGCTGAATCGCCATATCCCTGCCCTGTTGGTGGGCGAACGGAACCCAATGCGCGCACTCGTCCTCACAGCCCTGCTCGTCCTCCCGGCCGCCGTGGCCCATGCCGACCCGGTCGAGGAGGCGCGGTCTGCGACGGGCGCGTGCTTCGCCGCGATCCTCGACGGGGCGCCGGTGGAGACCATCCAGGGCGAGGACGTCGCCATCTACCGCAAGCCCGGCGAGCGCACATGTACGGTGTCGGTCTGGGCGGGGGAGCCGGTGGTGATCCGCGAGGCCGTGCTGGTGGCCGTCAAGCGACGGGCCGAAGCCTTCAGCCCGGCTCGCACGGCGTGGGATCCCGGCCAATTTGCCTCGCGCGAGGTGTTCTGCAACCTGCCCAGCCGCCGTGCGGTGATCGCACTCATCGACACCCACAAGCCCGGCGGCGGTGACATCGTCACGGTGACCGTCGCCGACATCGGCAAGCGCGACGACCGTTGCGACCGCGACTTGGGCCTGCAGAAGGCGACCACTGAAGGGGCCGCGGCGCCCCCGCCATCTGAGATCATCGAACTGGCGCCACGCACCGCAAAGCCGAAGAAGAAGCGGGACTGGATCCCCAGCTTCCCCAAGATCGGCAAGGAATCCTAGGCCGCGGCGACGGCGTCCAGGATCCGCCGCCGCATGGACGCATCGGGCAGTGCGCCCGAGCCAGCGCCCAGGTTGTCCAGCACGTGGCGCGGATTGCGGGTGCCCGGGATGGCGCAGGTGACCGCCGGGTCAGCCAGCACGTACTTCAACAGCACCTGCGCCCAACTCGCCGCGCCGATCTCCGCCGCCCAGGGCGGCAGCGGCTGGCGGCGCAGGCGGGCGAAGAGGTCGCCACCGGCGAACGGGCGGTTGATCAGCACCGCCATGCCGCGCTCGCGGGCCAGCGGAAGGATGCGCGCTTCCGCCTCCCGCTCCGCCGCCGAGGCGTTGATCTGGATGAAGTCCAGCCTGTGGCGGCGCATGGCCGCCTCCAGGGCGTCGTAGCCGCTCTCGGTGTAGTGGGTGGCGCCGACGTAGCGGATGCGACCCTCGGCCTTCCAGGCCGCGAGCGTCGGCATGTGCGCCTCGAGGTCGAGCAGGTTGTGCACCTGCATCAGGTCGATCACCGGCGCCTGGAGGAGCCGGCGCGAGTCCTCCATCTGGCGGACGCCCGCCTCGCGGCCCCGGGTCCACACCTTGGTGGCCAGGAAGAGTTGTGGGCGCAGCTGCAGGTCCGCGGCCAGCGCGCCGATCGCCGCTTCGGCCCGTCCATACATCGGTGAGGAGTCCACCACCTTGCCGCCGCCATCGGCGAACGCCTGCAGGGCCTCCCGAGCCAGGGTCCAGTCGCCGCCGCCGGAGGTGATGTCGAAGGCTTGCCAGGTGCCCAATCCCACGACGGGGATCTGTTCGCCGGAACTGGGGATCGGGCGTGTCAGCATGGGGCCCTTCGCCGGGGTTGGAAGTTGCGCGGCCGCAGGCTGGCGCGAACAACCCGTCAGGGCCACCGCGCCGGCTGCAACGATCTCGCGTCGGTTCAAGCGCATGGGCACTATCCGCCTGGGTGCGCGCCGTTCCAAGATGCGCGCCGACCAGCGTGCGGGAGGCGACGGCCGTGGGCAAGCTCTTCAACCATGAATGGCGGCTCATCAAGGTGTCGCGGTCCGGCGACATCGTGGAGGTGGCGCTGGCGCGCCCCGAGGCCCGGAATGCCTTGAACGGCGAGCTGATGGAGGAACTGACCGAGGCCGCGCGGCTGCTGCGCCTGCGCACCGACGTCCGCGCCGTGATCCTCGCCGGCAACGACAGCTACTTCTCGGCCGGCGCCGATCTCTCGGCCACCCAGGCGCGGGTGGAGCAGCCCAGCGTGCTGGAGAGCCGCCGCGCGGTGATGTCGGGCCCGGACATGTGCCGGGCCTGGGAGGAGATCGAGGCGGTCACCATCGCCGCCATCGAGGGCTACTGCATCGGCGGCGGCGCGGCCCTGGTGGTGGCCTGCGACTTCCGGGTGATGGGGGAGGGCGCCTACCTGCGGCTGCCGGAGGTTCCTTTGGGGATCAACATGAGCTGGCGTTCGATTCCGCGCATCGCCGCCTTGGTGGGGCCGTCGCGCGCCAAGCAGTTCGTGATGTTCGGCGAGGCCGTGGACGCCGAACGCTCCCTGGCCTGGGGGTTCGCCGACGAGGTGACGGGCAGGGGCGAGGCGCTGACGGGCGCGCGCCGCTGGGCCGCCAAGGTCGCCGCTCTGCCGCCGCTGCCGATCCGGATGACCAAGGAGGCGGTCAACGCCGTCACCGCCGCGACCGCCCAGGCCTCGATCTACATGGACCGCGACCAGTATCTGCTGGCCGCCCGCAGCGACGACTTCCGCGAAGGCGTCGCCGCGTTTCGCGAGAAGCGGCCGGGGAAGTTCACCGGGAAGTAGGCCCCGCCGCGCGCCAGCCCAGGACGCAGAGGCCCAGCATGATCACGTTGCCGACGGCGTCCAGCATGCCCACCAGGGTGAAGACCGGCTCCACGAAGTAGAACCAGTAGTCGAATACGAAGAACGGCAGGAGACCGATGCCGTAGGCGAGGAACGTCGTGCGGGTGAAGCGCGAGAAGGCCGCAAACAGGCCGGCGATCATCGCCTGGGCCCCGAAGGCGCCTAGCGCGATCATCGCCACGGGATGGTCGGTGCGGTAGGCTGGCTGGATGGTCAGCGCCATGACGCTCGAGGGCGAGACCAGGCACCAGCCGCCCAGCAGGAAGAAGACGCTGGCGAGCAGCCACTGGATGCGTTGGACGGTCATCGGCGAACCGGCCGGCTCAGTTGTGCTTCACCGGCGCCCCGCCCGGCTGCCCGGTCAGCTCGTTGTAGAGCGTCTCGGTGAAGAGGTCGGCGGTGATGAAGCCGCCTGCGTTGGCTTGCCAGGGCGCCAGCACCTTGGCGGCTTTCAGCGCCTCAAGGCTTTTGCCCGACTTGATGCCGGCCTGAACGGCCGCCCGCGTAGCCTTGAGCATGGCGATGTACTTGCGCACGTCCGCCGGCGCCGAGACCGGCCCGTGGCCGGGGATGATCTTCACGTCGGCGGGTACATGGGCCAGCATCGCCTCGAGACCGGCGATGATCCCGGCGCTGGTTCCGCCGCCCGGGATGTCGATGAACGGGAAGCCGTAGGTGACGAACACGTCGCCGGTATGCACCACGTTGGCGCGCGGGAAGTAGACGATCGCGTCGCCGTCGGTGTGGCCGTGCGGGGCGTGGATCGCCCGGATGGTCTCGCCGTTGAGGTGCAGGGTGAGGTCGTGGCCGAAGGTCACGATGGGCAGGGCGGCGGGCGGCTGGGCCTCCGACGTCTGCTTCATCGAGCCGCCGTTGCCCATGATCCCGCCCGCGGCAAGGCGCTTGCGGACGTTGTCCTGCGCCACGATGGTCGCGCCGGCGCCGCCGAAGGCGGCGTTCCCGCCGGCGTGGTCGTAGTGGTAGTGGGTGTTGATCACGAACCGCACCGGCTGGTCGCTGATCCCCTTGAGCGCCGCCCGGATCTTGTCGGCCAGGGGCAGGAACTGGTCGTCGACGATGACGATCCCGTCCGGGCCTACGACAGCGGCGATGTTCCCGCCGGCGCCGGTCAGCATGTAGACGTTGCCGGCGACCTTGGCGGCCTTGACCTCGACCTTGCTGAAATCCTGCGCTTGAGCCAGCGCCTGAGGCGCCCCGATGGCCAGGGCCAACACGGCGCCCAGCGCCCATTTCGTTGTCATTACGATCCCCCGAGTCACCGCGATCCAGGACCCTAGCACCGTCGCCGGCGCTGTCACGGCGCCGTGGCCGCAGGGCCCTTGGCGTTGCGCTGGTCCGCAGTCCGGCCGCCCGCCAGGATGTTGCTGAGCGCATAGTTCCCCTCGTGGCAGGCGTATTCGAGGATCGGGGCGGTGGTAGCGTGCAACGGCATCTCTCCGCGCCAGGCCTGCGTGTAGGTCGCCGGGTCCTCGACCACATAAGCGTAGAGGATCTCGCCGGCGCTGGTGCGGGTGAACCGCTCGGTGATCTTTGCCTCGGGGGAGAGGCGGATCCACTCCATCGCGTTCCAGCGCCAGCCGTCGCGCGGGCTGAGGTTGATGGTCTCCACGACCAGGGTGTCGCCGTCCCACCGGCCGATCGCCTCGCCCATCCACGGCCGCAGCGCCGCGGGCGCGCGTGCCGCGCCGATGCGGATGATCCGAGCCTCGTGGTTCTGCTCGCCGAACAGGACGACGCTGTCGCGGGTCTGCACGATCATGATGAGGTCGCGGTTGATAATCGGAGGCGCGACCCCGCCGCCGCCGCCCAGGAGGCAGCGCTCGTCGAATGGCCGGCCCTCGGGGTGGTCATAGACCTCCTCGTCCTTCAGCGCCTGCTCGGCGGCGGCGCGGCCGGCCGCGGTGTAGGGCAGCCGACCGTCGGCGGGGTCGACGATCCACGATGAGCGGATCTCGCCGCGGACGCGGGCCAAGCCGCGGGGCGTGTCGAAGCGGTCGTCGTCGGTGACCTTGTCCTCTTCCGGCGCGGGCGCGTTGGGACGACGGGGCCGATGACCTTGGCGTGCCGGGCGTAGCGCTTGGCCTCGTAGGCCGCGGCCTCGTAAGGGGTCGCCACCAGGGCCGCGAAGGCCTTAGGCCGCTGCAGGACCGTCATGGAGTCGCTGTTCCACGTCCCCTGCAGGTCCGGAGCGCCGAAAGCTGTACGCGGGGCCTTATAGGGCTGCGCGGCGGCGGCGGAGCCCGCCAGCAGCAGGGCCGCGAACAACAGCCCGCCGAAGATCCTCCCCCGCATGCGCACCCTCCCGCCGGCCGGGATCATAGGGCGCCGCGACGCCTCAGCCCATCTTGAAGACGCAGAGCTTGTTGCCGTCCGGATCGCGGAAGTAGGCGCCGTAGAAACCGGGCATCCGCTCACCAGGGGCGCCTTCGTCGCTAGCGCCGGCGGCCAGCGCCTCGGCGTGGACCTTGTCCACGACGTCCCGCGACGGCGCGGTCAGAGCGAACATGGTGCCGTTGCCGCCTGTGGCGGCCTCGCCGTCGTATGGCTTGCAGACCATGATCATCGGGCCACCCTCGGCGACGTAGCCCTGCATACGCTCCCCGCCCATGCCGCGCTTGCCGCCCAACCCGGCCAGCACCTTGTCGTAGAAGGCGGTCGCCCTGTCGAAATCGTTGGTCCCGATCGTCACATAGCCGAGCATTCGGCCCTCCCTGGATCAGTTGGCGCTCAGCCTAGCACACGGCAATGTTCCCGCAACGTTCTAGGCGTTCCTGGCCATCAGGCCACCGTCCACCGGAATGGTGACGCCCGTGATGTATGTCGAGGCGGGCAGGCAGAGGCTGAGCGTCACGTGCGCCACCTCCTCCGGGCGGCCGTAGCGGCGCATGGCCGTGCGCCGCTTGGCGAAGGTCTGCTTATCGGCGTCGGCGATTCCGGCGGTCATGCCGGTCATGATCGGGCCAGGACAGATGCAGTTGACCGTGATGCCCTCAGGCCCGAGTTCGACGGCCAGGGCGCGGGTCAAGCCCGTGACACCGGCCTTGGCGGCCGAGTAGGGGCTGTCGCGGCTGGTGGCGCCCAGGGCCTCGGTGGAGGCGATGTTGACGATCCGCCCGGCAGTGGACTTGCGCAGGTGCGGCAGGGCGGCGCGGATGATCCGTTGGTGCGAGGTCAGCAGCACCGAGATGGAGCGGTCCCAGACGGCGTCGTAGTCGGCGGAGTCGATCGGCGAGAAGGCCGAGATCCCGGCGTTATTGATCACGCTGTCCAGGCCGCCGAACTTCTCGACGATCTCGCCGATGACGCGGCGGATCGACTCCGGGTCGGAGACGTCGAGGGCCCAGGCGTGCGCCGAGAGCCCCTTGGCCTTCAGCGCGTCCGCGACCGGCTGGGCGGTCTCCAGCGTGAGGTCGGTGACGGCCACGTTCGCGCCATCGGCGGCGAACACCTCGGCCGTGGCCTTGCCCATGCCGCTGCCCGCGCCGGTGACGAGGGCCGTGAGCCCCTTGACGGTTCTGCCTTCGCTCATCTTCAGCGCCCCTGGAAGACGGGTTCGCGCTTCTCCATGAAGCTGGCGACACCCTCCTTGTGGTCCTCTGTCTGCATCAGCAGCCGGATCTTCTCGATCGCCCAGGCCCCGATCTCGCGCGGGTCGCCGTAGGCGTACTTCGAGAGGCCGGCCTTCAGGTGGCGCACGGCCAACGGCGGGTTGGCGGCGATCTTGCCGGCCATCACCTTGGCGGTGGCGAGCAACTGGTCGTGCGGCGTGACCTGGGTCACGAGGCCGATGCGCAGCGCTTCGGCCGCGTCGATGATGTCGCCGGTGAACAGCAACTCCGCGGCCTTCGCGGGGCCGACCACGGCGGGCAGGCGGTAGAAACCGCCCACGTCGCAGACCAGGCCGCGCTTGACGAACAGCTCGCCGAACTTGGCCTTCTCCGAGGCGATGCGGATGTCGGCGAACAGCGCCAGCTCCATGCCCCAGCCCACGGCCGCGCCGTTGACGGCGGCGATCAGCGGCTTGTCGAGGTCCAGCGCCGCGATGGCCGCCGGGGTCACGGTGAAGGTCACCGGCATGGGCTGGCGAGAGACCGGTTTCGGCCCGGCCATGATCTCGCCGACGTCGTCGCCCGAGCAGAAAGACGGGTCGGCGCCGGTGATGATCACGCAGCGGACGTCCGGATCGGCGGCGGCCAGCCGCAGGCTCTGCTCCAGCTCGTCATAGGCCGGGAAGTTCAGCGCGTTGCGCCGGTGGGGCCGGTTGAGGGTGATGGTGGCGACGTGATCCTCGAGCGTGACGATCGTGTGCTCGAACCCGGTGCTTTTCTCGATCAGCGAGACCATGGGCGCGCTCCTCCTAATTGGAGTGACTGTTCGCGCGGCGGCGGGGGAGGTCAACGGTGACGCCCCGTTAGGCGGCCCTGCCGCGCACGCCGCAGGGCCTGCCGCGAGGTTAGTCTTGCCAGTTCGACAGCTGCGGACGAAGCATGCCCCGACCACGCTTCGGGAGATGCGCATGCCGGAATTCCGCACGATCGATGCGGGTGACGCCAAGATCCGTGTGGCGGTGGAAGGCCAGGGGCCGCTGGTGCTCATGGTCCACGGCTTCCCGGAGAGCTGGTACTCGTGGCGCCACCAGATGGGCCCGATCGCGCGGTCGGGGTTCACGGCGGCGGCCATGGACGTCCGCGGATACGGCGGGGCGGACAAGGCGAAGGAAGGGGGGGGCTAGGAGATGGAGGGGATGACCGACGACGTGGGGGGGGGGGGCAAGGGGGGGGAGGCGGAGGGGGGGGTCGGGGTGGGTGACGGGAGAGTGGGTGGGGGACGGGCGGACGCAAGACGGCCGGCGCCGGGGCGCGCCGCCGCCCCGGCGTTGCGGCTCGCGGGGGCTGACGTAGCTGTGTCCGGCGCAGCCGCAGGCCGGCTCGTAGAGGTGGGGACAGAGGAAGTCGTCCACCACGCGCTGACCGCTACCGCCGCAGCTGCCGACGGGCCGGAGGCAGACCTGGTCGGCCGCGCACAT
>NZ_CADEGK010000122.1:0-3019 GCF_902826855.1 uncultured Phenylobacterium sp. | reverse complement strand
GAGGCCATCACCGCCGACGTCGCGGGCGTAGCCAAAGCGCTGCAGCCGGATGCGCCGGCGATCCTGATCGGCCACGACTGGGGCGCGCCCAGCGTCTGGAACACAGCGCTCAGCCGACCCGAGGCGGTACGCGCCGTGGCCGGCCTCTCGGTGCCGTTCGGCGGCGTGCCCGAACGCCCGTTCAACGAGATGTTCGAGGAGAACTTCGTCAAGAAGGGCCGCTTCTTCTACCAGGCCTGGTTCCAGGACGTGGGGCCGCCGGAGGCGGAGGCGGAGGGCGATGTCCGCGATTTTCTGCGCAAGTTCTACTTCGGCATCGCCGGCGAGGCGCCGGACGGCTCGTGGCCCAAGAAGGCCCACGGCGACAGCATGCTGAAAGGCATGATGGACCCCGACCCGTTCCCGGCGTGGCTGAACGACGACGACCTCGACTACTACGTGAACGAGTTCGAGCAGTCGGGCTTCTTTGGGCCGATCAGCCGCTACCGCAACCACCAGCGCGACTGGGCCTGGCTGCAGCAGTTCAAGGGGCGCAAGCTGGAGATGCCCACGCTTCTGATCGGGGGCGACCGCGATCCCGCGTTCAACGGCTTCGGCCGCATCGCCGACCCGGCGGCCATGATGCGCCAGCAGGTGACCGACCTGCGCGGCGTGCACATCCTGCCCGGCTGCGGCCACTGGACCCAGCAGGAGCGCCCTGCGGACGTGAACACCATTCTCATCGACTGGCTGAAAGGACTCTAACCATGGCTGACCTCGAACTGCGCCAGGAAGGCGACGTGGTCTGGGCCACCATGAACCGGCCCGAGCGCCTGAACGCGCTCTCGCGTGGTCTGGTGACGGAACTGCGCGACTTCTTCGTTGGACTCTACTGGCGGCGTGACGTCCGCGTCGTGGTGCTGACGGGGGCGGGAAACGCCTTCTGCGCCGGGCTGGACCTCAAGGAGCGGAGCGGCGGCGGCAATAGTGACCGGCGTTCAATCGGCGCCGGCCTGACCTCTCAGCGGGAGATCAGCGAGATCGTCATCGCCATGCGCCGCTGCCCGCAGCCGATCATCGCCGCCGGCAACGGCGCGGCGGCCGGCGGCGGGGTTGCGACCAGCCGCCCCGGCGCGACACAATGGTCCCGTCGCCGTATGGAGAAGGCCTGTCCCGTCGACCGTCAGCCGGTGTCGTGGGTCCGCGATCCGCGCCGCTGGGCGTTTGCCGGGGTCGGCGTGTCGTCGGTCGGCATGGGCTGGCTCGGGGTGTTCGTCCCCGGCCTGCCGACGACCATCTTCCTGATCATCGCGTCGTACTGCTTCGCGCGCAGCTGTCCGTGGCTCGAGGAGCGGCTGCTGCGCATCCCGCTCTTCGCCCCCTACATGAAGGTGCTCGACGAAGGCCGCGGCATGTCGCGCCAGGCCGCGACGAGCGCGCTCGTCTCGATGTGGTCGTGCGTGGCGCTGAGCCTGGCGATCCTCTACGTGGCCGGCCGGCTGGCGCCGTGGATCGCCGCGCTCATCGTGTTCTTCGCCGCGGTCGGGACGGCAACCATCCTGCTCTACGCCCGCAAGCCGCACGCGTCGTAGAGTCCCGCCGTGCGTCTCACCCGTCGCGAGCTCATCGCTTCGGCCGCAGCGGCGATGGCCATCCGACCTGGCGACGCCGGCCAGGTGTCGTCGGCGGGATCGACTCCGGTGAGCTTCGATCCGTGGGTGGAGGTGCACGCCGCCAATCTGCGCCACAACGCCGGCGAAGTCGCCCGCGCCGCCAAGGGCCAGCCGATTCTGGCCGTCATCAAGAACAACGGCTATGGCCTCGGCGTCACCACGGTGGCGCGGCTGCTCGAGCCCGATCCGCGCATCGCCGGCTTCGCGGTCGTGAAGCGCCAGGAGGCGGAGGCGGTGCGCGATGCCGGCGTGAAGAAGCCGGTGCTGCTGATGGGGCCGGTGGCGCCGATTGAGCTCGCCGATCTGCAGCGCCGCGACGTCATGCCGATGGTCTACACGCCGATCGGCGCCGAACTCGAGCGCATCGCCGCGACCAGTGGACGGCCGGTGACGATTCATGTCTGCGTCGACACGGGCATTGGCCGCGTCGGCGTGCCCCACGGCCAGGCCGAGGCGCTCATCCGCGATCTCGCCGGCCGCACGGGCGTGCGTATCGACGGCGTGATGATGACCTTCACCGAGGATCTGGAGTTCGACCGCGAGCAGTTGCGCCGCTTCGAAGCCCTGACCGGCCGGCTCCGCGCCAGCGGCGTGGCCATCGGCCGGCGGCATGCCGCCTCGACCTACACGCTGTTCCAGCATCCCGACGCGACGCTCGACATGGTGCGGCCCGGCATGGCGCTGTGGGGCATCTATCCGGAACCGGCGTTTCGCGCCCAGGGCACGCTCGATCTGCGCCCGGCCGTGGCGCTGCGCGCCCGGGTCGCCTACGTCAAGAAGCTCGCCGCCGGCACCAGCGCCGGCTACAGCCGCGCCTTCATGGCCAGCGAGGACACGTGGGTGGCGACCGTCCCGGTGGGTCACGCCGACGGCTGGCCGCGGATCACCGCCAAGGGCGCGTCGCTGCGGATTCGCGGCCGGCGCTGTCCGGTGGTGGCGTCGGTGTCGGCCAGCCACACGATCGTGAACCTGGGTCCCGAGACGGCGGTGGAAGCCGGCGACGTCGCGACCTGTTTCGACTGGGAGACCGGCTCCCGGCCCGAAGACGTCGCCGCGGCGTTCGGCGCTGCGGTCTACGACCTGACGATGCACCTGGGCGGCCATCTGCAGCGCCGCCTCGTCTAGCCGCGACACCCTGGAGGGACCATGACCCGTTCGACGACGATGGTGGCCGCGCTCACGATGGCCGTGAGTGCGATGGTGGGCGCGTGGACGCTGTCGGGCAGCGCGCAGGGAGGACGTTCGGTGATTCAACGCATGAACCCGCCGGGGCTGTCGACGCCGACGGGCTATTCCCACGTCGTCTCGGCCCGCGGCGGCCGCACCATCTACATCTCGGGCCAGGTGGCTTTCGACGCGAAGGGACA
>NZ_CADEGK010000121.1:4673-14334 GCF_902826855.1 uncultured Phenylobacterium sp. | reverse complement strand
CGTAGCGGTAGCGGCCGCCGACCCGCAGGTCGACCGTGCAGTGGGGCATGCTCCAAAAGATGCCCTCTGCCGGCGCAGGGCTCAAGGGGAGCTCCGCCCGGAAATTCGCATAGTCCTGCGCGGTGACGCCCGCGGAACGGTAGATCGCCATGATCGGCACGTCGCCCTCCCAAGGAAATGGCCGAACCGTGTTCGGTCCGGCCATCCTTAGGCGTCTATTGCCGAATTGCAACCAGGGCGACAGTGAGCCTAGCGCTTGTTGAGCGGCGTGAAGTCACGAGCGGGGGCGCCGGTGTAGATCTGCCGGGGGCGGCCGATCTTCTGCGACGGATCCTCGATCATTTCCTTCCACTGCGCGATCCAGCCCACGGTGCGGGCCAGGGCGAACAGCACGGTGAACATGTCCGCCGGGAAGCCGAGGGCGCGCAGGGTGATGCCGGAGTAGAAGTCGACGTTCGGGTAGAGCTTGCGCTCCACGAAGAATGGATCGCTGAGGGCGACCTTCTCGAGCTCCATGGCCACCTGCAGCAACGGGTCGTTCTCGGCGCCGACTTCCTTCAGCACCTCGTGGCAGGCCTGCTGCATCACCTTCGCGCGCGGGTCGTAGTTCTTGTAGACCCGGTGGCCGAAGCCCATCAGCAGGTAGCGACGGTCCTTCACCCCCTGGACGAACTCGGGGATGCGGTCGACCGAGCCGATCTCGGCCAGCATGTTCAGGCACTCCTCGTTCGCCCCGCCGTGCTTGGGGCCCCACAGCGAGGCGATGCCGGCGGCGATGCAGGCGAACGGGTTGGCGCCCGACGAACCGGCGAGGCGGACGGTCGAGGTCGACGCGTTCTGCTCGTGGTCGGCGTGCAGGATGAAGATCTTGTCCATCGCCTTGGTCAGGACCGGATTGGGCTTCCAGTCCTCGGCGGGGACCGAGAAACACATGCGCAGGAAGTTCTCGGCGTAGGAGAGCTCGTTGCGCGGATAAACGAACGGCTGGCCGCGGGAATACTTGAAAGCCCGCGCGGCTATGGTCGGCATCTTGGCGATCAGCCGGTGGGCGGAGATCATCCGCTGTTCCGGGTCATTGATGTTGGTGCTGTCGTGGTAGAAGGCGCTCATCGCGCCGACGGCGCCGCACATGATCGCCATCGGGTGAGCATCCCGACGGAAGCCTTGGAAAAAGCGGTCGAACTGCTCGTGAACCATCGTGTGATAGGTGATGGTCTGCTCGAACTCTGAATACTGGGCCGCGCCCGGCAGCTCGCCGTGCAGCAGCAGGTAGCAGACTTCCAGGAACGTCGACTTCTCAGCCAGATCGTCGATGGCATAGCCGCGGTGCAGCAGAATGCCCGCGTCCCCGTCGATGAAGGTGATCTTGCTCTCGCAGGACGCGGTCGACGTGAAGCCCGGATCGTACGTGAAGACATCTGCTTCCGCGTAGAGCTTGCGGATATCGATGACGTCGGGGCCGGCGGTGCCCTTCAGAACCGGTAGATCGACCGTCTTGCCGCCGACCTGGAACTTCGCAGTCTCGCCCATATGACCCCCATGTCTGCGGCTTAACACCCGTTCGGGTTATACCTTTTTACGAGACGAGCGAAAGCGCGTCGTCGAGGCGCCCCAGGCTCTCGTCGCGGCCGAGCGCTGTCATCGCCCCGGCGAGGTCCGGGGCGGGCGCTCCGCCGGAGAGGATCGCACGCAGCTGCGGGCCGATCTTGCCCAGGCCGACGCCTTCCGCTTCGGCGAAGCCGCGGAGCGCGCCCTCCAGACCCGGGACCGACCAATCGGACACCTGGCCCAGGGCCGCGCGCAGGCGGACGAAGCGGCCGGCCATCTCCGGCTCCGCGAGTTGAGTGCGGGTCTTCTCCGGCAGCTCGAGCGGCCGGGTCTTCAGCACGAACATCGGGGTGGTCTTGGCGCCGTCGCGGGCGAGGGGGAGGGTGCGCTCTATCAGGGCCAGATCGCCCTGCTTCAGGCTGACGCCGCGATCCTCGAGGACATCGTCGACCAGGAGCGCCAGCCGCGCCGGCTCCGCCAGCCGGATGTAGTGGTTGTTGAGGTGATTGAGCTTGGCCCAGTCCAGGCGCGCCGGAGCACTGACCACGTCGATCAGGTCGAACCACGCGATGGCCTGAGCATCGGAGAAGATCTCGTCGTCCCCGTGCCCCCAGCCCAGCTTGGCCAGGTAGTTGCGCAGGGTCTCGGGCAGGTAGCCCATGTCGTCGAATTCGGTGAGCGCCTGAGCGCCGTGGCGCTTGGACAGCTTCGCGCCATCCGGGCCATGGATCATCGGCAGGTGCGCCCAGACCGGGACCTCCCAGTCCAGCGCCTGGTAGATGATCATCTGGCGTGCGGCGTTGTTCAGGTGGTCGTCGCCGCGGATGACGTGGGTGATGCCCATGTCATGGTCGTCCACCACGACGGCGAGGTTGTAGGTGGGGTTGCCGTCCGAGCGCAGCAGGATGAGGTCGTCCAGGCTCGTGTTCTGGAAGCGGATGTCGCCCTTGATGGCGTCGGCCACGACGGTGTCGCCGTCCTGCGGGCTTTTCAGGCGCACGGCGTAGGGGCGGTCGGGCCAGGTCGCCGGATCGGCGTCGCGCCAGGGTGAGCGCACCACCCGGCCCTCGGCGCGGGCGCGCTCGCGCTCGGCCTCCAGTTCCTCGGGCAGCATGTAGTCGCGATAGGCCTGGCCGCGCGCGACCAGCTCGGCCACCGCCTCGCGGTGGCGGTCGGCGCGGGCGTGCTGGAACACCGGAGGCTCGTCGGGCTCCAGCCCCAGCCAAGTCAGCCCGTCGAAGATCACCTGCACAGCGGCCTCGGTGGAGCGCTCCCGGTCGGTGTCCTCGACGCGCAACAGGAACTTCCCGCCCGTGTGGCGAGCGTAAAGCCAGTTGAAAAGCGCGGTCCTGGCCGTGCCAATGTGCATCATGCCGGTTGGCGAGGGGGCGATCCGGGTGCGGACGGGGCGGTCTGACATCAAGCTCGATGGGGTTGGGGAGGGCGCGGCGGCGCTGACCTCCGACGTGGGGGCGGCGCCTCTTAACACGCGCGCTCGATGGCGGCCTAGCCTGCGGCGGACGGGCGACTGGTTGGCCGAGCAGCTCGAGGCCCAGGCCGACCGCTGGACGCTGTGGACGCCGGTGGCGCTTGGGCTGGGATGCGCGGCCTATTTCGGACTGCTGCGCGAGCCGCAGGCGTGGATCGGCTGGGCGTTGCTGCCGGTGATGGCCGCGCTGCTCCTGGCTCGGCGCTGGAGCGTCTGGCGGGCCACCAGCATTGCGCTGATGCTGAGCGCCTGCGCGGTGGGTGGTTTCGCGGTGGCGAAGCTGCGGGCCGAGGCCGTGAAGGCGCCGGTGGCGCAGGCCGGCGCGCGGCCGCAGTGGGTGGAGGCGTGGGTGGTGGACGTCGCCGCCCCCGGCCAGGGGGGCCAGCGACTGTTGCTGGCGCCGATCCGGGTGGGTGACTGGGCGGCCGAGGCGACCCCGGTCCGATCGCGGATGACGCTGCGGCCGGGGACGCCGCTGCCGGCGCCGGGGGAAGCGGTGCGGGTGCTGGCGATCCTCAACCCGCCGCCGCCGCCGGCCAGCCCCGGAGCCTACGACTTTGCCCGCGATGCCTATTTCGAGAGCATCGGCGCGGTGGGCCTGGCGCTGCGGCCGCCCGAGACGGTGTCGGCAGAGGCGACCGCGCCATGGCGCCTGCGGCTGACCATGCGGATCAACGCGGCGCGCTGGGCGCTCACCCGGCGGATCGTCGAGACCCTGGGGCCGGAGACCGGAGGGCTGGCGGCGGCGATGACCACCGGGCACGAGGCCTTCATCCCTCGGGAGCAGGTGGACAACCTGCGCGCCGCGGGTCTCGCGCACATCATCTCGATCAGCGGCCTGCACATGGCGATCGTCGGCGGGTTCACCTTCGGCCTGGCGCGACTCCTGATCGCCGCCTGGCCCTGGCTGGCGCTCCGAATCCACGGCAAGAAGGCCGCGGCGGTCGTCGGCCTGGCAGCGGTGCTGGGCTACCTGGTGCTGTCGGGCGCGCCGCCGCCGGCGGAGCGAGCGGCGATCACTGCCTCGGTCGCCTTCGCAGCCGTGCTGGTCGACCGCCAGGGGATCAGCCTACATGCCCTGGCCCTGGCGGCCATGGCGGTGCTGCTGCTGCAGCCGGAGGCTGTGACCGAGCCCGGGTTCCAGATGTCATTCGCCGCGACGGCGGCCCTGGTGGCGCTGGCCGAGATCTGGCCGCGGCCGCTGAAGGAGATCGACGTCCCCTGGCCGATCCGGATCACCCAGGCCGCCGTCACCTGGACGGCCGCCAGCCTGGCGGTGAGCTTCGTCGCGGGACTGGCTACGGGGCCCTTCGCCATCCAGCACTTCAACCGCGTCTCCACCTGGGGCCTGTTCGCCAACCTGGCGGTGGCGCCGATCTCCTCCTTCCTGATGATGCCGGGGCTGGCGCTGGGCGCATCGCTGACGCCGTTCGGGCTGGGCAAGGCGCCGCTGGAGGTGGCCGGCTGGTCGATCGGGCTGATCAATCAGGTGGCGGCCTGGGCGGCGGCCGCGCCGCTGGCGCAGGTGGTCATCCCCAGTGCGCCGGATTGGGTGCTGCCGGTCAGTTTCCTCGGTCTCCTCTTCATGTGCCTTTGGCGAGGACCGCTGCGCTGGGCGGGCCTGCCGCTGGCCCTGGCTGTCCTCTGGGCGCCGCGGCCGGCGCCGCCGGACGTCTGGGTCAGCGCGGACGGGGCGGCGGTGGCCATGCGCGAGGGCCGCGACGCGGTGTTGCTGCGGCCCGACGTGAAGCTGTTCGGCGCCGAACTGTGGTCGCGGCGGCGCGGCCTGACGCCTCTGCCCAGCGAAACAGCGCGCGACGCCCGGTTCGAGTGCGACTCCTGGAGCTGTGTGGCCAGGCCGACGGCGCCGGTCCGGCTGGCCGCGGCGTGGAACGTGCGGCGTCCGCTGGCGCCGGGTCGGCTGGGGGCGATGTGCGCCAGCGCGGAGCTGGTGATCCTGCGCAATAGCTTCCGACCCGAGAGTTGCGCGGCGCCGACGGTGCTGACGGGGGAGGATTTCGCGCGCGGCGGGTCGGCCGAGCTCTACAGGTCCCACCGTGGATGGCGCATCGTCTGGGCGCAGGATCGTCGGGGCCGACGGCCGTGGACGTGGGGCCACGATCCGCGATGATGTTCGCTAGGCCGCTCCGGGAACGGGTCCGTGCAGGGGAGATCACCACCAGCGTGCGGATCTGGCAGACACCCCGGGTGAGGGTCGGCGGTCGCTATCCGCTACTGGACGGGCATATCGAGGTGACGCGGCTGCAGGAGATCGACCTGGAAGACGTCACCGAGACGATGGCGCGCGCGGGTGGATTTGCGAGCCTCGAGGCGTTGATGGCGACGGCCCGGCATGGTCGCGGCGAGCGGGTGTTCATCGTCGACTTTGTCTACCGCTCCGGCTCTCCGGGTTCGAATTGACTTCACGACACACGTTAAACGTGTAGTGTAGCCGTGCGCCGGCCATCTGGTCTGGTCAGTCGGAACTGAGTTCATGCAGCGTGGTGTACGAGTAGCGGCGCCTCAATACAGGGCTCAGCATCGCCTGGCTGCAAGCGGCGCGGCTCGCGACACGGGACGCGCGCGCTCTGGGAAGTGGCGCCCGGGCGCTGGCCTGCTGATCGCGGTGCTCGCGTCTCTCGGCCTATGGGCCGCGATAATCTCTCTTGCCCGCGCGATCCTGGGTTGAGTTAGTGGTAGCGCCGGATGAGGCCCACCAGCTTGCCCTGCACTGCCACCTGGTCAGGGCCGAAGATGCGGGTCTCGTAGGCCGGGTTGGCGGCCTCGAGGGCGATGGACGCGCCCTTCTTGCGCAGGCGCTTCAGCGTGGCTTCCTCACCCTGGATCAGCGCCACGACGATGTCGCCTGACACGGCGCTATCGGTGCGCTTGATGACCACGAAGTCGCCGTCGAGGATGCCGGCGTTGATCATCGAGTCGCCGGCGATTTCCAGGACGAAGTGCTCGCCCGCGCCCAGGATGCTCTCGGGCACCGGCATGCGGTCGCGCTCCTGTTGGATCGCCTCGATCGGCGTGCCGGCGGCGATCTTGCCGAGGATGGAGAGCTCGCGGCTGTCGTTGGCGGCGGCCGGCTGGGTGGGCCCGCCGTCAACCAGCTGCGGCTTGAAGGGGGCGCGGCCCTTGGGCGGCGCGGTGGGCGTGGCCTGCTGAGGCAGCTTCACAACCTCAAGCGCTCGGGCGCGATGGGGAAGGCGGCGGAGGAAGCCGCGTTCCTCCAGGGCGGTGATCAGGCGATGGATGCCAGACTTCGACGCCAGATCGAGGGCTTCCTTCATCTCATCGAAGGATGGCGACACGCCGCTTTCCTTGATCCGCTCATGGATGAACATCAGGAGTTCGTGTTGCTTGCGCGTGAGCATTGGGAACCTCGAAGAACAAATCGCAAACGTCTTGCGATGTTCTCCAGGTGTTCCGCATTAATGTCAAGTTACAGCGGCAGGCGTTGAAAGATTTACGGAAAATCCGCGCCGCCAGGCGACTCAGCCGAGCAAGGACCGAGTCGCCGCCTCGACGTCGACCTGCCCCATCAGGCTTTCGCCGACCAGCATCGCGGTCGCGCCCGCGCTTTC
Organism: uncultured Phenylobacterium sp.; assembly: GCF_902826855.1. GTDB lineage: Bacteria > Pseudomonadota > Alphaproteobacteria > Caulobacterales > Caulobacteraceae > Phenylobacterium. The sequence continues at coordinate 7,707 of NZ_CADEGK010000121.1, read as the reverse complement.
GAGGCGCGCGACGTCGGCCGGGCTCGCGATACCGCTCTCGGTGACCAGCAGGGCGCCGGGCGGTGCGGCCGCCGCCAGTCGCTCGGTGGTCGCGAGATCGGTGGCGAAGGTCCTCAGGTTGCGGTTGTTCACGCCAACGAGGTCTGCGCCGAGCGCGCCGGCGCGGGCCATTTCGGCGGCGTCGTGCACCTCTACCAGGGCGTCCATGCCAAGGCGGCGCGCCTCGGCCATCAGTTCGGCGGCAAGGCTGTCGTCGACCATGGCCAGGATCACCAAGATGGCGTCGGCGCCCAGGGCCCGGCTCTCGGCCACCTGCCAGGGGTCGACCAGGAACTCCTTGCGCAAGCACGGCAGGGAGACGGACTCGCGCGCGGCGGTGAGGTAGGCGTCCGTTCCCTGGAAACTGGGCGTATCGGTGAGCACGGAGAGGCACGCGGCGCCGCCGGCTTCGTAGGCGCGGGCGAGCGTGGGCGGATCGAAGTCGGCGCGGATCAGGCCCTTCGACGGCGATGCCTTCTTGATCTCGGCGATCAGCGCCAGCCGGCCGGGCGCATGGGCGCGTTGCAAGGCGGCGCGGAAGCCGCGTGGCGCCGAGGCGCGGTCGTTGGCCACGGCCGGCGCGGTGGCCTTGCGCTGCGCCACCTCCTGGCGCTTGTACGCCGCGATGGTCTCGAGGATGTCGCTGCTCATCGGCCGCAGATCTCGACAAGCTTGTCCAGGGCGGCCTGGGCGCGTCCGTCGTCGATGACCGCGCCGGCGAGGTCGACGCCCTCGCGCAGGGTCTCGACCTTCTCCCCGACCAGGAAGGCCGCGGCGGCGTTCAGGAGCACGATGTCGCGGTAGGCGCCGGCTCGGCCCCGCAGCAGCTCGCGGAGCGCGGCGGCGTTCTGGACCGGGTCGCCGCCGGTCAGGTCGGCCAGGGCCGCCCGCTTGAGGCCCACGGCTTCGGGCGTGACCGTGAACAGCCGCACCTGGCCCTCGCGGAGTTCCGCCACGCTGGTCTCGCCGGTGGTCGACATCTCGTCCAGACCATCGCCATGCACCACCCAGGCCCGCTCTGAGCCCAGCACACCCAGGACCTGAGCCAGCGGCGCGACCCAGCGCTCGGCGAACACGCCCACCACCTGGCGCTGAGCCCCGGCGGGGTTGGTGAGTGGGCCCAAAAGGTTGAAGATCGTGCGGAAGCCGAGCTCGGCGCGGATCGGCGAGACGTGGCGCATGGCGGCATGATGAGCCGGCGCGAACAGGAAGCAGATGCCGGCCTCGTCCAACGCCTTCAGCTGCCGCTCGGCGCCTGGGTCGACGGCCACACCCAGCTCGCCCAGCACATCGGCGCCGCCCGACTTGGACGAGAGCGCACGGTTGCCGTGCTTGGCCACCTTGAGACCGCCGCCGGCCGCCACGAAGGCGACGGCGGTGGAGATGTTCAGCGTGTGCAGCCCGTCTCCCCCGGTCCCGCACACATCGATGGTGGGGTAGGGCGGGTCGATGTGCACGGCGGCCCTGCGCATGGCCCGGGCGCTGGCCGCGATCTCCCCCAGCGTCTCGCCCCGCATGCGCATGGCGGTCAGCGCGGCGCCCACCTGGCTTGGCGTCGGCTCGCCGCGCAGGCAGGCGGCGAAGAACTCTCCGGCGTCTTCCTCGGACAGCGTTCCGCCGTCGGCCAGTCGCGACAACAGCGGCTTGAAGGCGTCGGACATGCCTGGGGCGCTCAGACCTGGCTGAGGCGCTTCACGCCGGCGAGGTCGAGGAAGTTGCCCAGCAGCTCATGGCCGCATTCGGTGGCGATCGATTCCGGGTGGAACTGTACGCCGTGGATCGGTCGGGACCGGTGCTGGAAGCCCATGATCTCGCCGTCCTCGGAACGCGCCGTGACCTCCAGGACCTGTGGCAGATCGTCCGCCCGCACGGAAAGGCTATGATACCGCGTCGCCGTGAACGGGTTCTTCAGGCCCGCGAACACACCACGGTTCTCGTGATGGATCAGGCTGGTTTTCCCATGCATCAGGGCCCGCGCGCGGACGACCGCGCCGCCAAACGCCTGGCCGATCGCCTGATGGCCCAGGCAGACGCCGAGGATCGGCAGCGTTTCCGGAGCCTGGCCGACGAGCCCGAGACAGATGCCGGCTTCGTTGGGGGTGCAGGGACCTGGAGACAACAACACGGCCTCCGGCCGAAGATCCAGGGCGTCTTCGACGGAGATCGCATCGTTGCGATGGACGACCGTCTCCGCCCCCAGCTCGTTCAGGTAATGGACGAGGTTGTAGGTGAAGCTGTCGTAGTTATCGATCACCAGGATCATCCGGCTTCTCTAGGCTTTGCCGCACCCGCCGCCAAGCGCGATGCTGTGCGCATGGGGTTAACCGATTCCCGGCTGGACATGAGGCAGGTGACTGCGGCGCGGTCGCTGCTGAAGACTCCGGTCCGGCGCGATCCCCTGTGGCCGGCGCTGGTCGCGGCGACGGCGCTTGCCCTGACCTCGGTGATGTTCGCCGCGGTTGCCGTACTGGCGCCGCCGGCGACAACGGAGCACATGGCGAGGAGCGCGCCAGGGTAACGCGCGCTCCTAGGCGGTGGTGAAGCGCCCGGCCGCTGGAGCCTGGCGCCTCACCTGACCGCCCGCGCTGCTACTGGGGCTCGTCGGGCGCCTTGGTCGTGCTTTCGACGGGCTTCGCCTTCCAATCGTAGTTCGGCTTGTCCTTAGCGGATTCTGTCGCCGCCGCCGTGGTGTCCGAAGCTGGCGACGCGGACTCGTCGGCCGGATTTGCCGCCCTGTCCTCGTGCATCGCTGTGGACTTGTCCGCCTTGGAAGCCTTGTCGGCCTCGGACGGCGCAGCGGCCGGATCCGCGGGCGGCGTCGGCTCGCCAGCCAGGGCGAGGCCGGGCATAAGGCACGCCAGAGCGGCGGCCAGAACGTGTCTGGGCATCGATAAGCGCCTCCGAGTGCCCCCCACCTCGCAAGCACGACGGCTTGCAAAGGCGGCCTGGGGCTGTCCGACGCGCGGCGGGACCGGCGGTTAGATAGGTCGGCTCA
>NZ_CADEGK010000121.1:0-4663 GCF_902826855.1 uncultured Phenylobacterium sp. | reverse complement strand
GGTAACGCGCGCTCCTAGGCGGTGGTGAAGCGCCCGGCCGCTGGAGCCTGGCGCGGGCTGGGCCGACTCGCGGCGGAAAGGGGGCTTGCCTGGGGGCCGGCTCAGATGAAGCGCCAGCTTTCCTCGGCGGCGTCGCGCAGCGCGCGGGCCTTGTGGAGGGTCTCGTCGTACTCGGCGTCGGGATCGGAGTCGGCCACCACGCCACCGCCGGCCTGGATGTACATGACGCCGTCCTTGAACAGCGCCGTGCGCAGGACAATGCAGGTGTCGACGCTGCCGTCGGAACCGAAGTACCCGACCGCGCCGGCATAGGCGATGCCCCGCTTCTCGATCTCCAGCTCGTCGATGATCTCCATGGCACGCACCTTCGGCGCGCCCGAGAGCGTCCCGGCGGGCAGGGCGGCCATGACCACGTCGACTGGGTCCAGGCCCTCGGGCGCGTCACCCTCGACGTTGGAAACCAGGTGCATGACGCGGGCGTAGCGCTCGACGAAGAAGCTGGCGGTGACCCGAACCCGCGGCGCGCGTGAGGCCGCAGTTGGTTCGTTGGCGCCCTTGGACTTCAACATGGCCACGCGGCCGACATCGTTGCGGCCCAGGTCGAGCAGCATGAGGTGCTCGGCGCGCTCCTTGGGGTCGTTGATCAGCTCCTGCTCGAGGCGGCGATCCTCCTCGGGCGTAGCGCCGCGCGGCCGGGTGCCGGCGATCGGGCGGATGGTGATCTGGCCGTCGCGCAGGCGCACCAGGATCTCGGGCGACGATCCGGCCAGGTGGAAGTCGCCGAAGTCCAGGAAGAACAAGAACGGCGAGGGGTTGCTGCGCCGGAGCGAGCGGTAGAGCGCGAACGGATCGTGCGGGAAGGGCGCGCGGAAGCGATGGCTGGGCACCACCTGGAAGATGTCACCGGCGCGGATGTAGTCCTTCGCGGTCTCGACGATTTCGCGGTAGCGCTCGCGGCTGACCGGGGTTGTGAAGCTGTCGGGCTGGGGCACACCGGCGCCAGACAGCGGCGGTGTCGGCTTGCGCAGGTCGGCGGCGACGGCGGCGAGGCGGTCTTCGGCGGCGCGGTACGCATCGGTGGCCGACGAATCGCTCGGGCGTACGGAGGTGACCAGGAGGATCTCCTGGGCGATGGCGTCGAAGATGGCGACGATCGAGGGCCGCGCCAGGACCCCGTCGGGCAAGCCCAGGGGGTCCGGATTGACGTCCGGCAGGTTCTCCACCAGCCGGATGGTGTCGTAGCCCAGCGCCCCGAACACCCCGGCGGCCATCGGCGGCAGGCCGGCGGGCAACTCGATACGCGACGCGGCCAAGAGGTCGCGGAGGCTATCCAGCGCGCCGCCGGACTGCGGCGTGAAACGGCCGGCGGCGATGTCAGGGCCTTCCGCCACTTCCGCCTGGTCGCCGCGGCAGCGCCAGACGAGGTCGGGATTCAGCGTGATGATCGAGTAGCGGGCGCGAAAGGCGCCGCCCTCGACGGACTCGAACAGGAAGCCATAGGGCCGCCCGTGCGCGATCTTCAGGAAAGCGGAGACCGGGGTCTCCAGGTCGTCGATCAGCCGCCGCCAAACGACCTGTGGGGCGCCGCCGTCGTAGGTCGTGCGAAAGGCCTCGAACGGCGGCTCGGTCTTCACCCCTTCTTCTCCGCGGTCTTGGCCTTGTCCTTCGGGATCGGTTCGAAGCCGGCCGCGGCCCGCGCGCGGTCGGCGTCGGTCTTCACCTTCAGCTTTGCGCGGGCATAGGTCTGAGCCGCTTCGCGCATCTCGTTGAACACCGCGGCGGTCAGCTCGCCGCGGCCCTGCTCGGCCAGCTGTGCTGCGGCGGGGCCGGATTCCATCTGCACGTTGTCGATGCGGCCCACGGCCAGTGCGTTGGGCGCGCGGGCGGTCCACACCTCACCGGGCTTTGAGCCGAAGGCGCGGCCCAGGACCTCGCGAGGGATTTCCGGGTGGGCGGAAGCCGTCTGGCGCGAGAGGGCGGCCGTGCGGACAGGCGCGTAGCCGGCGGAGGCGGCCACCGCATCCAGGGTCTCGCCTTTGCGGATGCGGGCGGCAAGGGCCTCTGCGCGGGCCTCCAGCGCCTGGATCAGGTCGCGGCGCATAAGGTCGACGGTGGCGACGGGGCGCAGTTGTTCCAGCGGCGGCAGGTGGGCGGGAATGACCTTTTCCACGCGCACGGCAAAGGAGACCCCGTCGTCCAGTTCGGTCGTCTCGCTTTCGCCGCCGGCGGGAAGCGTGAAGGCGGTCTGCAGGATCTTCGGCGGGAAGCCGCCCTGCAACTGGCGGCCCAGCGCGTCGACCCCCTCCGCGCTCAGCGGGGGCAGCTGGATGGGCGTGATGCCCACCTGCTTTGCGGCGTCCGCCAGCGAGGCGCCGCCGCTGCGGGCATCGTCGAACGCGGTGGATTGGGCGTAGGTCTTCTGGGCCAGCATATCCTTCCGGATCTCGGCCTCGAGCATCGGGCGGGCCTCCTCGATCGTCACTTCGCGGCCGGGTACGACGGAAACGATCTGCACCACCGACAGCCCGAGGTCGCCCTGCACCGCAGCGATCTCACCGGCCTGAAGCTTGAAGGCGGCCTCGCCGGCCTTGCGGTCGGCGATGGCGGTGCGTGGCTTGTCGGTGAAGGTGATCGCGGCCACGCCCTGCGACTTGGCGATAGCTTCGGCCGGTTCGCCGCGGCGCAGCCGCTGGACGATAGCCTGAGCGGACGCCGCGTCCTTTGCGGGAATCTGCACGATGGTGCGGCTTTCCGGTCGAGACAGCGTGTCCTTGCGGAAGTCGTAGCGCTTTTTCAGCTCGGCTGGATCGATCGGGCCAAGCGAGGCGCCCACCGACTCCGGCGAGAACACCACCATCGTGACTTGGCGCATCTCGGGCAGGGTGTAGCGGGTCCGGTTCTGGTTGATGAACGCCTGCAACTGGGCGTCGGTCGGCTTGGGCGGCTGCGGCACGCTCTGCGGCGTCACCAGGAAGTACGCGAGGTCGCGGGTCTCCAGGGCGAAGACCGAGCCGAGGGCGCCGTAGGCGCGCGGCACGGCCAACCCGTTCTGCAGGGCGGCCGACCAGTCCAGCGCCGCGGCGCGGTCGCGGATGTCGGCGTCCAGCATCTTCGGAGTCATGTTGTTCTGACCGAGCATCCGCTCGAACGTGATCTTGTCGAAGCGGCCCGTGACCGGATCGAAGAAGGCCGGGATCTTCTGGATCTGGGCAAGGACCAGCTTGTCGGAGGGGCGCACGCCCACCTTCGACAGCAGCTCGGCGAAGGCCTCGCGGGTGGCGAGGCCATTCAGGACGATCTGGTCCAGGCGATTGGCGTCGGCGACGTCCGCGGGGATTGGCTGGCCCTGCTCCTCTTCGATCGCCTTCTTGTAGTTCTCGTACTGGCGCCGGAACGACGCTGAGTCGACGACCCGCGAGCCGGCCTTGATGACCTCGTCGCCCTGAATTGCGGACGTCCCCGTGTTGGTGACCCCCCAGCCGACGAAGCTGATCGCGAGAAGCGCCAAGAGGATCCGGGCGGGCCAGGATTTCGCGAAGTTGCGGATGGCGGCGAGCATCAGGGTCCTTTCCCGGGGTCGGGCGTGCGCGCCGGTATATTGAGGGGGCCTCTGTCCGGCAAGCGCGTGACAGGGCGGGCGGCATGGCTTAACCGCGCCGCGAACGCCGCAGGAAGGGAGCACCGATGACCGCGCCGCAGCCGTTGATCGCTGGGAACTGGAAGATGAACGGCCTCGCCGCCTCGCTGGACGAGGCCAAGGCTGTGGCGGCGGGGCTCGAAGGGACCACTGCGCGGGTCGCGATCTGCCCCTCGGCGACGCTGATCGCCCAGATGGCGTGGGCCCTGAAAGGCACGCCGGTGCTGATCGGCGGCCAGGACTGCCATGCGGAGGCTTCCGGCGCCTACACCGGCGACGTGGCCGCCGAGCAGCTGGCCGATGCCGGGGCGAGCCTGGTGGTCCTGGGCCACTCCGAGCGCCGGGCGGGACACGGCGAGACCGATGCCCTGGTGGCGGCCAAGACGCGCGCGGCGCTGCGAGCGGGCCTGGAACCGATCGTCTGCGTCGGCGAGACGCTCGAACAGCGCAAGGCCGGTGAGGCGCTGGCCGTCGTGACCGCACAGGTGCGCGGCTCGCTGCCGCCGGAACTGGCCGACAATGCGTTCTCCGTCGCGTATGAGCCGGTGTGGGCGATCGGCACGGGCCTGACGCCGACGACGCCGGAGATCGAGGAAGTGCACCGGACGATCCGCGCGACGCTGATCGAGTTGTTCGGCGCGGCGGGAGAGGCGGTGGCCATCCTCTACGGCGGCTCGGTGAAGCCTTCGAACGCCGCTGAGATCCTGCATGCCGACGAAGTGGGTGGCGCGCTGGTGGGCGGCGCGTCGCTGAAGGCGGCCGACTTCCTGGGGATCATCCGCGCGGTCTAGCCTCATGCGAGACCGCCCTGGTCAGGCGCTGGGCCCCTTGAGCTCCACCGTGTTGCCCTCGGGGTCACGCACGTAGAGCGAGAAGCCGTCGCCGTCGGCGCCGTACCGCGGGCCCTCGTCGACGACGGCGACGCCATGGGCGGCCAGGTGGGCGCGGATCGCAGCCGGGTCGAACGGGCGCACCTGCAGGGCGAAGTGGTCGAGGTTGCGCCCGTCGCGGCCCGGGCCGGCCCCG
>NZ_CADEGK010000120.1 GCF_902826855.1 uncultured Phenylobacterium sp. | reverse complement strand
CACCAGCCGCCGGGCCCAGGGCGGGACCGGCCTGGGCCTGCCCATCGCCCGCTCCCTCCTGGCCGCCAGCCACGCGCGGATCGACCTCGTCGAGGCCGGGCAGGGCGCCGCCTTCCGCATCACCCTCCCGCGCCCCGAATGAGCCTTGCCCTTCCCGCAAGCGGGAAAGGCAATCGCCTAAGCCAGCGTCACATAGAGCTCGCTCTCGATCACCCACTGGCCGGTGACCTTCCGCCAGACCGCCAGGTAGGTCCCGCCGGTCTCGCGGTCGCGCCAGCGCCCGGTCCAGCGACCCGCCTCTGCCGCCCGGACGCCGGCGGTGTCCAGGTCGACCCGCTCCGCCTCGCGCACATAGTCCGCGAACCCGGCCTCGGCGAACTGCGCCGCGAACGCCGCGACCACCTCGTCCGCCCCCAGGATCAGCGCCCCGTCGCCGACGATCAGCTTCACGTCCGGCGCGAAGAACGGCCGCAGGCGTGCCGCCTCGTGGGCCGCGATCAGCTTATTGGTCAGCCTGCGCCGCGCGCGGATGGCGTCTTCCGGCGCGGTCATGGCCTTCCGCTCCCGTTCACGGGAGAGGGGGACCATCGGCCGAAGAGCCGATGGCGGAGAGGGCAAACCTCAGGCTCGGCGGATCGAGCGCGCGCCTCTCCCATAAACGGGAGAGGAAGGACGTCACGCCGGGTTCGCCGCCAGGCGCTTGTCGAGGTACGCGCCGACGCGCTGCTCCACGTCCGGCAGGTTCTCCATCCAGAAGTGGCTCGCGCCTTCGACCACGTCGTAGTCGATGACGATGCCCTTCTGCGTGCGCAGCTTGGATACCACGCGCTCCACGTCGATCGGCGGCACCACGGTGTCGTGCTGGCCGTGCAGGATCAGGCCGGAGGCGGGGCAGGGGGCCAGGAACGAGAAGTCATAGGCGTTGGTCGGCGGAGAGACCGAGATGAAGCCGTCGGTCTCGGGGCGCCTCATCAGGAGCTGCATGCCCACCCAGGCGCCGAACGAGTAGCCGGCCACCCAGCATTGCGACGCCGCCGGGTTGGTGGTCTGCAGCCAGTCCAGCGCGGTGGCCGCATCGGCCAGCTCGCCGATGCCCCCGTCGAACTCGCCCTGGCTGCGCCCGACGCCGCGGAAGTTGAACCGCAGCACGGAAAAGCCGCGCTTCATGAACAGGTGGAAGAGCTGCACGGCCACCGGATTGTTCATCTGGCCGCCGGCCTTGGGGTGGGGGTGCAGGATCAAGGCGACCGGCGCCGTCTCGCTCTTGCCCTGGGAATACCGCCCCTCGATCCGCCCGGCCGCGCCGGTCAGCACCACTTCTGGCATCAGAACCCCTTCAGATCGGCCCGAATGGGGGCCGGAATACTTGACTGCTGCGCTGGGTCTTCCTAAGTCGCAACCAGCCGGCTGGATCGGTCCCGCGCAAGGCGGCGGCTTGTAACATAGGGTCGCCGCGAAACGCGAGAAAACTGCACTGGACCCTGACGCATGCGTCTCTCCACCAAAGGCCGCTACGCCGTCATGGCGATGGCCGACCTCGCCCGCCGAGAAGGCGACGCCGCCCGCGCCGTGGCCCTGGCCGACATCGCCGCGCGCCAGGAAATCTCTCTCTCGTACCTGGAACAGCTGTTCGCTCGGCTGCGCCGCAAGGGACTGGTGAAGAGCGCGCGCGGCCCTGGGGGCGGCTATCGCCTCGCCCGGACCGCCGGCGAGACCACCATCGCCGAGATCGTGCACGCCGTGGACGAGCCGCTCAGGGCCACCCGCTGCAACGCCGGCAAGGGCTGCATGATCAAGGGCGAACGCTGCCTGACCCACGACCTGTGGGCCGACCTGGGCGAACGGATCGAGGACTACCTGGCGTCGGTCAGTTTGGCCGATGTGGTAGGCGGGCGACTGCGGAAGGCCGCATGAGCGTCTACCTGGACCATAACGCCACCACGCGGGTGCGCCCCGAGGCCATCGCCGCCATGACCGCGGTGATGCAGGCGGTGGGCAATCCGTCGTCGATCCACGCGGCCGGGCGGACCGCGCGCGCGGCGATGGAGCAGGCCCGCGAGCAGGTGGCCGCCCTCATCGCGGCGCCGGCCTCCACCGTGGTGTTCACCAGCGGCGGCACGGAGGCCAACGCCATCGCCATCGAAAGCGCCGTGGCGGCGGGCGCCAAGCGCCTGATTGTGTCGGCCATCGAGCACGACAGCGTGCAGGAAACCTCCCGCGTCCTGGGCGTCGAGGTCGAGGTCCTGCCGGTGGACGCCGACGGCGTCGCCGATCTGGCCTGGCTGTCCGAGCGCCTGGCCCGCTGGAACACCGCCGACGGCAAGCCCTTCGTGGCCATGATGCTCGCCAACAACGAGATCGGCGTGATCCAACCCGTCGCCGAGGCCGCCGAGATCGTTCGCGCCGCCGAGGGCTGGCTGCACGTCGACGCCATCCAGGCCGCCGGCAAGATCTCCGTCGACAGCCGTGCGCTGGGGGCCGACACACTGTCCGTGTCCGCCCACAAGATCGGAGGCCCGCAAGGCGTCGGCGCGCTCACATTCGGTCCCCGCGCCACCCTCAGCCGCCGCCAGCACGGCGGCGGCCAGGAGCGCGGCCGCCGGGGTGGTACCGAAAATCTCCCTGGCATCAGTGGCTTCGGTGCAGCCGCTAAGGTCGCCAAGGCTGGCCTCGCAGCGCAGCAGGCTTGCCGCGACGCCGCCGCCAGCCGCATGCAGGCCGTCGGCAGTGTTGTCATGGGCGAAGCCGCGCCGCGCCTGCCCAATACGCTCTGCATCGCCACGCCCGGCTACACGTCGGACCTGCAGGTGATGTCCCTCGATCTGGCCGGGATCATGATCAGCGCCGGCTCGGCCTGCTCCTCGGGCAAGGTGAAGGCCAGCCCTGTCCTCTCGGCCATGGGCCAAGGGGAACTTGCCGCCTGCGCCATCCGGGTCAGCGGCGGCTGGGACACCACCGTCGCCGACTGGGACCGCTTCGCCGAAGCCTGGCTTGAAGCCTATGCCCGCCACAGCGCACGCCAGAAGGAAACCGCCTGATGGTTGCCGTTAAGAAAACTGTCGAACACGTTGCTTCACTTGAGAAATACAAGCACGGATTTGTCACGGACATCGAGCAGGACTTCGCGCCGAAGGGCCTGAACGCCGACATCGTCCGTTTCATCTCGGCCAAGAAGGACGAGCCGCAGTGGATGCTGGACTGGCGCCTCGACGCCTTCGAGCGCTGGCTGGCGCTGGAGGAGCCCGACTGGGCGAAGGTGAGCTTCCCGCGCATCGACTACCAGGACAGCTACTACTACGCCGCACCCAAGGAGAAGGTCGGCCCCAAGAGCCTCGATGAGGTCGATCCGGACCTGCTGGAGACCTACAAGAAGCTCGGCATCCCGCTGCGCGAACAGGAAGTCCTGGCCGGCGTGGTCGGCAGCCCGAAGTACGCGGTCGACGCCGTGTTCGACAGTGTCAGCGTGGTCACCACCTTCAAGAAGGAGCTGGCGCAGGTCGGGGTGATCTTCTGCTCAATGAGCGAGGCGATCCGCGAGCACCCGGAGCTGGTGAAGCAGTACCTGGGCACCGTCGTGCCGGTCAGCGACAACTATTTCGCCTGCCTGAACGCCGCGGTGTTCTCGGACGGCAGCTTCGTCTACGTGCCGCCGGGTGTGCGTTGCCCGATGGAGCTGTCGACGTATTTCCGCATCAATGCCGAGAATTCCGGCCAGTTCGAGCGCACCCTGATCATCGCCGACAAGGGGGCTTACGTCTCCTATCTGGAGGGCTGCACGGCCCCCATGCGCGATGAGAACCAGTTGCACGCCGCGGTCGTCGAGCTGGTGCTGCTGGACGACGCGGAGATCAAGTACTCCACCGTCCAGAACTGGTACCCGGGCGACCCGGAGACCGGGAAGGGCGGCATCTACAACTTCGTCACCAAGCGCGGCGACTGCCGCGGCGACCGCTCCAAGGTGAGCTGGACCCAGGTCGAGACCGGCTCGTCGATCACCTGGAAGTATCCTTCCTGCGTGCTGCGCGGGAACGAGAGCTCCGGCGAATTCTACTCGATCGCCATCACCAACGGCCGCCAGCAGGCCGACACCGGCACCAAGATGATCCACCTTGGCGCCAACACCCGCTCGCGGATCATCTCCAAGGGCATCAGCGCCGGCCGCAGCTCCAACACCTACCGGGGCCTGGTCTCGGCCCATCCGAAAGCCAAGGGCGCGCGGAACTTCACGCAGTGCGACAGCCTGCTGATCGGCAAGCACTGCGCCGCACACACCGTGCCCTACATCGAGGCCCGCAACGGCCAGTCGAAGTTCGAGCACGAGGCCACCACCACGCGGCTCTCCGAGGACCAGCTCTTCTACGCCATGCAACGCGGCCTCTCCCAGGAGGAGGCGGTGCAGCTGCTGGTCAACGGCTTCGTCAAGGACGTGCTGCAGGAGCTCCCCATGGAGTTCGCGGTGGAAGCCCAGAAGCTGGTGGCGATCTCGCTCGAGGGCAGCGTCGGATGACGACGCGGACGAGCAAGGTGAAGACGCTGTCTCTGAAGGACGCCTTCGAGACCGAGTTCGCGCGCCGCGAGATGGAACGTCGCGCCCGCGACGAGGAGGTACGCCGCCAGCAGGAGGCCGACTTGGCCAGCGCCCAGGCGCTGCACGGCGCGCTGACCACCGACGCGGAGTTCCTGACCAAGCGCTCGCTCGGCGCCGACATTCGCCGCTACACCGTCTCGCTGGACCACCAGGACTATCGCATCGCCGCCTATTTCGAAGGCGGGAAAGCCAACGTCACCCTGTCCGACAAGCGCACCAATCCGGGCGCCGCTGCGCTTCGCAAGCAAGAGACCGTGGAGTCCGTCGAGGACGCTCTGAAGGTCATGGCCCAATTCCTCGCCGACGAGACCCGTTGATGCTCAGCGTTTCCAACCTCCGCGCCACCGTCGGCGAGACCGAGATCCTGAAGGGGCTCACGCTCGACGTCCCTGCGGGCGAAGTGCACGCGATCATGGGCCCGAACGGCGCCGGCAAGTCGACGCTGAGCTACGTTCTCACCGGCCGTCAGGGCTATGAGGTCACATCCGGCACGGTCACCCTGGAGGGTGAGGATCTGCTGGCGCTGGAGGCCAACGAGCGGGCGGCCCGCGGCGTCTTCCTGTCGTTCCAGTACCCGCTGGAAATCCCCGGCGTCCCGGCGCTGACCTTCATCCGCACCGCCATGAACGCCCAGCGCAAGGCCCGCGGCGAGGCGGAGATCACGGCGCCGCAATTTCTGAAGCTGGCGAAGGCCAAGGCCGCCGAGCTGAAGATCGACTTCGAGATGCTGAAGCGGGCGCTGAACGTCGGATTCTCCGGCGGCGAGAAGAAGCGGATGGAGATCTTCCAGATGGCGATGCTGTCGCCCCGCTTCCTGATCCTGGACGAAACCGACAGCGGCCTGGACATCGACGCCCTGCGGATCGTCGCCGATGGGGTGAACGCACTGCGCGCCCCCGATCGCGCCATGCTGGTGATCACCCACTACCAGCGCCTTCTGGACTACATCAAACCCGACCGGGTGCATGTGCTGTCCGGCGGCCGGATCGTCGCGTCCGGAGGCCCCGAACTGGCCCTCGAACTGGAGCGCGAAGGCTACGACAAGTACGCGAGGGCCGCTTGAGCCTCGCCTCCGCCCTCAAGACGCGCGACGTCACCGAACTCCCCGGTAAGCGGGACGAGGACTGGCGCTGGACCGACCTGCGCGGCCTGATCCGCGTGCTGCCGGAGCCCTCGCCGCGGTTCACCGGCGACGTGCCCGCCGGGCTGTTCGACCGCCTGGCCGCGGACCACCACGTCCTGGTCAACGGCGGCGACGCCCGCATCGAGGTGGCGGCGGGCCGCAAGTCGCTCGCGGCCCTGCGCCTGGTGTCGCGCGGGGCGGGCGCGCACGCCAACCGGGTGACCATCACGCTCGCGGCCGGGGCGCGCCTGCGCCTCTTGGAGACTTACGAGAGCGACGCAGGCTCGGTCTCGCAGACCACGCTGAGCATCACCCTGGCCGAGGGCGCGGCGCTGGAGCGCATCGTCGTGGCGCAGGACCACGAGGACGCCATCACGGTCAGCCAGGCGGAGGTGCAGTTGGCCCCCGGCGCCGACTTCGGCCAGACGATCGCCGCCTCGGGCGCGCGCCGCCAGCGGCTGGAGACCCGCGTCGCCCACCCCGGCGGCCGCGCCAGCCTGCGGCTGGACGGCATCTACCTGCTGGCCGACAAACGGCACTCCGACCAGACCACCGTTGTCACCCACGACGGCCTCGACGGCACCACCATCCAGCTCACCAAGGGCGTGGTCCGCGACCAGGCGCGCGGCGTCTTCCAGGGGCGCATCATCGTCAGCGAGGGCGCCGATCGCACCGACGCACGCATGGGCCACCACGCGCTGATCCTGTCGGATCGCGCCGAGGTCGACGCCAAGCCCGAGCTGGAGATCTACGCCGACGATGTCTCCTGCGCGCACGGCAACACCGTCGGCGCCCTGGACGAGGACGCCCTGTTCTACGCCCGCCAACGGGGTATCCCCGAAACCGAAGCCCGCGCCATGCTGACCGAGGCCTTCATCGGCCAGGTCGTCGACCGCATCTGGTTCGAGGAGGCCCGCAACGTGGTCCGTGGCTGGGCGACCAGGGCGCTGGGGGTCTGACCATGGCCTTCGACGCCGAAGCCATCCGAGCCCAATTCCCGATCCTGGCGCGCCAGGTGAACGGCAAGCCGCTGGTCTACCTGGACTCGGCCGCCTCGGCCCAGAAGCCGAGGGCTGTGATCGACGCCATGACCCACGCCATGGAGTACTCGTACGCCAACGTGCACCGCGGCCTGCATACGCTCGCCAACGAGACCACCGACGCCTATGAGGCCGCGCGCAGGAAGGTGGCCGCCTTCATCAACGCCGATGTGAACGAGGTCGTCTTTACCAAGGGCGGCACCGAGGCGGTGAACCTGGTGGCGGCGGGGCTCGGCGCTCGGCTGCAGTCCGGCGACGAGATCATCCTCTCGCAGATGGAGCATCACGCCAACATCGTGCCCTGGCACTTCCTGCGTGAGCGGCTGGGCGTGGTCCTGAAGTGGGTCCCGGTGACCGACGACGGCCGCCTCGACCTGGAGGCGTTCCAGGGTCTGCTGGGGCCTCGGACGAGGGTGGTCGCGCTCAGCCACATGTCCAACGTGCTGGGGACGATCAACGACGCCAAGTCGCTCGCCCGGATGGCGCATGAGGCCGGCGCGCTGGTGCTGTTCGACGGCTGCCAGGCCATCGTGCACCGGGCCGTGGACGTGAAGGACATCGACGCCGACTTCTACGTCTTCTCCGGCCACAAGCTCTACGGCCCGACCGGCATCGGCATACTCTACGGCAAGGCCGACAGGCTGGCGGAACTGCCGCCCTACCAGGGCGGGGGCGAGATGATCGGCGTCGTCTCTGAGGACGAGATCACCTATGCCGACCCGCCGCACCGCTTCGAGGCCGGCACGCCGCCGATCCTGGAAGCCATTGGCCTGGGCGCGGCCATCGACTTCGTCAGCGGCCTGGACCGCATTGCGGTGGCCGAGCACGAGCACGCCCTCTACGAGCGCGTCCGCGAGCGGCTGAAGGGCGCCAACTGGCTGCGGGTGATCGGCGACGCGCCGGGCAAGGGGGCGATCCTCTCCTTCACCGTCGACGGGGCGCACGCCCATGACGTGGCCCAGATCCTAGACCGCTACGGATTGGCCGTGCGGGCCGGCACCCACTGCGCCGAGCCTCTGATGCAGCGTTTCGACTTCACGTCGACCGCGCCGGCATCTTTCGCCCTATATAACACCGTAGAAGAGGCCGACGCCTTTGTGGACGCCTTGACCAAGACCCAGGCCTTCTTCGCATAGAATATGAGTGCCATGGACGACGCTGCCGCCCCCATCGAGTCGAAAGCCCCGCCGCTCAGCGAGGAGGAGCTCACCGTGCTCACCGACAAGCTGATCGACCGTCTGAAATCCGTCTACGACCCGGAAATCCCGGTCGATATCTACGAACTGGGCCTGATCTACAAGGTCGACGTCTCCGACGATAAGGACGTGGCCATCGACATGACACTGACCGCGCCGGGGTGCCCGGTGGCCGGCGACATGCCGGGATGGGTCGAAGACGCCGTCCGCGAAATCCCCGAAGTCCGCTCGGTGAAGGTCGACCTGGTGTTCGATCCCCCGTGGGACCCCTCGCGCATGAGCGACGAGGCCAAGCTGCAACTGAACATGTTCTGATGAGCAACCTCGACATCTCCCCGCCGACGTTCCGACCGCGCCGACCGCGCGCCAAGGTGGTCACGCTTTCCGAGGCCGCCGCTGAGCGGGTGCGCGAAATCATGGCCAAGGCCGAGAAGCCCTATGCGGGGCTGCGCGTCGGGGTGAAGAACGGCGGCTGCGCCGGCCAGGAGTACGTTCTCGAATACGCCGAGACGGCCAGCCCGCTGGACGAGGTGGTCGAGGACAAGGGCGTGACCATCCTGGTGGAGCCTAAGGCGGTGCTGTTCCTGCTGGGCACGCAGATCGACTACGAAGTCAGTCGTCTGGCCGCCAAGTTCGTGTTCCGCAATCCCAACGAGACCGACGCGTGCGGCTGCGGCGAGAGCGTGACCATCCAGCCTGCGACGGGGGACTGACCCGTGGCTAGCCCGGCCCGACGCGCAAGGGTATCGTCCCGAACCGGAAACGGGGGGACCGTGATGAGCGACGAAGACGAGTTGCACCGCCTCGCGGCCCGGCGCGCAGACATGCGGCTGGCCTTCCGAAGCCACTTGATGGCCTACGTCGTGGTCAACGCCGGCCTGACCGCGATCTACATCGCCACGTCCTTTGGCCATTACTTCTGGCCGATCTGGCCGATGCTGGGCTGGGGCATCGGCCTCGGGGCGCATGCGGCCGCTGTCTACATGGACGGCGAAGGCATGCGCGACCGGATGATCGCCGAGGAGCTGGAGAAGCTCCGCCGCCAGCGGATGAGCTGAGCGCCGACGCGGTCCGAGCCACGACTTCAGAGATGGTCATGGCCGGGACAAGCCCGGCCATGATGTTCAGGGGTAGGAGGCCTACTTGCCCTTGAACTGGGCAGGACGCTTCTGGGCGAAAGCCATGACACCCTCGCGGGAGTCCTCGGTGCGGCCCGCTTCGCCCTGGGCGTAGGCCTCGGCCTCCACCTGGTCGTGCCAGGCGGCGTCCATCGCTTCCCAGATCAGGTTGCGGGTCATCCCCAGGGACTTCGGGCCGTTGGCCAGCGCGATGGCCAGCTCCATCGCCTTGGGCATCACCTCGGCGTCGGGGACGCAGCGATTGATCAGGCCCCAGTCCAGGGCCGTCGGCGCCGGCAGCTTCTCGCCCAGCAGCATCAGCTCCATGGCCCGCGCCTTGCCGATCAGCCGGGGCAGCAGCCAGGTCGCCCCGCCGTCCGGCACCAGGCCGATGCGGCGGAAGGCCAGCAGGAAGTATGAGCTCTCAGCCGCCACCACGAGATCGCAGGCGAGCGCCAGGGAGACGCCGACACCGGCCGCCACGCCGTTGACCGCCGCCACCAGGGGCTTCGGAGAACGGCGGATCGAGCTGACGAAGGGGTTGTAGGTGCGCAGCAGCGCCTGGTTCGGGCCGTCGTTGGAGGTCACCGCGCCGCCGCCGCCGCCATCGCCGCGTCCGGAAAGGTTGGCGCCCGAGCAGAAGCCGCGGCCTTCGCCGGTGATCACGATGGCGCGCACGGCGGGGTCGCCGATGGCCGCGTCCACCGCGGCGCTGAGATCCCTCATCAACTCCAGGCCGGCGGCGTTCAGAGTGCCGGGATCGTTGAGGGTGATGATCCGGACACCGCTCTCGGTGGCGGTCTTCACCTTGGCGGGGGCTTGTGCGCCGTCCATGACGATCTCCCTTGAATTCGTTCGCACGAGTTCAAGGCCAGATACCCCCGCGTCAGCCAAGGGAAATCAGGCGGCGGCCTGCTTCGCCGGGACCTGGCTCTGGGCGGTCATGTCGGCCAGCGACGAGCGGTTGCGGCCCGAGCGCTTGGAGGCGTAGAGCGCGCCGTCGGCGGCCTCGATGGTAGCCGCGGGCTGGTCGCCCCGGCGGTGCTCGGCGATGCCGGTTGAGATGGTGATCGCGCCCAGATCCTCGTTGGTGGAGCGGCGCTTCAGGGTGCGCGAGGAGATCTCCTTGCGGGCCTGCTCCATGGCGGCGAGCGCCACATCGCTGCGCTCGCCGGGGAAGATCACCGCGAACTCCTCGCCGCCATAACGGGCTGCGAAGCGCGCCCCTTCGCCGCCGATGCGGCCGATGACGCTGGCCACGTAGCGCAGCACCTGATCGCCCGTCTGGTGGCCCCAAGTGTCGTTGAAGGTCTTGAAGTGGTCGATATCGACGACCGCGAGGGTCAGGATCTCGTCCGTGTCGTCGGCGTCGGCGCAGGCGCGCTCCATCGTCTCGTCGAAGGCCTTGCGGTTGGCCAGCATGGTCAGGGCATCGGTCATCGCGTCGCGCCGCACCTGCTCCAGGTGCGCGCGCAGCCGGCCCAGTTCGTCGGTCGTGTCGGCCAACTGGCTCTCCAGGACCTGGTTCTCCTCGTGGACCTTCCGCGTGGCGCTGGAGAGGTTCTCGACCATGGCGCGGACGCTGTCGTTGTCTTGGCCCTGGAAGGACTCGCTGGCCGAGGCCAGTTGCTGGCCATAGAGGTTGCTGGTCTCCCGGGCGGTCCGGACGGCGCGGGACACGCTGTCCAGTTCCTTGGACAGCGTCTTTCCGGCATTGAGGATTTCGCCGTTGAGCTTGGCTGCCGGGAGGTGTTGGGCGGCGATCTCTTCGCTCATCTGGTCGGTGAAATGCTCACCGGAGCTGAGCACCGTGTCGATCTCCGCCGCCACTTCGCTATCCTTGGCTGCGACGTAGTGCAGCCACAGCTCAAAGTTGAGCGCAGTCGGCCAGACCTTGTGGGTCTCCATGGCCTCGATGGCTTTGCGGGCCCACTGATAGGCCTTCGGGCTGCGGAGAATGGAATCGATGTCCGTCGACATGGCCGACAACCTACGGCCGGACCGCAAACGACGGGTTAAGGACCGTAACTAATCGTCGTCGGCCCGCCGCGGGGGGCTGCGCATCAGGAAGGCCGGAGTATCGGAGCCGAAGCCCACGACGCGCTCGCCGCCGTCGTGATCGTCCCGGCCGCGTTCCCGGCCGCCCTGGGCTCGGCCGCGATCGGGCGCCTCGCGTTCACGTGGGGCGCGGTCGGGTTGCCGTTCGGGACGCTCCCTAGGCGGCGGCCGCTCGCCGCGGGCCTCGGGCTCGGCGCGCTCCGGGCGCTCGGCTCGCGCGGCGCGTTCCGGCCTCGGCCTGCCACGTTCGGGACGTTCTGCACGCTCCGGCAGAGCTTCCTTCGCTGGCCGGGGAGGGGCCTCCTCGCGCGGTTCAGGCGCCAGGGGCTCCATCGAAGCCCCGTCGGTGCGGCGGTGATCCACGGGGGGCTTGCGGTCGCGGGTGCGGTCCCGGTCTCGCCCGCCGGCGCGCTCGCGTCCGGCGCCCCGGGCGCTGCGCGGTTCGTCCTTGATGGTCGACCAGTCGATGCCCTCGAGCTTGATCTCCTCGGGCGCCTTGCCGATCAGCTTCAGCACCTTGTCGAGGTTGCGGCTGTCGGCCGGCGTCACGATCATGAACGCCTGGCCGGACTTGCCGGCCCGGCCGGTGCGTCCGATCCGGTGCACGTAGTCGTCCGCGTGGTGCGGGACGTCATAGTTGAACACGTGGCTGACGTCTGGGATGTCCAGGCCGCGGGCGGCGACGTCGGAGGCGCATAGCAGGCGCAGCGAGCCGTTGCGGAAGCTCTCCAGCGTCTTCATGCGGGTCTGCTGGTCGAGGTCGCCGTGGATCGGGGCGGCGTCCAGGCCGTGCTTCTTGAGCGACTTCGCCACCACGTCCACCTCGGACTTGCGGTTGCAGAAGACGATGCCGTTCTTCACGTCGGCCCGGTTGATCAGCTCGCGCAGGGCGGTGCGCTTGGCCTTGGGGTCGGCGGTGGGGATGCGCACCAGGTTCTGGGTGATCGTCTCGGCCGTCGTCGCCGGGCGCGAGGCCTCGATGCGGACAGGGTCGTTCAGGAAGTCCTTCGTGAGCCGGGTGATCTCCGGCGGCATTGTCGCCGAGAAGAACAGCGTCTGCTTCTTCGGCGGGGTCAGCTTGAATATCCGCTCGAGGTCCGGGATGAAGCCCATGTCGAGCATCCGGTCGGCCTCGTCGACGACCATGATCTGGACGCCGGTCATCAGGAGCTTGCCGCGCTCGAAATGGTCGAGCAGGCGCCCCGGCGTGGCGATCAGCACGTCGACGCCACGGTCCAGCTTCAGCTCCTGGTCCTTGAACGACACGCCGCCGATCAGGAGCGCCCAGGAGAGCTTCTGGCCCTTGGCGTACTTCTCGAAGGACATCGAGACCTGGTCGGCCAGCTCGCGGGTGGGCGCGATCACCAGCGCCCGCGGCATGCGCGCCTTGGAGCGGCCGGCGGCCAGCTTGTCGATCATCGGCAGGGTGAAGGCGGCGGTCTTTCCGGTGCCGGTCTGGGCGATGCCCAGCACGTCGCGGCCGGAGAGCGCATGGGGGATCGCCTCCGCCTGGATCGGCGTGGCGGTGGTATAGCCCGCGCCGATGACGGCGGTCAGGGTCGGCTGCGAGAGGCCTAGGTCGGCAAATTCGGTCATTCGGTACCGGTGGGGCGGCGCCCGGTCATGATTGATCCGGCGCAACGCGGGTGGCGTGGACGGACATCGCCACGCGTGGCGGAACATACGGTCAACCTGCGCCAAGTCAACGCGCGGTGGCTGCGGCGGTTCATCCGGGCGCGCGCCGACGCGGGACATCAGGCGCGGACGGCGTGACTCCGGCTCGGGGCCTCTGCGATCATCGCTGCGATCGAACCGACAAGGATCGGCACCTCGATGGGCTTGGGGATGAAGCCGTCGAAGCCGTGCGCCTCGTCCGGCGTGATCTCCGTGCCCGCCGAAAAGGCGATGATGGGGGTCCCCGTGTTCGGGCCGGACCCGGCGCGGATCTGGGCCAAGGCGCCGAAGCCGTCGAGGCGCGGCATGCGGATATCCATCAGGACCAGGTCGAACGGCAAGAGCGCCGCACGCTCGACGGCCTCCACGCCATCGCGCGCCTCCGTCACCTCGACACCGAACGGGGTGAGCACCATCTTCACGAGCTCGCGGTTGACGTTGTTGTCGTCGGCGACAAGGAGCCGCACGCCGTCGAGGCTCCCGGCCGAGGAAGCGCTCTCGGCGATTGCTGCAGCGGCGGTCGCCGCCGGCGCTGCGATCTCGAAGTGGAAGCAGGAGCCCGAGCCGAGGGTGGAGCGGACACCGATCTCGCCATCCATCGCCTCCACCAGGCCTCGGCAGATCGCCAGCCCCAGGCCCGTCCCGCCGTGCCGCCGGGTCGAGGAGTTGTCCACCTGCGAGAAGCGCTGGAAGAGCTTGTCGCACTGGTCGGAAGTGAGGCCGGGGCCGGTGTCGACGACCTCGAACCCGAGCCTGTCCCCCTGCGCCGCGAGGCGGATCGTGACACCGCCCTCGTCGGTGAATTTGAGGGCGTTGCCGACCAGGTTCACCAGCACCTGCCGCGTGCGCTCCGGGTCCAGGCTCACCACGTCGTCTTGGGACATGTCGGTCTCGACGCTCAGATCGAGGCCCTTCTCGTCGGCCAGCGTCCGGAACATGGCCACGACGTCTTGGACCAGATCCAGCGGCGGCGAGGGCCTGGGCTGGATCTCGAATCGGCCCGCCTCGAGCTTCGAGAAATCCAGCACGTCGTTGACGATCGTCAGCAGTCCCCGGCCGGCGCGGGCGATGCGATCCGCCAGGTGGCGCGCCTCCGGGGCGAGGTCGTCGCGCGCGGTGAGGATCCCGGCGAAGCCGAGCACCGCCGTAAGCGGCGTGCGAATCTCGTGCGACATGTTCGCGAGGAAGTCGGCTTTTGCCTTGGCTGCGGCCTGGGCCGCTTCGGTGGCGTGAGCGAGCGCCGTCTCTTGCGCCACTTGTGCGGTCACGTCGCGGATCACATCGATGAGTTCAGGCTCCCCGCCGGGGCGGATTTCCTGCAGCAGCGAGGGACGTGACTCGAACCAGATCCACTCACCCGAGCCCTTCCGCTGGCCGCGCCAGCGAACACTCGCGCCCTCGGCGCCCTCGATCACCCTGGCGTAGACCGCCCAGACCTTCTCCTGGTCCTCCGGGTGGATGAGGTCGTCGTAGCGGCGGCCCGCGAACTCCGCCGGTGTCCAGCCGGTGATGGCTTCGCAGGAGGCGGATACGAAGCTTGCCCGACCGCTCAGGGAACGGGTGACGATGATGTCGGAGGTGTTCTCGGCGATAAGGTGGAAGCGGTGATCGCGCTCGACCCGATCGGTCACGTCACGCGT
>NZ_CADEGK010000119.1 GCF_902826855.1 uncultured Phenylobacterium sp. | reverse complement strand
CTCGAAGATCGTCTCTTCCCCGTCCAGCAGGTCCATGGAGTGCTGGGCGAAGTAGCCCATCCTGACGCTGGCCCCGATGCCCACCGTGCCCTTGTCCGGCCTCGTGGCGCCGGCCACAAGCTTCAGCAGCGTCGACTTGCCGGCGCCGTTGGCGCCCAGCACGCACCAGCGTTCCTTGCGGCGCACCAAGAGATCGAGGCCGGTGTAGATCGGCTGGGCGCCATAGCCCTTGTGGACGTCCCGCAGGCTGATGACGTCGTCGCCCGACCGCGGCGGGCTCCGGAATTCAAACTGGACCGACTGGCGGCGGCGCGGCGCCTCGACACGTTCGATCTTGTCGAGCTTCTTCACCCGGCTCTGGACCTGGGCGGCGTGGCTGGCGCGCGCCTTGAACTTCTCGATGAACTTGATTTCCTTGGCCAGCATGGCCTGCTGGCGCTCGTACTGCGCCTGGCGCTGCTGTTCGCCCAGTGCGCGCTGCTTGTCGTAGAAATCGAGATCGCCCGAATAGGTGACGAGGTCGCCGCCATCGATCTCCACCACCTTGCCGATGATGCGGTTCATGAACGCGCGGTCGTGCGACGTCATCACCAGCGCGCCGCCATAGCCCTTCAGGAAAGCCTCAAGCCAGATCAGGCTCTCCAGGTCGAGGTGGTTGCTAGGTTCGTCCAGCAGCATGCCGTCGGGCCGCATCAGGAGGATGCGGGCGAGCGCCACGCGCATCTTCCACCCTCCGGACAGGAGGCCGACATCGCCGTCCATGCGCGCCTGGCTGAAGCTCAGGCCCGCCAGCACCTCGCGCGCCCGGGCCTCCAGCGCATAGCCGTCCAGTTCCTCGAAACGCTCCTGCGCCTCGCCATAGCGTTCCATGATGGCGTCCAGGTCGCCGGCCTGGTCCGGATCGACCATAGCCGCCTCGAGCCGGGACATCTCGGCGGCCAGCGCGCTGACGGGACCCACGCCATCCATCACCGCGGCGACCGCGCTCTGGCCCGACATCTCGCCGACGTCCTGGCTGAAGTAGCCGATGGTCATGCCGGGATCGATCACGACCAAGCCGTCGTCGGGCTGTTCCTCACCGGTGACCATGCGGAACAGCGTCGTCTTGCCGGCGCCGTTCGGCCCGACCAGCCCGACCTTCTCGCCCTTCTGGACGCCCATTGAGGCTTCGATGAACAGGATCTGGTGGCCGTTCTGCTTGGAGATGTTGTCGAGGCGGATCATGGGGCGGCCTGCTAGCGCGCGGGCGAGACGAACGCCACCCTCAGCCCGAGCCGGCGATGCCTCCGTCGCAACCGCGGCCTCCCACGAGGCGCGCTGGACACGGTCGCGGGCGGTCGCAAGGCCGGCGATGCCAGAAGGCGGGGCTGGACCTTCCCCCACTCCGCCGCTCCCGAAGCTACAGTGAGGTCATCGCCGCCCTTCGCGTCGCAGAGCGGACTGGACCGGACTTCAGTTGAGACGGGACGGCCCAGGAGCTCATGGCCAGTTGCGATGACGCACGGCGACCGGTTTCAGACCCGACGCTCGGCTGCCATGCCAACGGAAACCGGCTCACGTAGGCGGCGATTTCCACCAGCCGGCGCCGATCGGTCAGGGTGATATAGCCCTGCCGTGACACGATGAGCCCGTCACGCCGCAGAGTCTGCAGGGTGCGGTTGAGGTGCACGCCGCTCAGGCCGATCACGTCACTGATGGTGTCCTGCGTCAGGGGCATGTGGAAGGTCGCGTCCGTGGCGAGCCCCACCTGCGCGAGCCGCTCGTGAACCTCCAGAAGCCCAGGGGCTGGCGACATCAGGCGGCTTCCTTCCCCCAGTCGGGCTTGAGGACGACCTTGGTCACCTCGTTCTGCTGCTCCTTGAACATCTTGTAGCCTTCGGGGGCCTGTTCCAGCGGCAACCGGTGGCTGATCAGGAAGGTGGTGTCGATCTTGCCCTCGCCGATCATCTCCAGCAGCGGGCGCAGGTATTTCTGGACGTGGGTCTGGCCGGTCTTCACCTGCAGGCCCTTCTGCATCAGCGCCCCGATCGGGATCTTGTCGCCGACGCCGCCGTAGACACCGGGAATCGAGACCCGTCCGCCCTTGCGGCAGGCCATCAGCACCTCGCGCAGGACATGGGCGCGGTCGGTGCCCAGCTTGGTGGTTGTCTTCACCGCGTCGATCACGTTGTCGATGGTGAAGCCGTGGCTCTCCATGCCGACCGCATCGATGCAGGCGTCGGGCCCGATACCGCCAGTCATCTCCATCAAGGCCTCGCGGACCTTCACGTCATGGTAGTTGATGATCTCCGCGCCCATGGATTTCGCCAGCGCCAGGCGGCCCGGATAGTGGTCGATGGCGATCACCCGGTGGGCGCCCATCAGCAGTGCGCTCTGGATCGCGAACAGCCCCACCGGACCACAACCCCACACGGCCACAGTGTCGCCGGGTTCGATGTCGCAATTCTCAGCGGCCATCCAGCCGGTGGGCAGAATGTCCGAGAGGAAGAGGACCTTGTCGTCCTCGAGGCCGTCCGGGATGACGATGGGGCCGACGTCGGAATACGGCACGCGGACGTATTCCGCCTGCCCGCCCGCGTAGCCGCCGGTCATGTGCGAATATCCGAAGAGACCGCTCATGGCGTAGCCATAGGCGACCTCGCCGAGGTCCGCCTTCTCCGCAGGATTGGAATTGTCGCAGGCGGAGAACTGCTGCTTGCCGCAGAAGAAACATTGCCCGCAGGCGATGACGAACGGCACCACGACCCGCTGGCCCTTCTGCAGGGTCGACTTCGGGCCGATCTCGACGACCTCGCCCATGAATTCGTGGCCCAGGATGTCGCCCCGGTGCATCGAGGGGATGTAGCTGTCGTACAGGTGCAGGTCGGAGCCGCAGATCGCCGTCGAGGTGATCTTGATAATGGCGTCCCGCGGGTTGACGATCTGCGGGTCGGGGACGGTGTCCATCCGGACGTCGTGTTTGCCGTGCCAGGTGAGCGCGCGCATGCCTAATTCCTCGTACTGGTTCAGCCGCGCGGCGCGGCGTCGGGAGCGTCGGAGGTGGAGACCTCGCCGGTCTCCATGAGTTGCTTGAAGCGGCGCAGTTCGCGGCGCGCCTGGATCTTCGGCTCCTTCTGGAACAGCTTGGCGATCAGTTTGCCGAGGTCGCCGCCGGGCGGGTCGTAGACGATGGTGGCGGTGACCTCCGTGCCACGACCCGGCGGGCCGTCGCGAAACTCGATCCGCCCGGCGGTCTTGATGTCGGCGCCATCGACGGACTCCCAGGCAATCAGGGCGTCGGCGACGTCTTCGGTGATCACGGCGTCCCATTCGACCGTCTGGCCGGCCGGAGCCTTGACCACCCAATGCGACGTCTGACCGTCGCCGGGGGTCACGCTCTCCACATTCTCCATGAAGGCGGCCAGGTTCCGAAAGTCCCGCCAGAAGGCGTACAGGTGCGCTCGGGGCCGGTTGATGGTGACCGTCCGCCCCACCAGGGCCGCCTCACCCCAGCCGCGGTCCTCAGCGACCTCTTTGGCGACGTCGCGCTGATGCACCGCTGCGGTCAGCGGCGCGTCACTCTCGCGGGCGCTCTCGACGTGATCCTTCGACATGGAAGTTCTCCCTCGCGCCGATCAATCGACATCGAGGGGCAAAGTTCCCGCCCCCACCATTTGTGGCGCTCGGCGTTGCAGGCGGATCAAAATGCGGCTCGGCGGGCGATCTGCAGGCAGCCAAGCGCGGCGACGTCACGCCGAGGGCGTCACAGGTTCAATGCCCGTGGTATCCGCCCGCGAAGATTGGCGTCGGGGCTGGCCTCCCGCCGGAGGAAACTGCCCACCGTGAGATATCGGCACTCGCGTCGCGGCCCGGCGTTCTCTGCGGATGCCGTCGCATGTCATCCGGTCTTTCGAGTACGACGGAGAGGCCGCTCGGCTGGACGTCCAGCTAGTGAGCGGGCGGGGTTATAGGTATCACGAGGTCCCGCCCTAGACCTTCGAAGCGATGAAGCGGGCCTTCGCCAAGGGCGAGTTCTTCAATCGCCATATCTGTGGCAAGTTCACATTTACGCGTCTGGACGAGGGCCGTCCTGGGCCCGCGCCGGGAACTCGGGGCGACGCGCCGTGACTTCCGGCGCCCACTTCTTCACTCACCGCGCGCTTCTGTTGGCCCTACCCTCTCGCCCGGTCCCGCCGCTTAGAGCAAGGCAGCCATAGGCGCCCGGCGCCGAGCAGGACACGTAGGCGCGGCCGGGCTCAAGCCCGCCATGCGGAAGGCGCCTGACACGAGGATGAAGTCCTTAGCTGGGCGCCACGGGCAGCGCGACCTCGTTGCGTCTCATCGGCGGCAGGGTCCACGGCGGGTCGTAGAACCATACGACCGGTGAGCCCGTCACCGTCCATCCCATTGCCGCGGCCTTGGCGCTCAGTTCCCTGGTGCGCGTGGCGACGGCGCTTCGGCCGGCGAGGCCGGAGAATCGCAGGACGGCGTATTGTTCGCTTGGCAGCTGCACGATCTTCACCGCTGGATCGTTCGGCCGGGGGAGGGTCTCGACAGTGTACTTAGCCGGCATGAAGAACTGCACCCGCCAGCTGCCGTCCGCGGCACGCGCCTGGGCCACCGGCGCGGTCATGGCGATCTTCTCCGCCTTCGCCTGGGCCACCGGTGCGGTGCCCGGGATAGATTTGCCGGCCTGGTTCCTGCCAAAGATGTAGCCGGCGATCGCTTGGAACCCCTTGTTGCGAGCTGAGACCTCGTCGCCCCGGACCACCGTCTCGGCGACGAGGCGCGGCCCGTAGCGCCTGAGTTCCACGGCGCCTTCGCGGTGCAGCACCTTGTAGTCAGGCTGCTCGGCGCCGGCGCGGGCCAGGTCGGGCGCGAACACCGTTCCAAGTGTGGCTACCACGATCGCGCTCAGTTTCAGTGCCGCCATTCGGATCTCCGGATCAGACGAAAGGGGGATTGCGGAACCTTCATACCAGCCGACGCCGACGATCCGGTCCAGCTGCGGCAACGTACGCAGGCCTGGGACAGGCTCGCAACGGACAACCGTCCACCGTCGGTAGGGCACTGCCAAGGGTTCGGTTGGGGCTCTCACTTGAGCGGCGCTCGGCGCAGGTTATGAAACGACGCTCGGGATAGAGTAGTGTCCGCTCAGGCTTCTCAGGCTTCAGCCCAAGCACCGCGCAACTCCGCATCGAGAGGCGCATGGCCGTTGCCGGCATATCTGCCACTTCACAGATCCGCATCATGCTCCCTGGTGCGGAGCAGAGCGACGACTTCGAAGAAGGCGTCGCGCACTTCGTGGAGAAGCGGCCGGCGCTCGGCGCTTAGCGGTAGCGGTCGTAGCGCCGGTGATCGTCCCAGCCTTGATGGCGGTGATGACCGCTATGGTGGCGCCAGTGCTTGCCGCGACGGTTGTCGAAGCGGTCCCATTGGTCGGGCCGGCCGTCGCGATCGCGGTCGCGGCCCCACTCGCGGCGGTCTGAGACGCCGTCGCCGTCGGAGTCGCGGTAGCGGCTGTAACCGTAGCCGTGGTCGTAGCTATAGCCACGATCGTAGCCGTAGCCGCCGCGATGGTCGCCATAGGGATGGGCCATGGCGGCGCCGGCGACGAGCGTCGCCGCCGCGGCTGTGAGGCCCAGGATGATTTTATGCATGGGATGCTCCTCAGAACGTGGAGCCCTTAGGCTATGAAACCGCGGCTGAACGGCCATTCAGGCCCGCGTTCAGCGCGGGTTCACGCTGATGAACGGGGCTGCCAGTGGGGCTCCCCGGACGTCGGCAGGCCTGGTGTCGGCCCTGATTTCGAGCGCGCGCAGATTGGTTAATTGCGCAGCGCCACGCCATGCGCTGGCATGGCTTACAGCTATGACTCCTACGTTCCTCGTCTCACTCCCCAAGGCTCTGCCCGGTTGCCGGTTCCCTCTGTGAGTGCTCTTCCGCTCGCCTGCGTTGACGGCCACCGCACCGGTCGCCCACGCATTGAGCGCGCGCTAGCTAGGCGCGTTCGCTATGTCTTCTTCAAAGGAGCTATTTGACCTCGCTGCGGAGGCGGACCGGCTAGCCAAGCCTTACCCTCCCCCCGCTGGTTAGCCCAAGGGCTTCTGGTAGGCCTCCGCCGCAGCTTCGGACGCGAATGACCGGGCTTCCGGAGCCACGCCAACCATAGGCGGTCCGCCCTCCAAGTACCGCCCGGCCTCTTCCCGATAGCGTGCGGTCGCATGCGCTTGCGCCTCGGCCGGCGCCTCGCGCTTCATGTCAATGAACCAGTCGCTTTCCTCTTGATAGACGTGGGTCTTCACCGCGCCTTCCAGGTGCCCGAGCTTGTCGAGGTAGTCCTCGCTCATCGGGTCCATCATCTCGAGGGCGGCCACCTGCTGCTTGGCCGCGACCTGTTCAGTGTAGGCGGTGTTGGCGTGGCCCTGCTTTCCCGCCTGGGCGAGGGCCGGATAGATCACCGCCTCCTCCGCCATCGAGTGACCGGTCAGAAGAGCACCCAGCTTCCTCTGCGCCTGGCGCCGCGCGTCCGCCGTCGCAGCCGCGCGGGTCTCGGCGAAAGCCTGGTCGATCTCCTCGTGATGATCCAGCACTTGGGACAGCCAGTCGCCGGGCTCTGCGGCGGCGCGCGCATTCGCATGGGCCTCCGCGCGTTTTTCATCGCTGACGGGCGGGGTGATGGCCGCGATGGCCTTATCGAGAAGGGACATCGGAAGCTCCGAACCGAAGGTTTCCTAAGGAGGCGTCAGCGCCGCGGTTTGTTCCCAGTGGCGCCGTGAGAGAAGCATGACGCCGTATTGTCTCGCTGTACGCCAGCGGTGCGGGAGCTCGGCGAGGTCGGCAACGCGCACGAGCGGACGTTAGCTCGCCGCCCCAGAACCGGACGTCCGGCGATGCGCTCGGACGTCGGCATGCCGCGTGCGAGCCGTGGCCGGCGTTGGAACCCGGCGTTGCAATCGCGGTTCTCCAAGGCAGAGCTGTGCGGGTGGAGCGAGCGCGATGGCGGCATCCCTGGAAGCCAGTGTCTGGACACCCTATTGCGGCGCCGGCGCAACGCCGCTCGATCTGATGGTGCGATGGAACCTCGATCCGGTGGTGATTGCCGGCATCCTGGCGCTCGCCGCCGTGCTGTGGCGGGGATCGGCCCCACGGTCCGCCTGGCTGGCGCTGGGACTGTTCGCGGTGATCTTCGTATCTCCGCTCTGCGCGCTGTCGTCGGCCCTCTTAACGGCGCGGACGGCGCATCACGTCCTGCTGGTCGCCGCCGTGGCGCCGCTGGCCGCTTGGAGCCTGCCGCCTGTTTCGCGGTCGGGCCTGGCCGCCGCGACGTTGTGCGCCGCCGCGGTCTTTTGGATTTGGCACGCGCCGGGCGCCTACGCCTGGGCGCTCTCCAACGACGCGCCGTATTGGCTCATGCAGACGAGCCTGTTCGGCACGGCGCTGTGGTTCTGGCTGGCCGTGCGCGCCGCGCGACCGATGGCGGCGATCGCTGGCCTTCTGGTCTCGACGGTGCAAATGGGGCTGCTCGGTGCGCTGCTGACCGTCGCCGGCCGGGCGTTGTACGCGCCCCACGCGGCCACGACCTGGGCGTGGGGCCTCCCCCCGCTGCAGGACCAGCAGCTGGCGGGCCGCATCATGTGGGCGCCAGCCGCGGCCATCTACCTCGTTATCGCGCTCCTCGTGCTGGGGCGGCTGCTGACGCCGCCTTCGGCCTCGACAGCATGATCGACCGGCTCTTCCTCAGCGTCCTCGAGTGGGCGGCCGGTCACGCAGACGAAGGGCGCTATTCGCCCGTCGCCATCGTCTTCCATTGGGTGATGGCGGTCCTGGTGGTGTTCCAGCTCGGGTGGGGTTGGTGGATGGGGCGCTTGCCGGTCGGCGGGGACAAGGTCGCCGCCTACGAGCTGCACTATGCCGTCGGCGTCGTCATGCTGGCGCTGATCATCGGCCGCAGCGCCTGGCGGGCCTTCGCGCCGGAGCCGATCAACGACGCCGACAAGCCGGGATGGGAGAGCACCGCGGCCCACATCGCCCACTACGTCTTCTACGCCTGCCTCTTCGGCCTGCCGCTCAGCGGCTGGCTGATGGTGTCGGCCTCGGCGCGAGAGACGGACCTCAGCCTGCTGGCCAAGATCCCCTGGCCGCTGCTGCCGCTTCAGGACCTTCCGAACACCCGTTTGTGGGGCCTGGAGGCGCTCGCGGAGTGGACGCACTGGGGACTGGTGGTCAGCCTGCTGCTCCTCATCCCGATCCATGTCGTGGGCGCGCTGAAGCACCAGGTCATCGAGCAGGACGACGTCCTGCACGGCATGGCGCCGATCATTCCGAAGCCGCATCGGCGGCCGACCGCGTGGCGGCGGCGATATCGTGCGGTGGAGAAGCGGACGCTGAGGCTAGCCAGACGGCTATGGCCGCGGCCTCGGGCGCGCTCAAATCCGCGGCGGCGACGCGCATGACGCCCCGCGGATCGTTCCGCCGCTTGGCCTCGCGCCAGCGCCGAAGCTGGTCGGCCACATAGGCCGCTGGCTGCCCCGCGATGGCGGGCCCGCCGGCGCCAGCCCCTTCCCCCGCCGCACCGTGGCAGGCGACGCAAGCGGCGTAGGCCGGCGGCGCGGCGGCGGTCACGGCTGGCGTCGGAGGCAAGGCCGCGTAGTACCGGGCGACGGCCAGACGCGCGGACGGCGTCAGCCGCTCGGCCACAGGCTGCATCACCTTGTCCGCGCGCAGCCCCGCGGCGTAGTCCTCCAGTTGCTTGTGGAGGTAGCCCGCTTCGAGGCCGGCCAGGCGCGGTGCGCCCTCTCCGTCGCCGCGGCCCTCCAGGCCGTGGCAGGCGAAGCAGGCATGGGCCGCGCCGCCGTCACCCCCGCTCATCGCCACCACTTGGCCCGTGGCGCTGAAGCCATCGTCGGTCGCGCGCCCGGTTTCGACGCAGGCGCCGAGGCTGAGGATGGCAAGGCAGGCGACGACAGCGCGCATGCCTGCCGAACCCCGCGGCCAAGGCCGAGGTTCCCGGGAACTGCCAAGCTTCGCACGGGTTCTTGTCTCGATGCCTAGGGGGTCGGATGAGGCGGTGGGATGGATTGTGCGCGGGGGCCTCAGCCGTGATCCTGGCCGCCGGCCTGCTTGCCGCCTGCGCCGATAAGGGCCTCCCGCCGCGACAGCTGGCCGGCGCGGACCCGGAGCGGGGCCGCGAGATCGCCCGGCGCGCGGCCTGCGGCGCCTGTCACGACATCCCCGGCGTGGACTGGCCGAAAGGTCGGACCGGCGGCTCGCTGGCCGGGTTCGCCAGCCGCCCCCTGATCGCCGGCCGCGTTCCCAACCAGCCGCAGACCCTCGTCCGCTGGCTGCGCGACCCGTCGGCCATCGCGCCGGAAACAGGCATGCCCGCGGTCCCGCTCACGACCGCCGAGGCGCGCGACGTGGCCGCCTTCCTCTACACCCTGCAATGAGCGCGCTGGACGCCCTGCGCGGCTGGCCGCCGCCAGTCCTCGACCCCGCCGGGCCGTTCGCCGGGCCGGTGACGACGGTGGCCTGGGTGCTGTTCGCGATGGGCGCGGTCGTACTCGCGATCGTGCTGGTGGCGACGGCGGCCGCCCTGTTCGGACCCCGGCGCTGGCGCGCGCGGCTGGGGGGCGAGCGGCTCGTGTGGCTGGGCGGGTTCGCCTTTCCGGTCGTCGTGCTCACGGGCCTGCTGATCTACGGCCTGACGCTGACGCGCGACCTCAGCGCGCCGCCGGCGCCCGGCGAGGTGCGAGTACGAGTGACGGGCGAGATGTGGTGGTGGCGGGTGGGCTATCTCGACGCCAGGGGTGGGGAGGCCTTCCAGGACGCCAACCAGATCCACATTCCCCCCCGCGCGCCCGTTGTGCTGGAGCTCGAGGCCGCGGACGTGATCCACAGCCTTTGGATCCCGCGCTTGGCCGGCAAGCTCGACATGATCCCCGGCCGCCGCAACATCCTGCGCCTGCAGGCAGATCGGCCCGGCGTCTACGCGGCCCAGTGTGCGGAGTTCTGCGGCGGGCCGCACGCGCTCATGGGGCTGGTGGTCGTCGCCCACGAGCCCCGCGCCTACGCCGCTTGGCAGGCGCGGCAGGGTCGGCCGGCGACACCCCTCCCCAGCCGCGGCGCCGAGGTGTTTGCAGCCGCCGGCTGCGGCGCCTGCCACACCGTGCGCGGAACAGCCGCCAACGGCCTGGCCGGACCCGACCTCACCCATATTGGCTCGCGCCGCACCCTGGGCGCCGGCATCCTGCCCAACCATCAGGGAACGCTCGCCGCCTGGGTCGCCGACAGCCAGGCCCTCAAGCCCGGCAACCGCATGCCCGCCTATCCGGTGCTGAGCGGTCGCGACCTGCGTGCCCTGGCGGCCTATCTCGAGGCGCTCAAATGACCTCCGAGACCGGGTTCGACACCGGCCTCTACGACCGCTTTCCGACCCGAGGGCCACGACCCGCCGGCGAACTGGAGAAGCTGGAGGACGCCTGGTGCGGGCCGAAGGGTTGGCAGTGGATCTCGGCGATCAACAACAACTTCATCGGGGTCTACTACCTGGGCGCGGCCATGCTGTTCTTCGTGCTGGCGGGCGCGCTCGCGCTCCTGATGCGAACCCAGCTGGCCCTCCCGATGAACGGCGTCCTGCCGCAGGAGACCTACAACCAGCTCTTCACCATGCACGGGACCATGATGATGTTCCTGTTCGCGGTGCCCGCCGTGGAAGCGCTGGGCGTCCTCCTCCTGCCGCAGATGCTGGGCGCGCGCGACCTACCCTTCCCGCGCCTCTCGGCCTATGCCTTCTGGGCGTATCTGATCGGCGGGCTAGCCTTCTTTGGCTCGCTGTTCTTCGGCCTGGCGCCGGACGGCGGCTGGTTCATGTATCCGCCGCTGACGGGTGCCACGTACTCGCCCGGGATCAACGCCGACTTCTGGCTGCTCGGCATCGGCTTCATCGAGATCTCGGCCATCGCCGGCGCCATCGAGATCATCGTTGGCGTCCTACGCACCCGCGCGCCCGGCATGACGATCGACAAGCTGCCGATCTTCGCCTGGGCGATGCTGATCTTCGCCGGGATGATCGTCATCGCCTCTCCCTCGGTGATCCTGGCGACCCTACTGCTCGAACTGGAGCGCGCCTTCGGCTGGCCCTTCTTCGATCCGCTGAAGGGCGGCGACCCGCTGCTGTGGCAGCACCTTTTCTGGTTCTTCGGCCACCCCGAGGTCTACATCATCTTCCTGCCGGCGGCGGGGGCGATGTCGACGATCATCCCGGCGATCGCGCGCACCGAACTGGTCGGCTACCGGCTGGTGGTGCTGGCTATGCTCGCCACGGGGTTCATCTCTTTCGGCGTGTGGGCGCACCACATGTTCACGGTGGGCATGCCGCGGATGTCGGTGAACGTGTTCTCCGCCGCCTCCATGGCCGTCAGCGTCCCGGCCGGCGTCCAGGTCTTCGCCTGGATCGCGACGCTGGCCGCCGGCCGGATGCGGTTCAACACGCCGGGGCTGTTCGCCGTGGGCGGCCTAGTGATCTTCGTGGTGGGGGGCCTGAGCGGGGTCATGGTCGCCATGGTCCCGTTCGACTGGCAGGCGCACGACACCTACTTCATCGTCGCCCACCTCCACTACGTGTTGATCGGCGGCATGGTCTTCCCGCTGTTCGCGGCGATCTACTACTGGACCCCCTTGGTCAGCGCGCGGCCGCTCAGCGAGCGGATGGGGCGCTGGATCTTCTGGCTGATGTTCGCCGGCATGCACCTGACCTTCCTGCCCATGCACCTGACCGGCCTGATGGGCATGCCGCGCCGCGTGTACACCTACTTGCCAGACCGCGGCTGGGAGCTCCCGAACCTGCTCTCGACCGCCGGCGCCTATCTCTTCGGGATCGCGGTCCTGCTCTGGGGGATCGACATGGCCCGCAACTTCCGCCCGTTCCGCAGGAAGAACGCCGGCAACATCTATGACGGCCCGGGTCTCGAGTGGCTGCCGAACGACCTTTATTCCGTCCGCTCGATCCCCGTGGTGACGAGCCTCTATCCGCTCTGGGACCAGAAGGGCCTCTCGCGCGACGTGGCGACCGGCCGCTACTTCCTCCCGGACAATCCGACGGGCGGCCGCGAGACCCTCGTCACCAGCCCGATGAACGCCGAGCCGCAGTTCCTGCTGCGGATGCCCAAGCCGTCCGGCTGGCACGTCTGGGCCGCGGTCTTCACCGCAGCCTTCTTCCTGCTGCTGACCGTCCAGGCCTACGCCGCCGCGGCGCTGTTCGGCATGCTGGCGGTCTACACCATGTTCCACTGGTGCTGGCTGCTCGACCGGCCGATGACCCAGCCTCGGGTCGACATCGGCGCGGGCATCCTGGCGCCCAGCTACGCCGCCGGGCCGGCGAGCCACGGCTGGTGGGCGATGGCGATCACGCTGGTGGTCGCCGGGATGGTCGTCCTGCTCGCGGGCTTCTCGTACGTCTTCCTCTGGAGCAGCCGGCCCGAACTCTGGAAGCCGCCGCCGGACGATGCGCTCATCGCGATCCTCGGTCTCTACGCGGTGGCGGCGCTCCTGGCATGGCTCGCTGTCCGACTGCTCACGCACGACGGGCCGCGCAGCCCCGTGGTCTCGACGCTCTCGATGGTGCTGTCTGTGGCGGCCCTCAACGCCGCCGGCGGCCTCGACGTGGCGGGATGGCTGGGCGCCGGCCTCGATCCGCAGGCCTCGTCACAGTACGCCGCCGTCACCGCGCTCTTGGCATGGCAGGGCCTGTTCCTCGCCACGGCCGCGCTCATGGGCCTCTACATCGGGCTGCGGCTAGCCTTCCGCTATGTCCTCGCTCGCCAGCCGGCCACTTTCGAGGTGGTGGCGCTGTTCCTCGCCTTCAGCGCCGGCCAGGGCGCGTTCGTCGCCGTCCTGCCCCGGCTCTTCCCAGGCATATGACAATGCGCGGCTGGTCCTGGATGCTCTCCGGCCTGCTGATCTGGGCGGCTCATTTCTCGGCGCTCTACGCCATCGCCAGCCTCGATGCGCAGACTTCGGCCGACGACCACACGCTGTGGACATCCGCGGCACTGGTCGCCACCCTCCTCTGCCTGGCCGGCTGCGGTCTGGTCCTGGCGCGCACAGGCTTCGGTGCAGCGCCGGCGCTCCCTGACAGGTTGGCCGCCCTCGGCAGCCTTGGCGCCGCGGTGGCCATCTGCTGGCAGGCGCTCGGCGCGCTGTTTGGCTAGAGCAGCGACTGGGCCCGCGGCGCGACGCGCCAGACCGTGTTCGACAGATCGTCGGCCACGAGGAGGATGCGCTTGGCGGGGTCGAACACCACGCCCACCGGTCGCCCACGGGCGCGGCCATCGGCGGTGAGGAATCCGGTGAGGAAATCCGCCGGCCGGCCGTTCGGCTTCCCGTCCGAAAAAGGCACCCAGACCACCTTGTAGCCGGCCGGATCCTGGCGGTTCCAGCTGCCGTGCTGGCCGATGAAGGCGCCCTCCCCGTAGCCGCTGCCGAAGCCGCCGCCGGTGACGAACGACAGGCCAAGAGCCGCCACGTGCGAGCCGAGGGCATAGTCGGGTGCGATGGCGCGCTGCACGAGGTCCGGCTTCTGCGGCTTCACGCGTGGATCGACGTTCTTGCCCCAGTAGCTGTAGGGCCAGCCATAGAACGCCCCCTCGCGCACCGAGGTGAGATAGTCCGGTACGAGTTGCGGGCCGATCTCGTCGCGCTCGTTCACCACCGCCCACAGCGCGCCTGTCTGCGGCTCGATCGACAGGGCGGTCGGGTTGCGGATGCCGCGCGCCACGGTGCGCCGCGCGCCCGTGGTGCGGTCGATGGCCCAGACGACCGCGCGCTCCTCCTCCACCGCCATGCCGCGCTCGCCGACGTTGCTGTTCGAGCCGATGCCGACATAGAGCGTCTGGCCGTCGGCGCTGACGGTCAGGGCTTTCGTCCAGTGATGGTTGAGCGCCGACGGCAGCTTGGTCACCTCCTCCGCCGGGGCCGTCAGTCGTGTCTGGCCGGGCTGGTAGGCGAAGCGGACGAGCGCATCCTGGTTGGCGACGTAGAGATACCCGTCCACGAACGCCATGCCGTAGGGGGCGTCTAGCCCGTCGACGAAGATGGTCCGCACCTCGGGCCGGCCGTCGTTGTCGGCGTCGCGCAGCAGAGTGATCCGGTCGCCACCTTCGACGTTGGTGTTGCCCTGCTTCTTGATCACGCCGGCGATGACGTCCTTCGGCCGCAGAGGCGGCGCGCCGCCGCCACGGCCCTCCGAGATCAGGATGTCGCCGTTGGGCAGAACCAGCATCTGACGGGGAATCCTGAGGTCGGTGGCCATCGCCGTGACTGTGAAGCCGGCCGGCGCCGTCGGGACCTGGTCGCGCCAGCTCACCGGCTTGGCGATCTTCATCGGGGGTACCAGGGTCTGGCGGATCGACGGCAGGTCGGGTTTCGCACCCGTCTGACGCAGATCGGGGTCGCTGCGGCCGCAGCCGGCGAGCGCCAAGAGTGTGGTGAGGCCGGCG
>NZ_CADEGK010000118.1 GCF_902826855.1 uncultured Phenylobacterium sp. | reverse complement strand
CAGCTTTGGGGGCTGGAGGTCCTCCGTGCTTTCGGCGAACAGGAGCGCTACCATCTGATCTTCGCGCCGCACCTGAGGCTCTTCGCCGGTCGCCGGCCGGGCTGCGTCCGCGAACTGACCCGCTTCGTCGGGCATCCCGGCATACACATCGATCTGGGCGGAACCTCCGCCTCTATCGACATGACCTACACTCGGCTCGCCCAGGTGTACGTCGGCGACGCCAGCAGCCAGATATACGAGTTCCTGCGCGAACCCCGCCCCTGCCTGTTTCTTGATCCGAGAGGGGTCGCCTGGCAGGGCGACGAAAGCTACCGGCACTGGCGGATGGGCCGGGTCGTCAAGAGCCTGGAAAACCTCATAGGACAGATCGACGACGCCTGCGTCTCCCAGCCCCGCTATTGCGAGGCCCAGCGTGCGGAGTTCGGCATTACCTTCGATGGGACGCCCAAAGTCAGCTCAGCCCGAGCTGCGGCCGCGATCGCTGCACTCGGTCCAAGATCAGAAGCGTCTCGTAGCCAGCAACCGAACTCCTGTTCGGCCTCTTCGCGACAGCCTTCCCGACCCCCCGCATTCCTGCGTCAAGGGCGGCCCGTTGATCGCCTGCAAACGGCGCCCAAGTCGACGGCTGCCGAGCGCTCGTGAGCCCGCTCGCCGATAGCGCCCGCCCTCCGCCCGGATGCGAATGCGGCGCCCTGCGCGCCAACGCCGCCACATCGGGACCGCCCCTTCCTGAACGGGCTCCGGGCAGTCTCCACGGCCTCTCCGGGATTCTGCTGATATCGCCGGCCGTGCACGGGTGTGAAGCTCAAGGCTGGTGAAGCGTGCTGAATCCGCGGCGCGCGAACGCCGCGCAGCCCGGCGGAGACGACATGACGACAATGAGACCCATCAGCCTGAATGCCGGCGCAGCATCTGTATTGGCTGCACTCAGCCTTATCGGCGCGTCCGCTGCCGAAGCGCAGAGCAAAGCCACCGTCCAGAGCGATGGCCAGGATGAAGGTCGGCGACACCATCACGGCCTACGCCACCCAAAGCCTGATCCTCTCCCTCGAGCCGAGCTGACCCACGGGCGCGGGGTTGGGGGCTCTCGGGCCGTTTGGACTTTGGCGCCGGCGATCCGGCGCCGGAGGAGCGAACAACGGGATCGCCGATCTATCTCAGCCTGGCGACGTCCCGCGCCGTGATCTCCGAACGGGTCGAGCCGAAGCGGGCAGTCACGTAGTTGGCGACGGCCGCAATCTCCGCGTTGGAGTAGGTCTGGCCGAAGGCCGGCATCACCACATCCCCGCCGGCCCTCCCGAGCCGGGCGCCGTTGATCACCACCTGCGCCACGTTGATGGCGCTGGGGTCGTTGACCGCTCGGACCCCGGTCAGGTTGGCGTGCGGGAAGAGCGGGCTTTTGCCCGACCAGCCGTGGCAACTGGCGCAAGCGCCTGCGAACACCTCGCGGCCGCGCCGATCGTCTCCGGCAGCCATCTCCTTGGGCAGATCGGAGGCCAGGTCCGTCCTGGGCGCCGGCAGGTCGCCCGAGCCGATGGCAGGGATGGTCCGGAGGTAAGCGACCATCGCGAGGGTGTCGCTGGGCGCCAGCTTCGAGAGGCTGGCGTTGATCGCCTCCGCCATCGGCCCGGCGGCGGCCCCGCGGCCCAGCACGTGGCCCTCGCGAAGGTAGGCGGCCAGTTCAGCATCCGTCCAGGCGCCGACACCGGAGGTGCGGTCCTGGGTGATGTTGTAGGCGCGCCAGCCCTGGATTACCGCGCCGCCGAACTTCTTCCGGTTGTCCGGCGCCTGGGCGAGGTTGCGCGCCGTGTGGCAATCGCCGCAGTGCGCCATCGCCTCGACCAGATAGGCGCCGCGATTCCACGCCGGGCTGCGGTCGGCGTGGGGTCGGAAGCGCTGGTCTGGATTGTAGAGCGCGCCCCAGATCGCCATCAACGGGCGCTGATTGAACGGGAACATCAGCTGGTTGGCTGGCGGCGTGTTGCGCACCGGCGCCAAGCTGAACAGGTAGGCACGGATCGCCAGGACATCGGCGTCCGCCATCAGCGAATAGGCTTCATAGGGAAACGCCGGGTAGAGGCGCGAGCCGTCCTTCGCCACGCCCTCGTGCACCGCGCGTAGGAAATCGGACTCGCTCCAGGCCCCGATGCCGGTCTCGCGGTCCGGGGTTATGTTGGGCGAGTAGAGCGTGCCGAATGGGGTCTTGAATGGCAGCCCGCCCGCGAACGTCGCGCCTCCGGGCGCAGTATGGCAGACCGCGCAATCCGCCGCCGTGGCGAGATAGCGGCCGCGGGTGACCAGGTCGGCCCCGCGCAATTCCGCCGGGACACCGGTCGGATCCGGGCCTCTGTAACTGGCCAGACTCACCGCCGATCCGCCTGCGAACGCCATGGAGCGGGTGGGCAACACCAGCCAAGCGGCCACGCCGGCGGCCATCACGACGACCGCCAGGCCGATGAGTGATGCGCGGCGAAGACGGCTCATGCGCCCGCCCCCTTGGCCAGGAGTTCGCGGTTGAACGGGATGCGCCGCAGCGGTTTTCCGGTCGCCGCGTAGATCGCATTGCGGAGTGAGGCGAAGGCCGCGGTGGTTCCGGCTTCGCCGATGCCGCCGGCCGGCTCGCCGCTCTTGACGAGATGCACGGCGATGGGCGGCGTCTGGTCGATCCGCAGCATGCGGTAATCGTGGAAGTTGCTCTGCTGAATCCGTCCCTTGTCCAGGGTGATCTCGCCATAGAGCGCCGCGGTCAGACCGAAGATCAGGCCGCCCTGCAGCTGGGCGATGATGGTGTCGGGATTGACCGCGATCCCGGTGTCGACGGCGATGTTCGCGCGCTTGAGATGGATGTCGCCATCCTCGTCGACCTCGACCTCCACCACGGTCGCGATGAAGCTGCCGAACGACACCTGAGTGGCGACGCCTCGCCCGCACCGCGGCGGCAGGGGCGAGCCCCAACCGGCCTGCTCGGCGGCCAGGTCGAGAACGGCGCGCAGCCGCGGGCTCTTGCCCAGGTTCGCGCGGCGGAAGGCGACGGGGTCCTTGCCCGCCTTCTTTGCAAGCTCATCGATGAAGCTCTCGATGGCGAAGACGTTGTTGTTCGGGCCCACGCCCCGCCAGAACCCGGTCGACACCCCTGGCGGCTCGTCGCGCACATACTCCACGCGCAGGTCGGGGACGTCGTAGGGGATGTCGACGGCGCTATCGACCGCGTCGGGGTCGACGCCCTTCTGGTAGCCCGGCGGCAGCCAGCGCGCGATGACCGCCGAGCCGGTGATGCGGTACTTCCAGGCGACGATGCGATCGCCCGACAGCTTCGCCCAGATCCGGTCGTGGTAGACGGGGCGCACGATATCCTGGCGGATGTCCTCTTCCCGGGTCCAGACGACCTTCACCGGGCCATCCACCTTCTGCGCGATCCGAGCGGACTTGACCGCCATGTCGGCCTCGAGCCGCCGTCCGAAGCCGCCGCCCAGCAGGTGCTGGTTGATTTTCACCTTCGCCGGCGGAAGTCCGAGCGCTTGGGCCACATGGGATTGCACACGGGTTATGGCCTGGGCGCCCAACCAGAGTTCGCAACCGCCGGGCGTGACAAGCGCCGTGCAGTTCATCGGCTCCATGGCGGCATGCGCCAGGAACGGCATCTCGAATTCGGCGGTGACGACCTGACCTCCCGCCAGCGCCTTGTCCGCGTCGCCCCTCTGTCTCGCGACCACGCCCTCCTGCGCGCTCGCCTTGCGGATCTGCGCCCAGACCTGGGCGGAATCGACCTGGCCGTTCGGGCCGTCGTTCCAGGTGATCTTGAGCGCCTCCAGGCCCCGCTTGGCGGCCCACATGTGCTCGCCGACCACGGCGACGAGGTCGTCCAGCACGACGACCTGCTGCACGCCTGGCACGAGCCGGGCCTCCGCGTCATCGACGCTGGCGACCGTGCCGCCCTTCACGGGGCTGGCCATCAATGTGGCGTACCTGCAGCCGGGCGGCCGCACGTCGATGCCATAGACGGTCTTGCCGTTGACCTTCTCCGGCGTGTCGAGCCGCTTCAGCGGCTTGCCGACCAGCCGGAATTCGCCCGGGGTCTTCAGCGGCGGATCAGAGGGGACCTTCAGCGCGGCCGCCCGGCCGACAAGGTCGCCATAGCCTAGGCGGCGATCGCTCGCGGGATGGATCACCTGGCCGGCTTCCGTGCGGCAGGCGCCGGGAGCGACGCCCCAACGCTGGGCCGCCGCCTGGACCAGGACCGCCCGGGTCCCGGCGCCGGCCTTGCGCAGCGGCATCCACCACCCGCGGATGGAGTTGGAGTTCCCGGTCGCCTGAACGCCGAGCATCGGATTGGTGTAGTGGGCCTCGTCCGGCGGCGCGTGCTCGACCCGGACCCGAGCGAAATCCGCGTCCAACTCCTCGGCCAGGATCATCGAGATCGACGTGTAGACCCCCTGTCCCATCTCGACCTGCGGCATGACAAGGGTCACCGCGCCCTCACGGTCGATGCGGATGAAGGCGTTGAAGGGCGTGCCGGGCTGGGCCGCGGCGCTGCGACCCCCCGTCGGAAGGTGAAGGCCGACTAGAAGCACCCCACCGACGCCGGCGCCCAGCAGAACCCGACGCGAGACGCCGGGGGACAAGACATCGCGCGTCATCGCTACGCCCTCGCGGCGGCGCGTTTGATCGCGTCGCGGATCCGGATGTAGGTGCCACAGCGGCAGATGTTGCCCGCCATGGCGGCGTCGATGTCGGCGTCGTCGGGCTTGGGGATCCGGTTCAGCAGCGCGGTCGCCGACATGATCTGGCCGGACTGGCAGTAGCCGCACTGGACGACCTCGAGTTCGAGCCAGGCGTCCTGGACGCGCGCACCGGCCTCGGTCTCCCCCACGCGCTCGATGGTGGTGACGGGTCGCGCCCCGACCGCGCCCACGGGAAGAAGACAGGACCGCACGGCCGCGCCACCGACATGCACGGTGCAGGCCCCGCACTGCGCGATGCCACACCCGAACTTGGTGCCGGTCAGGCCCAGGATGTCGCGCAGAACCCAAAGCAGGGGCATGTCGTCGGGCGCTGTCACGGTCCGCGCCTCACCGTTGATCTGGAGCGTCCTGGGCTGCAGCACATCCACCTCCGTCGCCGCCGATCGGTCCCCACCTCGGGGTGCACGAGCCGACGAACCCTGCGCGTCGCCGCGGTCATCCGCGCGCAGCATCGCGCCAATGAAAGCTAGCCAGCCCCAAGCCGTCCGCAATTGGACCAAGGTATCGCGGGGGGACCAACACGCGGGGCATGCGCTCCCCTTCAAGTCGCGCCGGCGTGCCGGCGTCGAGGGTCGTCAAAGGCTTCGACGTAGTCGAGGCCCAGGGGCCCAAGGGCGGTGACCTGGGTGACGTAGTCGCCGTCCTTCGCCCAGTGGAAGTGCGACTGCCCGCCGGGCAGGACGACGACACTCCCTGGACCGAAGGCCTGCAGGCTGTCGGGATCGAAGCGTTCGCCCAGACCGATGTGGAAGACCCCGGATATGACCGTGTAGAGCCGGTCTTCCGGATGACGATGCGGCGCCATTCGGACGCCGGCCGGCAGCTTCACGCGGATGACATAAGGTCCCGCCTGGGTCGGGTCTCCCACCAGCACGGCGAGGCGCGCCTCTGGCGGAAACGCCGGAAACGGACGCCACTCGACGTCCTCAGGCCGGATGAAATGGAAGCGGTCTTGATCCCGCTGGTGGGTCCTCAGCATCGCCATCCCTCCATCCGTCGCTGGACATCGAGCTGGAACAGTTGGCCCACCGCCGCCGGAGGCGCGATCCGACTTTGGTGTCGCCGATACCTTCGTCCGATCCCCGGAAGGCCGCCGAAGTCGCACCTCAGACCGCCTACGGGTCGCGCATGCGGACCCTTCAGACCCAGCGGCAACTGGACCAGGCGCGATCCCTGGATCGCGCTGTCTCCGTTTGCGTCTGCGATGCGCGCGGGTCGCAACCCGCCGGCGGCATCGGAGTCGGCGTCCTCCGGAGCGCGGTTGGCGCGTTCGCAGAGGTCACTGGAAGCTTCTGGCAGAGAAGAATTGGCCGACCATCAGCGCGCCTTCTACTGGACGTTGGCATCTCCCATGCCTTGGTAGTGCTCGTGCCCGCCGGCCCACAGCAAACGACCGCCGCGGAATACGCCGCGATGGTCTCTGCATTGCGGCCACGGTCCACCCGGGAAAGTGCGCGGGGTGGCGCGCGCCGATCCCGCTCCGGCGGCGGGGGATCAGGCCTTCAGGAGGCGGAGCAGTTCCTGCGCGCCGACGGTCGACGAGGCGGGGTTCTGGCCCGTGACCAGGCGCCCATCGACGACCGCGAACGGCAGCCAGTCATCGGTCTTTTCGTAGAGGCCTCCCAGACGCTTGAGTTCGTCCTCCACGAGGAATGGCACCACATGCGTCAGTTGCACGGCTTCTTCCTCGGAGTTGGTGAAGCCGGTCACCCGTTTGCCCTTCACCAGCGGCGCGCCGTCGATCATGACCTTGTGGAAGACGGCCGGCGCGTGACACACGGCCGCCACCGGCTTGCCGGCCTTCCAGAAAGCTTCGATCAGGGCGATCGAGGTTGGGTTGTCGGTGAGATCCCACATCGGTCCATGCCCGCCGGAGTAGAAGATCGCGTCGAAGTCCCCGGCCGAGACCGAGTCCAGCCGCACAGTGTTGGCCAGCACCCGCTGGGTCTCCGGGTCGGCCTTGAAGCGCGCCATCGGCGCGGTCTGGTTTCCGGGCTCGTCGCTCTTCGGATCGATCGGGGGTTGGCCACCCTTGGGCGAGGCGAGCGTGACCTCGGCCCCGGCGTCCTTGAACACATAGTACGGCGCGGCGAACTCCTCGAGCCAGAACCCTGTCTTCCGCCCGGTGTCGCCCAACGTGTCGTGCGAGGTGAGGATCATCAGAATCTTCATTGGCAGTCTCCATCTGTCGCTGCGCGGCGGGAACTTGCCGCCTCGGATTTGCGGTCACGGGCGCCCTCGCGGCGTAGGCCTTTCGCGCAGCCACCCCATGGTCCCGAAGGAACGGGGGAGACCTAGGCAGCACTTGGCCGAGTGGCTATTGGGCGAAGGTATCGGCGATACCAAAGTCGCACCCAACGAGATCCGGACCGCGTCGATGGGCTGGTCCTGGGCCACGCTGCCCGGCGCCGCCGACTGGCAAGCTTACGAGGATGCCCGCCAGGCGCTCTTCCCGAACCTCTCGCGATCCGAGCCCGCGGCGCCCTTTGGCGTGCGCCGCGCCAGTCTCACAGGCTCAGAGGGAACTTGGCCGAAGTCGTGATCAAGCCTTCAGGTCCACGTACGCGCCTGACCGGACTTCGGGCTGAGCCAACACCTGGCCATGCACCTGCCGGGCGATCTGCCTTTCGAGGTCGGCGCGGGCCTCGGGACGCATATTGGTCAGATCGCCCTGGGCTAGACCCATCATCTCTAGAAGGTCTGCGCGGAGCTGTTGGGCAAGCGGGAGAGCGGCCTCGGCCCGCGCCTGCGACGAGGACGGCGTGGGTTCGGTTGACCGCATCAACAGGC
Organism: uncultured Phenylobacterium sp.; assembly: GCF_902826855.1. GTDB lineage: Bacteria > Pseudomonadota > Alphaproteobacteria > Caulobacterales > Caulobacteraceae > Phenylobacterium. The sequence continues at coordinate 6,985 of NZ_CADEGK010000118.1, read as the reverse complement.
CCGGGTCGAGCGTCGTGACATCGAGCTTTCGGAAGGCCGCACCCAAAACGTTGGCTGTTCCGGCCGCGGTGTACACGCCTCGCGGCGATACCTTGGTCTCCTCGATACCTTGGTACAATGGTCGGCGCGCGCGCTCTCGGCTCTGATGATCGGGTCAAGACCGACACGCTGACGGTCGAGCGCCGCGAAGCGCATTTCCATCACGTCGGTCCAGCGTCCCGCCGCGCAGGCGCGGATCTCCGGGGAACCCAAGGAGCTCTCATGGCCAATCTGCCTGCAATCGCCATGGCCGCCGCGCTCGCGGCAGGCGCCCCGGCGCCTCTGCCCTCCACCTCGGCGACGACCACCTATCATCGCGAGATGGTCGACGGCGTCGGCGTGTTCTACCGGGAGGCCGGGCCGAAGGATGCGCCGACCATCGTGCTGCTGCACGGCTATCCGTCGTCGTCGCGGATGTTCGAAGGCCTGATCCCGCTGCTCGCCGTCCGCTATCACGTCATCGCGCCGGACTACCCCGGCTTCGGGCACAGCGACGCGCCGTCGCCGTCGCAGTACGCCTACACGTTCGACCATCTGGCTCAGACGATCGCAGGCCTCCTCGACAAGCTCGGGGTCGACCATGGCGTCTTCTATCTGCAGGATTACGGTGGGCCGGTGGGCTTCCGGGTGATGGCCGCTCGCCCCGCGCGGGTGCGGGGCCTGATCATCCAGAACGCCAATGCCTACAGCGACGGCCTCGGCGCGAAATGGGCGGGCATCGCCCAGTTCTGGCGCGACCCGGAGGGCCACCAGGACCAACTCGACGCCTTCACCTCGCTGGACGGCGCGCGCCAGCGGCATATCGCCGGCAGCCCTAATCCACAACGCTACAGCCCCGACGCCTGGATCGACGAGTTCGCCATGCTCTCCCGGCCTGGGTCCCGGGAGATCCAGGGCGCCCTGCTGTATGACTACCAGACCAACGTGGCTGCCTATCCCGCGTGGCAGGCCTGGATGCGGACCCACCGTCCGCCCGCCCTGATCCTCTGGGGCCGCTACGACCCCTCCTTCATCGTCCCGGGCGCGGCGGCTTATCGGCGCGACCTCCCAGAGGCGGAACTGCACCTGCTGGAGGCGGGGCACTTCGCGCTGGACGAGCGCCTCGACGAGGCTGCCGGCCTCGCAATCCACTTCCTCGACCGCCTGCCGCGCTGACCTGCCGGGCCGCTGGGAGGCGACCCATCGCCCGCGCTCGCGCATGGGGCTACGAAATCCATGACGATCGGATCGCGTCGATGACCACCCCTGCCTCGCACGACGACGCCCAGCCCCAACCGCGTCCACCGCCCGCCTGGCGGATGATCCTGTCCGGCGCCTGCGCGTGCCTGATTGGCATCGGCCTCGCCCGCTTCGCCTACACGCCCCTGCTCCCGGCCGTGATTGCGGCGGGCTGGTTCGACGCTGACGCCGCGACCTATCTGGCGGCCGCCAACCTCGGCGGCTACCTGTTGGGGGTACTTGTCGCGGGACCCATGACCGCGCGACGGCCACCCATCGCGGCCCTGCGGATCATGATGGCGGCCAGTGCGCTCTCGCTCTTCGCATGCGCCGTCCCCGTGAGCTTCGCTTGGTTCTTCACCTGGCGGCTCATTTCCGGCGTGAGCGGCGGGGTGATCATGATCCTGGCGGCGCCGACCATCCTCGTCCACCTGACGCCGTCGCGACGCGGCCTGGCGAGCGGCTTCATCTTCATGGGCGTGGGCCTCGGGGTGGCGGCCTCCGGCACCCTGGTCCCGCTCCTGTTGCGCGACAGCCTGCCGACCGCGTGGATCGGCCTCGGGATCGCCAGCGCGATCCTGACGCTGGCGGCCTGGACAGGGTGGCCGAGCGCGCCAGCCGGCAGCCCCGCGCCACCGCTGCGCCGGCGGGCTCGCCGCAACCCGCGGCTCTGGCTGCTCCACGCCGGCTACGGCCTGAACGCCGTCGGCCTAGTGCCGCACATGGTCTTCCTGTCGGTCTTCGTGGCGCACGGCCTGGGCCAGGGGATCGACGCCGGCGCTTTCTACTGGATCGTATTCGGCCTGGGCGCCGTGGTCGGCCCCCTGCTCAGTGGCCACCTTGCCGACCGCGCCGGCTATCGCGCGGCCCTGCGCCTCGTTCTGCTCCTGGAGGCGCTGGCCACCCTTGCGCCGGCGATCACCAACGCGCCCGCCGCCCTGATCGCCTCCAGCCTGTTCATGGGGGCCGCCACACCCGGCATCGTCCCGCTCGTCCTGGGCCGGGTGCATGAACTGGCCGGCCCTGGCCTCGCCGCCCAGAAGGCGGCCTGGCGCATGGCGACCACGGCCTTCGCCGCGGCGCAGGCCGTCGCCGCCTACGGGCTCGCCTACCTGCTTGGCCGCACGAATGGGGACTACGCCTTGCTGTTCATGACGGGCGCGGGCGCGCTGGTCCTGGCGCTGCTCATCGACCTTGTGGGCGGCGTCGCACTTCGGCGGCGCCAGCCGACCATGCCAGCGGGCTAAGTCTTTGGTGTCTGCGACACCTAGGTCCAATTTCGGGACAGGCCTCCGCACCCGATCCTCTTCTCCAGGCCAAGCGGCGCCTTGCCCGGCCGTTTGACAAGGGAGACATCCGATGCTCATCCGCAATTCCTGGCTGGCGGGGGTCCTGGCCCTGCTTGCGGCGACCGGCGCTCAGGCCGCCGACCTCAAGCCGACCATCGTTCTGGTTCACGGCGCCTTTGCCGACGCCAGCAGTTGGGACGGCGTCATCGCGGAACTGCTGAAGGACGGCTACCCGGTGGTGGCCGCCGCCAACCCGCTGCGCGGCGTCGCCGTCGACGCGGCGGCGGTGGGATCACTGGTCGCGTCGGTCAAGGGACCGGTCGTGCTGGTCGGCCACTCCTATGGCGGCACGGTGATCTCGGCGGCCGCGTCCGATGCGCCGAACGTCAAGGCGCTGGTCTATGTCAGCGCTTTCGCGCCCGATATCGGCGAGACCAGCTTCGGCCTGACCGGAAAATTCCCCGGCAGCACCCTGTCGGCCGCCCTGGCGCCGCGCGCGCCCCTACCGGGCGCCGGGGCCGATCTCTACATCCAGCAGGACCTCTTCGGGGCCCAGTTCGCCGCGGACGTGCCGGTCGATCGCGCGCGGCGCATGGCCGTCGAACAGCGACCGCTTGCCGAAGCCGCAGGCGGCGAGGCCTCCGTCAGCGCCGCCTGGAAGGCCACCCCCTCGTGGTGGATCTGGGGCGAGGCCGATCGCAACATTCCGCCGCAGACCATGGCGTTCATGGCCAGGCGCGCCCAGGCCCGGAAGGTAGTCACCATTCCTGGCGCGTCGCACGTCGTCATGATCTCGCACCCGCACGCGGTCGCCGACCTGATCGAGACGGCCGCAGCCGCGCGCTGACGGCCTAACCGCCCAAACCGGAGCTTCGCATGTCCCAGACCTGGTTCATCACCGGCGCGTCGCGCGGCCTTGGCCGCGCGCTCGCCGAGGCCGTGCTCGAGGCCGGCCACCGCCTCGTGGCCACCGCGCGCGATCCCCGCCGGCTGGGCGACCTCGTCGACCGCCACGGCGGGTCCGTCATCCTGGCCCCGCTCGACGTCACCGATCCTCGCGCCCCCGACACGGCGGTCGCGCAGGCGCAGTCCGCCTTCGGCGGGATCGACGTCCTGGTCAACAACGCCGGCTACGGCGACGTCGGCTCGGCCGAAGACATGACGCTGGCGGACATCCGCAGCCAGATCGAGACCAACCTGTTCGGCGCGATCCACGTGACCCGGGCCGTCATTCCGCTCATGCGCCGCCAGACCAGCGGCCGCATCCTGATGTTGTCGTCGGTCGGGGGCCGCGTCGGCGCCCCAGGAAGGACCGCCTATTCCGCCGCCAAGTGGGGCGTCGAGGGCTATGCCGAGGCGCTCGCCCTCGAGATGGCCCTGATCGGCGTGAAGGTCACCATCCTCGAGCCCGGCGGCTTCCGGACGGACTTCGCCGGATCGTCGACCAAGCTGGCGGCAGGCCGGGCCGAATATGACGCGGTGGTCGGGGCGCAGGCGCGGCGGCAGGCGGAGTACGATGGCCGTCAACCCGGCGATCCGGCGCGGGCGGCCCAGGCGATCCTCACCGTGGCGGCCCTGGATGCGCCACCTCTGCGGCTGCCCCTCGGCCGCGACGCCCTCGACATCATCCGCGCCGCCGACCAGGCCCGCCTGGCCGAACTCGAGCGCTGGCGAGACCTCAGCGCCTCCACCGACTTCGAACCCCGTTGACGGTCTGCGCGCCGGCCGTCGCGAACGACCAAAAGGAGCCTCTCATGACCTCGGACCGACCCTCACGGACCTGGATGATCACCGGCGCCTCCAACGGCCTGGGCCTGGCGCTGGCGACGCACGTTCTCAAGAATGGCGATCAGACCGTGCTGGCGGCGCCAACCCTGCCCGGCATGGCCGCGCTGGCCGCCGCCTACCCGAAGACGGCCTTCGCCGTCGCGATGGACGTGACCGTCCCTGAGCAACGGGCCGCCACCCTCCAGGCCTCGGAAGCGCGCTTCGGCGGTGTGGACGTGCTCGTCAACAACGCCGGGATCGATTTCCTGGGCGCCATCGAGGAGCAGCGCGAGGAGGATTATCGCCGGCTGTTCGAGGTGAACCTGTTCGGCGTGATCGAGATGATCCGCCTGGCCCTGCCGGGCATGCGCCGGCGCGGTCGGGGGACGGTCGTCAACATCTCATCCATGGACGGCGTGTCGAGCCTACCCGCCACCGGCTACTACTCGGCGAGCAAGTTCGCGCTCGAAGGGCTGACCGAGGCGCTCTGGCAGGAGATTGAACCGCTGGGCCTCCGCGCGATCACGGTGCAGCCCGGGTCGTTCCGGACCGCCATCGAGCAGCGCACCCGCTTCTCCGGCCAGCCGATCGACGATTATGCGGCCACCTCCGGCGCCTTCCGTCGGCTGGTTTCCAGCGCCACACCAGAGATGTTCCCCGGCGACCCGGCCCGGGCGGCCGCCGCGATCTGGAAGGTGGTGATCAATGGTGATTCACGCCGCCGCATCGTGCTCGGCAGCGATGCGCAGCGCCGGATCGCCGCCCAGTTCGACGTCTTGCGCGCGGAGCTCGAGGCGGGCCGGGACATGGCGATGGGGACCGACTACCCCGGGAGCGGCCCATCGATCCTTTGAGGCGAGGAGGCCGGCGTCGGCGGGGCCAGGACAGCCGCGCCGGCGCTCCCCCGGTAAAGTCGCCGCTGAGCATCCGGCGCGCGCTTGCCGGCTCGGCTCCGCGGGGCGCCGTTGTCCCCGACCCCGCTTATAAGGTGACGCCTACTCCCACTCCATTGTTCCACAATGCCCTAACTGTCTGTCTTTAAACGCCTATTTGAACTTTCCTGCCCTGCTGGCCGGCCTGTGGTCCGCCAGATCGCTGCACTATTGAATTCATTGAGAAAATCAGCACGAAATTTTTTTGGCGAGTCCAGCATCTATCGCTGGCTATTCCGCGACGGAAGCGGATTCCTTGGACCGACTGCGACCTCGGCCATGCTGAAAAAGGACCGTCACCCGTCGATTAGGACAACGTCCGACAGCGCCGGTCGGGCACGGTCCAGCGGGTTCCTTGCCCTTGCGGCGGCGCTGGCCGCTAGGCAGTCTCTGCCGCGCGGGCGCGTGCAGGAGGCAAGGCGGCCTCCTCGTGACCCGTGCCTTCGGCCGGTGCAGGGGTAGCAACCGACTTCGCATCGCTCTTGCCCGCATCTTTCCGCGTTATCGTACGCCGCCACAGCCGCGCGACATCTTCCGGCAGCATCCAGGCGGCCGGGACAACGATCAGCGTCAGCATTGTCGAGGTGATGAGGCCGCCGATCACGATGAAGCCCATGGCATTGCGCCATTCGGAACCATCGGACGCAGCAAGCGCCACCGGGATCATCCCGAAAATGGCGGCGAAAGCCGTCATCAGCACCGGGCGCAGCCGTTCCGGCGCAGCTTGCGCCATTGCATCTGCCTGCGAAAGCCCGTCCTCCACAAGCTGGTTGGCGCGGTCGACGAGCAGGATGCCATTCTTCATCACAATGCCCATCAGCGCCAGCAGCCCGATCTGGCCGAACAGGCTCATTTCCTGCCCGCCGATCAGCATGGCGATAAAGGCGCCCGAGAATGACAGGGGTGCCGTCAACATGATGAGGAAAGGCTGGCCAAAGCGGTCGAACTGGCTGGCCAGCACGATGTAGAGCGCGATCAGCGCCAGCAGGAAGGCAAAGCCGATAGCCGTTGCGGTTTCCGCCATGCGGCGCGCCTGCCCCTCCAGAACCAGTTCGATCCCAGGCGGCGGCGGATTGGCCGCAATGAGGGCGTCCATGGCATTCACGGCCGCCCCCAGCGACACTCCGGTAGCGCTGTTGGCCAGCACCGAGACCTTGCGGCCCCGGTCCTGGCGGTCAATCTGCACGGGGCCGGTCCCGATGCGCGGATCGGCCACCTGGCCCAGATCGACCAGCCGGCCGTCAAGACTGCGGGTCTGCAGGGTTGCCACCATGTCAGGCGACTGGCGCTGCGCTTCTTCGAGGCGCACCCTCACATCGTGACGACGGCCACCTTCTTCAAACGTGCCGGCCTCCACGCCGCCCAAAAGAATCCGGGTCGAGTTGGCAAGGTCGCGCGCCGAAACGCCAAGATCGGCAGCCCGCGTGCGGTCGATGCGCAACTGCAGTTCCGGCCGGCCGCCTTCATAGCTGGACCGGACGTCGGCGAACTCCGGCCGCGATTTCATCGCCGCCACCAGCCTTGCCGCATAGGCCTCGGCCTCAGCCAGATCGCGGCCCATCACCACCTGCTCGATCGCAGCCTGCCCGATGCCACCGCCTGAAACCCAGGGCACTTCCGAGGCAACGATCTCGTTGGCTTGGGGAATGGCCTGTCGCAGCGCAGCGCGGGCCTTGTCCATCACCTCCATCTGGTGGATCGACCTCGCCTGCTTGGGCGTGATGGCAATGTAGAACTCGC
>NZ_CADEGK010000117.1 GCF_902826855.1 uncultured Phenylobacterium sp. | reverse complement strand
GGTGCGGTGCGGCCAGCGCCGGCATCCTTTCGCCGATCCTGACCTACTGGATTTCGACGAAGGCCAGCCAGGCGCAAGGCGCGGAACTCGGCAAACAGACAGCCGCGGCCAGCCTGGGTGTCGCGGCGGGTTCAGCCGCCGGGGGCCTGTTGTTCGACTTCCCGCCGCTTCCCGGCTTGCCATTCCTGCTGATGACCGCGGTGACAGGATTGGCTGCCCTGCTCAGCCTCAGCCTGCCCCGCCTGCTGGCGACCACCGCGCGTCGGCAGCGAGACGCGCAAGGTACGCACCGGCCACGCAGGTTCCAGCCGCTACAGGTGGTGGCAGCGGTCTAGGTGTCCTGCGCCTCGGAGCAAGAAGATCTCCATCCGATCAACGCCGCTCCCAGGTTGTCCGTCGAGCGGTAGCACTGCCCTGATAAGATCGCGCCGAGCGCAACGCCCAGTTTCGGCTCACCTCGTGCCGGCTCCAGGGCTAGGCGCTGTGCACCGCTAAGGTCTCGAACCGGTTCGATGCCGAGGCGACGGCCCCGCACGACCTTGTCACGTAGAGCACCTGAGGCGGTCTTCTCCGACCCAGATGGGCCAAAGCGTGCTCCTCGACCCCACGCATGAATCCGGGCTACGGAGCGGGCTTTTCGGCAGGAGGGGCTGCCTTCGGAGCCATGCCCATCCCGCGCTCCCGAGCTTCCCGCCCCATCTCCATCCCCGCACGGGGACCATGGGCGCGGTCGTCGGCGCCGGCGCCGGGCCCCTGTTCGGACTCGCCCTCGGTCGCATTGGCGGGGGCCGATGGAGCGGCGGGGGCGGTCTGCGAAACGTCGGCCGCGGCCTTCGGAGTGGCTCCGGCGTCCGTCTTCTGACACGCCGCCAGCAGCGCGAGCGCCGCGCACACGGCGAGACCGGTGACCGTTTTGTCGAGCTTGATCATCAGCAGCCCTCCTGGGCGGTTGCGGCAGCGGGCGGCGTCTGGCTTGGCCAGGGGAACCCCCGCCCGCCGGCCTACATATGACCGTCCATCTTCATGGGCGGATCGGCCTTCTTCATCGGCATGGGGTCTGCGCCGTTGGCCTTCATGCCGTCGGCATGCGCCTTGGCTCCCATTTCCATGCCGCGTTCGTGCGCATCGCGCTCCATCTCCATGCCTTCGCGATGTCCCTGAGCTCGCGCCTCTTCCGCCGTTTGCGGCCCATCGGCGCGATGCTCGCTTTCTCCCGCGGAGGCCGTGGACGTCGCCGCCGGGTCTGTGGCCGCGACCGGCGCGGCAGCGACGGGGGCCGGCGCGTCCGTCTTCTGCTGGCAGGCCGCCAGACCAAGGACGACGACCGCGACTGCGGCTCCCGTCAGGGCTGGGCGCCGGCAGAGTGACAGTAGGGTCATGGCTCGTGTCCTGTGTTGGCTCTAGGCAAACCGCTCAAACTGCGTCGGACCCATCCGGCCGCACGGCGGAGCGTGCGACCGGTGGGGGATCAGCGCGCTACTTCTTGGCTTCAGCCATTTTGGCAGCGCACTTGCCGTGCATCTTGTCCATCTCCGCCTTGCTAAGCGGCTTCATCTTCATGACGCCCGGCGTGCCCTTCATGGAGGCGTGGTCGTGCATGACGCGGCCCTCCATCTTGTGACCCATCACGCGCTTGCATTCCTCATGAGAGGGATTGGCCGGGTCCTTGACCGAGACCGTAGCTTCAGCAGCGGCCGCGTGGCCGGCGTGCTCCGGCTGAGCATAGCTCTGGCCGGCGGCGGCGAGGCCAAGGGTGGCGATGGCGACGAACAGGGTGCGCATGGGAGTGTCCTTTGGTGAGTTGGCGGACACCGGCTGGCCGTGTCCTCGATTGGAATACGCACAATCCCTAGCCGCCCCCTCAGTCCCAGCCTTGATCTTGGTCAATCAACCGGCGCCGCGGGCGCGGGCGCGGTTGGCATTGTCGAAATACAAGCCCAAGGACATTCGCTCACGTGAGCGCCATGCACACTGGGATCGCACCGCTTTGATTGATGAAAGTACTGAAACTCACGACCAGCCGCATGAGGGTCGCTGGGCGATCGGACTAACATTCCATGTTCCCAACCGCGACCGGCCCTCATTTCGAGCCATGGTCGCACGAACGCTGTTGCCCCAGTTGATCGCGCTCCGCGACGCCGGGCGGCTCTCGGCCTTGCTGCCGTTCCGGCATCGATCTTTGAAAATGCAGGGCGGAACCGAAGGAATATCGTGGACGGACTATTGGGTCCTGGTCGTGACGCCCGAAGCAGATCCGGACGAGGTCTGGGACGCGATCTCGATGTCGTTGGGGATAGCGGAGGAAGCTTCGCCCCTCGGCTTTCTGCGGGCCGAAATCCTGCGCCCACAGCCCGGTATGCAAATGTACTATCCTCGCAAAGGCGGCCTTCAACAGGAGTCGCGCCTCTGGCACTGGATCGAGTATGCGGTCTCAAAGCCCGGCGCGCGGCAGGCCTACTATCGGGATCAATACGAGTTTTCTGCGCCTTCGATCCGGCGGTTTTACGAGGCCGGAGCCGTGGGCAGGGTCATTGGTTTTGAGGTCGCGCGTGTCCTGCAAGGTCGTGGCGCGCTACCCGCGTGGGACGTGATCCACATCACAGGTGCCACGCAGTTCCTCAGGATCGCGTGGGTCTTATGGCGCCAAATGCCCGTCTTCAACGGCTTCGCCAGAAATGTGGGACATTCGTCTGCCCTCGACGTTGTCCGCTCCTGGAACGCCCAGCGCGAGAAATACCAAACTCATGCTGTGCAGGACGCGACATATACGCTGCAGCCGGTGAGCGACTTGTCGCTAGGCACGGCATCGCCGCGCTGAACAGTGGCCCCCCTGCGTGAGGATCACTGGCGCCGGCCATAGGGTTAGTGATCATGATCGTCGGCTAACTGCGGAGCTTGTCGATCAAGTCGACCAGGTCGGCGGTCTTCTGCTCGCGCTCCGCCTCATCACCGCTCACCATCGCACCGGCCACGCAGTGTTGGAGATGCTCCTTCAGCAGTTCGCTCTCCACCCGGCGGAGCGCGGCGCGGACGGCATGAAGCTGGGTCAGGATGTCGAGGCAGTATCGATCCTGCTCCACCATCCGAGAGATACCGCGCACCTGGCCTTCGACTCGGTTGAGCCGATTGATCAGGCGCGGCTTGTCCGTGCGTTCCATCAAGGCCTCCACCGACTTGAGGCGTACTATATCGCATCGAGCCATTTGAACAATGCCCCATAGGGGTATATGTATGTGAGCGACAGGAGCCGTCCATGAACGCTCAAGACCACGTACACCATCATCATCCGCAAGCCGGTCTCGATCCCGCGAACAGTGTAGCGGTCAAGGATCCTGTCTGCGGGATGACGGTCGATCCGGCCACCACCGCCCACCACGCGGTGCACGAGGGCGCCAAGTTTCACTTCTGCTCGGCGGGATGCCGCACGAAGTTCGTCGCCGAACCCGCGAAATACCTCGCAGAGGATCCAGCGGCGGCAGCTCCGGTCGAGCCCGGCGCGATCTACACCTGCCCGATGCATCCTCAGATCCGCCAGGAGGGTCCGGGGAACTGTCCGATCTGCGGGATGGCGCTGGAGCCGGAGACGGCCACGGCAGACAGTGGCCCGAACCCGGAGCTCGTCGACATGAGCCGACGCTTCTGGGTCGGCCTCGTCCTCGCCCTGCCGGTCCTGGCGCTGGAGATGGGCGGGCATCTCCTCGACCTGCACCGCTGGATTTCACCGACTACGTCGAACTGGGTTCAGCTCGCTCTGGCGACGCCGGTGGTGCTGTGGGCCGGCTGGCCGTTCTTCGAACGGGGCGCGGCGTCCCTGCGGACCCGCAACCTCAACATGTTCACCCTTATCGCCATGGGGATCGGCGTGGCGTGGGCCTACAGCATCGTGGCCACCCTCGCGCCGCACATCTTCCCGCCGGCGTTCCGGCGCGCCGACGGCAGCGTCGCCATCTATTTCGAAGCCGCTGCCGTGATCACGGTCCTGGTGCTTCTGGGGCAGGTGCTGGAATTGCGCGCGCGGGAGCAGACCTCGGGCGCGATCAAGGCGCTGCTGGACCTCGCGCCCAAGACTGCGCGGCGGGTCCGGGCCGACGGGACTGACGAAGAAGTCACGCTCGATCAGATCCTGGTGAGCGACCAGCTCCGCGTTCGGCCGGGCGAGAAGGTGCCGGTCGATGGCGTCGTGGTGGACGGCCGCGTCTCGATCGATGAGTCGATGGTCACCGGCGAGTCCATGCCGGTCACCAAGGAGACCGGCGACAAGGTCGTCGGCGGCTCGATCAACAAGACCGGTTCCTTCGTCATGCGAGCCGAGAAGGTCGGCGCCGACACCCTGCTGTCGCAGATCGTTCACATGGTCGCTCAGGCGCAGGGCTCGCGCGCCCCGATCCAGCGGATGGCCGATCAGGTTTCAGGCTGGTTCGTTCCGGTCGTGATCCTGGTCGCCGTCCTGGCCTTCATCGGCTGGGCCATCTTCGGACCAGAGCCGAGGTTCGCGTTCGGGCTGGTCGCGGCGGTGTCGGTCCTGATCATCGCCTGCCCCTGCGCGTTGGGCTTGGCCACGCCCATTTCGATCATGGTCGGCGTGGGGCGCGGCGCCGGAGCCGGGGTGCTGATCAAGAATGCCGAGGCCCTGGAGCGCTTCGAGAAGATAGACACCCTGGTAGTCGACAAGACCGGGACCCTGACGGAGGGACGGCCGGCGGTGACCTCGATCGTGGCGGCCGCGGGTTGGGAGGAGAACGAGGTGCTTCGCCTGGCCGCCAGCCTCGAGCGGGGCAGCGAGCATCCCCTCGCGGACGCCATCGTCCGCGCCGCCAAGGAGCGCGAACTTCCTCTGTCGGAACCCAGCGATTTCGACTCGCCGGTGGGCAAGGGTGTTCTCGGATCCATCGATGGGCGCCGTCTCTTGCTCGGGTCCGGAAAATTCCTGAAGGAACAGGGGGTGGAGACCAACCGCCTCGACGCACAAGCCGAGTCGCTCCGCGGCGACGGTGCGACGGCAATCTTCATGGCGGTAGACGGTCAGGCGGCGGCAGTGTTCGCGATCGCCGACCCCATTAAGGCTACGACGCCCGAAGCCGTGCGCCTCCTGAAGGCGGAAGGCGTCCGGATTGTCATGATGACCGGCGACAACCGCACCACGGCGCTCGCGGTGGCACGCAAACTCGGCATCGACGAGGTCGAGGCGGAAGTCCTGCCGCAGGACAAGGCCGCCGTGGTGGAGAAGTTCCGGGCCGAGGGCCGCAAGGTGGCCATGGCGGGGGATGGGGTGAACGATGCCCCGGCCCTGGCGGCGGCCGAAGTCGGGATCGCCATGGGGGCCGGGTCCGACGTGGCCATCGAAAGCGCCGGCGTGACCCTGCTGCAGGGCGACCTTCAAGGGATCGTCAAGGCGCGGCGGCTTTCACGGGCCGTCATGCGCAACATCCGCCAGAACCTGTTCTTCGCCTTCGTCTACAACGCCGCGGGCGTGCCGTTGGCGGCCGGTGTGTTGTATCCGGTGTTTGGCTGGCTGCTCTCACCCGCCATCGCGGCAGCGGCCATGGCGCTGTCCAGCGTCAGCGTCGTCAGCAACGCCCTGCGTTTGAGGAGTGTGAAACTCTAGCGGGCCTCAGGCCGGTCGGCTTCAGGCTGCGGATGCAGGTCGGGCTCGTCCGGCGACATGAGGTGGGTTTGGGACGGGTCCTTCGCAAAGGAGGACTGGTCGTGCGGCTCGCCCATTTCGTCCGAGGCGGCAGATGGCGCCACCTTGGCGGATGGCGTGCGACTGGGTTCGTCGGAACAGCTCGCGAGCCCCATCCAAGCCGCAGCGCAGAGCACGGATGTCCACCTCACACCCAGCAGAGTCGCCGGCCGTTCGATCGCCATTGCGTTCCCTCCCACTAAGCCGCCCGCGCGCCGGCCGCCGTAAAATGGTGGACGGCATCGGACACCATCCTGCGCACGCACCAGCGCGCGTATAGGGCGGCGAGCCCCGGGACGCGCCTGGCCCAGCCCCCGGCCGGAAGCGCGTAGTCGATCCAGACGCGCAGGCGCGAGTTCGTCCCCTCCTCCGCGATTTCGAAGCCCATTTCGTAGGCGCCCATGATGATGAGCGTGGGCTCGCCCGTCGTACGCCAGACCTTACGGCGCGACGGATCGCGAACGGTGACCACCTCGTCCACGAACAGCCGCAGGCCGAACGCCTCACCGCCCATTCGGATGTGAGATCCCACGGCCTGTCCGCGCAACCCGTCGAACTCATAGGTCATGCGTCCGCCGCCCATCATCGCCGAGGGACGGCCCATGTGCTCGGCCAAGCGGGTTTGATCGTCCAGCCGCTCGAACACCCAACGCGCCGGAGCCGGCACTAGAGCGGTCGCGTCGCGGTGGTGCGGGAAACAAGCGAGGTCTCCAGCGAAACTGGCGGCCAATGGCTCGGTAGGTGTGACGTCGGACATGGCAACCTGCGATCGACGGTCAGTCTGACTCCCCTCGCGTGCGCCGCATTGACCTCGCGCAATCTCAGGTCGGCAACGCGGCGCATTGGCCTCACGGCCATGGCGCAAGGCAAGCTGTGGGTCTGCACCCGAATGGTCGCAGACGGCTCCAAAGACCACTTTCGATCGCACAGGATCCTCAATCAGCCAACGACCGGTGATCCGGGGCGTTGCGGGCGCTCAGTTCTGCCTGGAAAGGTCCAGAGATCACGATTGGGAAAGCGAGGCCTTGACCCTCCCATCATGGGAAGGTCCACCTGGGGCGGGCATAAGATTTCAGGAGCCTGGCAGATGCCCGCAGCAACGACTCTAACCCCCATCGAGATCCCCATCCTCGGCATGACCTGCGCCAGCTGCGTGGGGCGCGTCGAGAAGGCCATCTCGGCCGTTCCGGGCGTCGCGAACGCCACCGTCAATCTTGCGGCCGAGCGCGCCCACGTGGACCTGACGCCCGAGGGCGACACGCAAGCCGTGGTCGAGGCGATCCGCAAGGCGGGCTATGAGCCCATGACGCGCGAACTCGACCTGAAGCTCGAGGGCATGACCTGCGCCAGCTGCGTGGGACGCGTGGAGCGCGCCCTGGCTGCGGCGCCTGGCGTGCTCCGCGCGAGCGTCAATCTCGCAACCGAGCGGGCGAGCGTCCGCGTGCTGGAAGGCGCCGACACACGGGATCTGGTCGCCGCCGTCGAGGCCGCAGGCTACGGGGCCAAGCCGGCTGACGAGCGCTCCGCTGAAGTGGATGATCGGGAGTCGGCCGCACGCGAGGCCGAAGTTCTCGCCCTGAAACACGCGGTGCAGGTCTCGGCGCTAGCCACCGCCCCACTGTTTGTCTTGGAGATGGCGCGCCACTTCATCCCCGGCGCGCACCACTGGATCGCCTCCACTCTCGGCGAGCAGCCGTGGCAGATCATCAGTTTCATGCTGGCCGCCTTCGTGTTGTTCGGCCCGGGGCTGCGATTCTACCGCAAGGGTGTTCCAAACCTCCTGCGGCTCACGCCGGACATGAACTCGCTGGTCGTCCTGGGCGCCACGGCCGCCTTCGCCTATTCCGCCGTCGCGACATTCGCCCCCGGTCTGCTGCCGGCGGGCACGGCCAACGTCTACTACGAGGCCGCCGCCGTCATCGTCACCCTCATCCTGGTCGGCCGCTGGTTCGAGGCCAAGGCTAAGGGCCGCACGAGCGAGGCCATCAAACGGCTCATGACCCTGCAAGCCAAGAGCGCGCGCGTTGTCCGCGACGGCGCGGCCATCGAGGTGCCCGTAGGTGAAGTCCGCCCAGGCGATATCGTCGATGTGCGCCCCGGCGAGCGCCTGCCGGTCGATGGCGAGGTGGTCGAGGGCTCCTCCTTCGTGGACGAATCCATGATCACCGGCGAGCCGATCCCGGCCGAGAAGATCGTTGGCGCGACCGTCGTGGGCGGCACGGTCAACAAGACCGGCGCTTTGCGCTTCCGCGCCACCAAGGTGGGCGGCGAAACAATGCTGGCCCAGATCGTCCGGATGGTGGAGGCCGCCCAGGGCGCGAAGCTGCCGATCCAGGCGCTGGTCGACAAGGTGACGGGCTGGTTCGTGCCCGCGGTGATCGGGATCGCCGTCGCCACCTTTGTCGCCTGGTTGGTCTTCGGTCCACAACCGGCGCTCGGCTTTGCCCTGGTCAACGCCGTGGCTGTGCTGATCATCGCCTGCCCCTGCGCCATGGGCCTCGCCACGCCCACCTCGATCATGGTCGGCACAGGCAAGGCTGCCGAACTTGGAGTCCTGTTCCGCCGGGGCGAAGCCCTGCAGGCGCTCAGGGACGTCAAAGCCGTCGCCCTCGACAAGACGGGCACCCTCACGCGCGGTCGCCCGGAGCTGACCGATCTGCAGGTGGTAGCTGGCTTCGACGAGTCCGAAGTGCTGGCGCTGGTGGCCGCAGTCGAGCACCGATCCGAGCACCCTATAGCGCAAGCGATCGTCACGGCCGCCGAAGCTCGGCAGCTGCCCCTGGGCGATCTCACCGGATTCGAGGCTATCCCTGGCTACGGCGCGCAGGCGACGGTGGACGGCCGCGGCGTCTATGTGGGCGCGGACCGCCTGATGGCGCGCCTGGGCATCGACGTCTCAGCCTTCGGCCATACGGCTGACCGTCTTGCCGATGAGGCGAAGACGCCGCTCTACGCCGCTATCGACGGCAAGCTCGCCGCAATCATCGCGGTCTCCGACCCGGTGAAGGACACGACACCGGAGGCGCTGGCCGCTCTCCACGCGCGCGGCCTGAAGGTGGTGATGATCACCGGCGACAACCGCCGCACCGGCGCGGCCGTGGCCCGCCAACTGGGCCTCGACGAGGTGATCGCCGAGGTCCTCCCCGATGGGAAGGTGGCTGCCCTGAAGGAACTCCAGGCTCGCTACGGCATGGTCGCCTTCGTCGGCGACGGGGTGAACGACGCCCCCGCCCTGGCGCAGGCCGATGTCGGCATCGCCATCGGCACGGGCAGCGACATCGCCATCGAGAGCGCCGACGTCGTCCTGATGAGCGGCGACCTGCTCGGCGTCTCCACCGCCATCGGCCTCAGCCGCGCGGTGCTGACGAACATTCGCCAGAACCTAGTCTGGGCCTTCGGCTACAACGTGCTGCTGATCCCGGTGGCGGCAGGCGCCCTGTTCCCGCTCTTCGGGCTGCAGCTGTCGCCTATGATCGCGGCGGGCGCCATGGCGCTCTCCAGCGTCAGCGTCCTTGCGAACGCCCTTCGGCTGCGCGGCTTCCGTCCTGCAGCCGTCCCCGCGCCCGCACGGTCTCAGTACCTGCACGCCGTCCTCGTCTAGGAGCCCGCCATGAACATCGGACAAGCTTCTAACGCCTCGGGCATCTCCACAAAGATGATCCGCTACTATGACGAGATCGGACTTGTGCGTCCGGCCAGCCGCACCGACTCCAACTACCGGGAATACGACCAGCGCGAGATCAACGAGCTGCGGTTCATCAAGCGGGCCCGCAGCCTCGGCTTCTCGATGGAGGAGATCACCCAGCTTCTCTCGCTCTGGCGCGACAGGGAGCGGCCGAGCCGCGTGGTCAAGGACATTGCCGACCGCCACATCGCGGACCTAGAGGCCCGGATCGTGGAGATGCAGGCCATGGCCGGCACGCTGCGCCACCTGTCTCACTGCTGCGCGGGCGACGACCGCCCGGACTGCCCGATCCTCGCCGACCTCACCGCAGGCAAGGAGCCGACGCAGCCGGCCAAGGCGCCCGCCCGGACGCGGGCGCGCTATTCCTGAAGTCGTGGGCGCGACGTCCGGGAGCTTGCAGGGTAGCGTCGGCGAACTCGCTGCGGCCGCGCCGCTCAATTCGGAAGAAGTCATGAAGATCAGCCTCGCGCTCCGCGCGGTAATCCTCGCCGCAACGCTGCTTACGGCCGCAGGCGCAAGCGCCCATCCACAGGCCGAGGCCGAGCGGACGCCGGCGAGCAGCGCCCCAGCGGCGTCTCCGGAAGCGGCCAAGGTGATCGATGACTTCCACGCCGCCCTCGCCAGCGGCGACACCACCGCAGCTGCGAGCCTCCTGACGGACGCCGCGATTATCTACGAGGCCGGCGGTGTAGAGCGATCCAAGGCCGAGTACGTCAAAGCGCACCTGCCGGGCGACGCCGCGTTCGCCAAGGCTGTCGGCCAGGACCTCGTGCGCCGCAACGGCGGGACGGCTGGCGACATGGCGTGGGTGGCCAGCGAAGGGCGTACCAAGGGTAAGTTCAAAGGGCGTGACGTCGACCGCCTCACCACGGAGACCATGATCCTGCGGCGCGTCGCGGGGACTTGGCGCATCGTACATATCCACTGGTCGTCAAGAGCTGCGACCGCCGTGCATTGACCGGGGCCGTGCGCGCGAGTGCGGGGCCGGCGCCCCGCGTCCCAACCAGCGCCGGCAAGATCGGGGGCGTAACCGGAGCGACGGCTTCGCGGGGAACATACTGCGGGGTCCCTGCCCGACCGTCCGGTGCTCGAGGAGGACGAGATCTGCCGAAGCGCCGGCAGCGGAGCCCGTAGCCAGGAAGCCCAGGAAGAGATTTCCGAGCAGGGCGGCGCTCCGCTCGGCCATTAGCGAAGTGAGCTCGCTGCACCAACCATCCGCGGAGCCCGCCTGATGACCGATCACGCCCGCAAGACCAAGCTCCCGCACCCATCGCGGGCGTGACTTAGGCCTCGCTGCAGCTCGGTCGATCAGGCTCGCTGAGCGTCTCGCCTGCCCAGACGATTTCTATCCCGCGCCGCGCGACAATCCGATCTCGGATGCCGAGTCGGGGGTTTGCTGGTCGTCCGTCCAGTCCTTCGAACACCGCTCGTGTCGGCGCGGGCGCCCACGGGACGGCGTCCCGGTGATACGGCAGGGCGCCGCCGTCGTCGTGTGCGGAGGGTGTGGCGATCGCCGTGACTTTGAGCATGGCAACTCCAATCGACCTTACGCCTCACCGCGCGAGCGGCGCCGCATTGACCTCGCGCAGAACAAGCTCAGCAGCGCGGGGCGTCGTCGCGCTCGCGGTCATCTGTCGAAGCTTTTGCAGCGAACGGTTCCGGCGCCATCAGCACAACGAAGGTGAGCCCTGCGCCGACGGCCATCAACAGCCACTCTCCGAGGCCTGCAGCGAAGCCCGCAAGGGCGGAGACCCAGACCGCCGCCGCCGTCGTGACACCGTGGATCGAACGGCCGCAGGCCGGGTGCATGATCACGCCGGCGCCGACGAAGCCGACCCCCATCAGCACGCCTTGCAAGATGGTGCTGATGACGCGCGCGTCTTCGCTATGGAGCCGCATGGCGACGACGCCAGCCATGGCGCCGGCAGTCGCGATCAAGGCGAAGGTCCGAGCGCCGACAAAGCGGATGCGACGGGATCGCTCAAGGCCGATCAGGAATCCCACGACAGCTGCAACGACAACCCGGAACACCAACTCCATGTCAGACATCGGCGACCTCACTGCGGAGCGCAGCGGCAACGAGCTGGGCCAGAGAGATGGCGTTGGTCGGGTGCGGGACGGCGTCGGTGGAGACGACGCGCTGAGAAGCGCGTTCGACCTGCGCGAAGGCGTCGCCGCCAAACACAGCGTGAACGACGGCGCAGATCGGACGCGCGAAGCCCAGAGCGATGAGCTCGCGGGCCGCCGCCGTCAGGGTGCGACCGGAGGACGCGATGTCGTCGATGAGCACCGGCTGGCGTCCGCTGAAACCGCTCAAGTCGGGAAAGGTGATGCGGACATCTCGATCGCCAAGGCGCTCCTTTTGCAGCACGACCACCGGAGAGCCGGCCGCCGCGCCCACCTCCGCGGCCCACTGCTCACTCTCGCTGTCCGGTCCGATCACCAGGGCGTTCGGCGCCTCGGCGCGGATCCAGGCCCCGAGCAGCGCCGCCGCATGGAGGGTGACGCAGGGAATGCCGTAGATGTCGTTGAGCGCAGCGTAGCGATGGAGGTGCGGATCCACCGTCACCAACCGGTCGAAGGCGGCGGACAGCAAACGCGCGAACGTCTGCGAGGTCACTGCCTCGCCATCCCTGAACTGCGTGTCCTGGCGCATGTAGCCGAGATAGGGCGCGACCAAGGTTACCTGCGTCGCCCCCTGTTCCCGGACCGCTGCGGCGACGAACAGCAGCGTCAGAATCACGCTGTCGACGCGCACCAGGCTGCAGACGATGTCGACCCGGCGTCCGGCCGGATCGCTCAGCAGGCGGACATAGTGCTCGCCGTCCGGGAACTGGCGCGTCTCAAGTCCGCCAAGCTCAGCGCCTGATTCCAGCGCGAGCTTTGCGGCGAAGACTTCGTTGCCGGGCAGGGCCAGGATCAGCCGCATCTCAGGCCTCCAGCCGGATGATGTCCGGGTTCGCCTCGGCGAAGTCGAGGGCATAGGCGAGCTCGCCCGGGGCTTCCGCGTGCACCGTCAGGAGCGCTTGGCCCTCCGCGACCTCGTCGCCCAGGCGCACATGCAGCATCAGCCCCGCGGCCTTGGCGTCGGGCGCGCCGGCCAGCTTGGCCAGGCGTGCGAGGGTTCGATTGTTGATCCCGATCACACGGCCGGCGTGTGATGCCAGGACGGACTGGGTCAATGCGGCTGTGGGGGGCGTCCGCAAGCCACCCTGGGCGTGGCAAATCCGCTGGAATTTCGCCCACGCGCGTCCGTCGGCCAGCGTCGCCTCGGCGAGCGCCACCCCGGCGCCGGCCGCGCATCGCCCAGCCAGCTCAAGAGCCGCGCCCGCAAGCAGGCATGCGCGACGCTGCAGGTCCTTGGGCGCGCCGGGCATGCTCTGCAGCACCGCCAGGACATCCTGGGCTTCCAGAGCCGGGCCGATGCCGCGTCCGACCGGTTGCGCGCCGTCGGTGATCACACAGCGCAGCGTCACGCCGAAGACGCGCCCGACTTCGGTCAGTTGGTCGGCGAGCTCCGTGGCCGCGTCATCGGTCCGCACCTTGGCTGTGGCTCCAACGGGAATGTCGATGACGATGTGCGTCGACCCGGCTGCGATCTTCTTCGACAGGACCGAGGCGATGAGCTGGCCTTGGGTGTCGATGTCCAGGACCCGCTCGACCCGGATCAGGATATCGTCGGCTGGACTGAGGCGGACCGAGCCGCCCCAGACGAGGCAGGCGCCTTCCTGTTCCACGACGCGTCGCATGGCGGCGACGTCCAGGTCGACAGGCGCCAAGGTCTCCATGGTGTCGGCGGTTCCCGCGGGGCTGGTGATGGCGCGCGACGACGTCTTCGGCATCACAAGACCATGCGAAGCGACGATCGCCACGACGATGGGTGTGGTGCGATTGCCGGGCAGCCCGCCCACGGAGTGCTTGTCGATGACGATCGGCGCATCCCACGTGAGCCGCTCACCCGCCTCGACCATCCCCCGCGTCAAGCCGACGGTCTCCTCGAGATTCAGCGGCAACGCCGAACAGGCGGTGAGAAAGGCGGACAGGTGGACGTCGGTGTAACGGACCGCGGCGATATCGTTGACGATCGAGCGCATGGCCGGAAGGTCCAGCCGCTGCCCGTAAATGCGGCGTCGGACCGCGGACATGGAATCGAGCGGCGGTGGATGGCGTACGGCCAGGTGGGCCCCCTCGGTGACGCCCAGCCGCTCCCAGGCGACCTCCGACAGGCCCGCCTCGCCGACTCCAAGAATACCGTCTGCCACTTGGTAAAGTGTGGCCAGCACCTCGCGCCCGTTCGCGGCGAGCAAGACCTGCGAGCGGGGGCCCAGGCCCTCGGAACGGCAGACGTGGCAGTCCGAGCGCATGAGGACGACGGCGTCGTGCTGGGTAAACAGGCCCAGGCGGCGCGCCCGGAGAGTGGGCGTGGACGCAGTAGGCTTCGCCTCGATCCTCACGACAGACCGTAGGTTTCGTCCTGGGCCGAGATCGTGCAGGACCATCCGAGATCGGCTTCGATACGCGCCTTCAGGCCAATGGGACCTTGGTCTTCGCCGTGAACGATAAACGTCCGGGTTGGCGGACGTTGGAAGCCGGACAGCCAGCGCATGATCTCGTCCACATCGGCGTGGGCGGACAGCATGGGCAGGTTCGCCACCTCGGCCCGGATGGGAATCCACTGGCCATGGATCTTGACCTCTCGCGCGCCGCCAAGCAGCGCCTGTCCGCGGGTGCCGGCGGCCTGATAGCCGGAGAACAGCACGGTGTTCCGGGGATCGGGCCCGTAGGCCTTGAGATGGTGCAGGACGCGCCCACCGGTCGCCATTCCGCTGGCCGAGATGATCACCTTCGGCATGCTGTTGTGGCTGAGGGCTTTGGACGCGTCGACGTCGCGCGTGTAGGTCGCGACCTCGCACGACGCGCGGCAGATGTCCTCGGGCAGCTTGTGGTCGGCGCCGTGGCGACACAGGAGGTCCGTCGCATCCGTGGCCATGGGGCTGTCGAGATAGATCGGCGTCAGCGGCAGCGCGCCCTCCCGCTTCAGCTTCGAGAGCAGGTAGAGCAGTTCCTGGGCCCGGCCGACCGCGAACGCGGGAATGATGACTGTTCCGCCGCGCGCCGTCGTGCGCTCAATGACCTTGAGCAGGGCGTCGGCGGGCGCCACCGGATCATGATGGCGGTCGCCATAGGTAGACTCCACGATCAGGTAGTCC
>NZ_CADEGK010000116.1:3941-14703 GCF_902826855.1 uncultured Phenylobacterium sp. | reverse complement strand
CTTGCTGACCGAGGGCTAAGTCCAACTGACATTGGCGTCAATTCGTTTAAGCTCTTTCCTTGCCGGGCAATGCTGAACCGCAGATCGGCTTGGCGAAGGCGGGGCTCTCGCCGGCCGCATTTGCTGCAAACGAGGTTTGCGTGGATCTCGCCGAAGCGCTCATGGTTCGTAATGCCCTGCGAGAAGAGCGGTCCTTTAATCCGGTTGACGTGCTCGACGCGGTCAGCCGTCAGTGACCGGCGTTCGCGACAGATCTGCGCCCGGTCCTCTTCTTCGGGCGTCGGCGGCCTCACCATGGCGCAGACCCGAGGCTCGCCGCGCTTGTAGGCAAAGCAACGCGCGAACCAGGGCTTCACCGTCGATGCTGTCGGTCTTTGCCCGTCGGCGTCGTCGGGAAGTCGCGATCGAAGCTGGATCCACCGCGTGGCTTTCAATGCCGTGGCATCCACACCCGCTTCCTGAATCACCACCAGCGGGAATGTCCGACCTACCCACGGCGTGCACTTGGCCTGTAGATGAGACGCGTCAGGAGGCCGCGATATCGCCAGCTGGTGACTGGCGCCTCGACATCCTTTCTCCGCTACCAGGCGAGAATGAGGTGACCAGCCAGCTGGATAGGCTGAGCTCGAGTGACACGAAAATCGTACCGATGTCATTGCGGGCAACGGACGATTCGCGGCTGGAAGTGCGACGAGGACATGGCTGTCTCCAGGGTGAAGTTGCGACACCACCCTGCCGAGCGGATCGCGATCTTCCCCGTGGGATCTTCAATCAGGAACGCCACCTGATCACCCGAGACCTCTACCGCGAACGATTGCTCAGCCGCCCTGGCGGAGTGGCGGAGGTCATGGGCTAGGGCCGCGCCTCCCCTGCCCTTGCTGCGCCTTGCTGGAAAGCGGTTGCCGTTAGACTGATGGGGCGGACGGCCCTGTGACCGGCGTCTGAGCGCCATAGGATGGTCGTTGTTGAAGCAACCTCCAGCAGGAGCCGGCCGCCATGCAGGTTACCACCATCAGTCTCGATCTCGCCAAGAGCGTCTTTCAGGTCCAGCCGTCGATGTCCCGGCAAGGTGGTCATCAGGGAGAAGCTGGGCCGGGCAGAGGTGCTGAAGTTCTTCGGGTCTCTGCCGCCCTGCCTGCTCGGCATGGAAGCCTGCGCCACCGTCCACCACTGGGCTCGAGGGCTCTCTGCGCTCGGCCCATGAGGTGCGGTTGATGCCACCCAGCTATGTGAAGGCGTATGTCCGGCGGCAGAAGAACGACGCTGCCGACGCGGAGGCGATCTGGGAAGCCGTCACCCAGCCGTGCCCGTCAAGAGCGCCGATCGGCGGGGGTGCTCTTGCACGGGACCCGCGATCTGCTGGAGCGGCAGCGGACCATGCTGAGCAACGCGATCCGTGGGCACTGCGCGGAGTTCGGGATCGCCCAGCTGACCCATCAAACGCCAAATGAGCGCGTAGAGAACGCAGACACCCGACCGCGTCGATCAG
Organism: uncultured Phenylobacterium sp.; assembly: GCF_902826855.1. Lineage (GTDB taxonomy): Bacteria > Pseudomonadota > Alphaproteobacteria > Caulobacterales > Caulobacteraceae > Phenylobacterium. The sequence goes on along the minus strand of NZ_CADEGK010000116.1, from coordinate 13,214 downwards.
CTCAGGACCGAGCAGCCGCCCATTGACCCATTAGAGAACACAATCGGTCGGACTCTGCCGTCGGCCTCTACGCGCAAAGCCGACGTCACCGGACAACGGAGCCATCGCCGCTCGCCACCGGGGCATATGCGACAGACGGTGCTTCAAATCTCGAGCCGAGCGGAGTCGCTGTCTGGTGCAACGGATCGCAACGAAACCTTGTATTCGGTTAGGTCCGCTGAGGACTTGGACCATGAGGCAGCCATTCGCTTCGAATGCGAGGCTCCGAGGCGTCGGGCACGTTCTTTCCTCGGCGTATTGGCAACGGCGTTCCTCGTGTCACCGCCCCCTCGGATCTGATCGACGACGTCCGCGCCTGCGATCGCCGTCTAAGCTCTATCCTACTGGCCAGCGCCGGGGGAATGTAGAATATTTATCAGAGCGGCGGGGAGGCCGACAACATGACTCTTAGAATCGATCTTCTGGTGTCGAGCGCTCTCGCCATTGCGGCTATCGCCAGCACAGCCAACGCCCAGCCCGCCAACGTCATCGAGGAATTGGTCGTCACCGCCGAAAAGCGCGAGCAGAGCCTGCAGGACGTGCCGGTCGCTATCTCCGCCTTCACCAGCAAACAGCGCGACCTGGTCGGCGTCAACTCGGTCCAGGATCTCACCAACTTCACACCGGGCTTCACTTATCAGTCGGGCAACGACCGGGCCAGCATGCGCGGCATCGGCCGCCTGACGAACGTGCACGCCGTCGACGGCGCCGTGTCGATCTACATCGACGGCCTGTTCACCACCTCGACCGTGCTGGCCGGCGGCCCGCCGCTGGACGTGGAGCGGGTTGAGGTACTGCGCGGGCCACAGGGCACGCTGTACGGCCGCAACGCTATTGGCGGCACCGTCAACGTCATCTCCGTGCGGCCGACCAAGGACTTCTACGCCGAGGTCCGCGCGATCGCGGAGAACTACGGGTTCACCAACTTCCAGGCCGCGGTGTCTGGACCCATCGCCGACAACCTGAGGTTCCGCGTCTCGGGCTACAAGTTCGACCAGCGAAAGGGCTACTTCAAGAACCTGGCCGGCGGCCCGTCGGAAGGCAGCAAGCGGGACGAGTACCAAGTCCAATTCCAGCTCGAAGCAGACCTTGGCGAGAACGCCGAGCTGTGGGTCTCCTACAAGACCCTGGCCTGGCACAACCGCGGCGGTCCCGGCGCGCGCGCCGGCTATCTCAACGGCCCGTATGAAACCGGCCGCCTCGATCCGAACTTCTCGATCGTCTACAACTCCGCCCACGGCTACACGCCGGAAACCGGCGTGAACGGCATCGTCCCCGGCAGCCTGCGGCAGTTCGGCAAAACGAACATCATCGTGAATCCCGCTTTGGAGGATGCACACGAGTTCAACACGAACACGCCCGAGCGTGTCAGGCTGCGGGACGTCAATTCGCTGACGACCAACTTCGTGTACCATTTGCCGAGCATCGACATTAGGTACGTGGGAGGCATTCAAGAGTATAAATACGACCTCTACGGCGACACCGACGCGACCAACGTCCAGTCGTTCCAGATACCACTGGCACCCGGATCGATCTGTGGAACCGTTGGCGCCCTGTTCGCGTCCGGACGCTCGACGGTCAACTGCGCTCCTTTGACCGTAAACGGAGACAATACGTTCCACTATTTTGAGTATCCGAAATGGTACAGCCACGAAATCAACATCTCTTCGACTACCGATGGTCCGTTCCAATGGATCGCGGGCGCGTACTACTACAACGAAAAATACACCGGGACCGGCAGCACCGCCGACTTTTTCCTCAACGGTCCTTCCAGCCTCCGCACTCCGATCCTGGGCGCTGCGCCGAATCCCCGAGGCCTCTGGTCGACGGGCAACTACGACCTGACGACCGAGAGCAAGGCGGTGTTCGGGCAGGTGGACTGGCAGGCGACGGGGACCCTGAAGGTGACCGCGGGCGTGCGCTACACCAAGGACAAGAAGTTCGGCTCCGAGTTCCGGCGCATCATCTGTAACTCCGACGCCTGCTACCCGGGCCTCTATCCGGCCCTGGGCCTCAGCGCCTTCGGTCCCGGCACGGCCGCCAACTGGGGCAGCCTCCTCGGCAACCTGACGGCTCTGCCGGCCGTCGGCCAGGCACTGGGTCTCGGCAACGCGCTGGCTCCACTGGGTGGCCTCGGCAACGGGGCCATGGACCTCACAGACACGCTGGCGCCGAAGAGCACCGCGGGCCTGATCGAAGGGGTCACTAGCCCCTCGGTCTGCACGGAAGGCGTATGCCGTCAATACACGATCGGCTCCAATGGCATCGCCAGCCGCCAGCTTGGCGATACGTCGGACGCCTGGACGGGGACCTTCGGCGTCCAGTGGGAGCCCGACGACGACACGATGGCCTATGCCCGCTACAGCCGCGGCTACAAGGCCTTCGGCTTCTCGGCCGGAGGGTTCCTGGCCGATCCCAAGGCGGATGAAGAGACCGTCAACTCTTACGAGATCGGCCTGAAGAAGAACGTGAGCTCCACCCTGCAGGTGAACGCAGCACTCTTCTATCTCGATTACCGGAACCTGCAGGCGCCGGTCACGGTGCGCGTGGGCCCGACCAACGTCGGTCAGTTCGTCAATATCGCCAAGTCGCGGTCCAGCGGCCTGGAGTTCGGCGCGATCTGGCAGCCGATCCGGCCAGTACGCCTGACGGTGGACTACGGTTATAATCCGACGAAGATTCGGAAGAGCATCACGCTGGTCGATACCAACGACAACATCAGCACCGGCCCCGTCAGCGTGGTCGGAAACCAGCTACCCCAGGCGCCCAAGCACAAATTGGCGTTGAACGGGTCCTACACCTTCGAGTTGGAGCCCGGCGCCCTCACCCTTGGTGCGACCTATCTTTACCGGTCCGAGGCCTACGCCAACGTCTTCACTCGAGAATACAACAAGGCCCCTTCCTGGGATCAGGTAGATCTCCGCGCCCACTGGGCGCCGGCCGGCGGCAAGTACACAGTAATCGCCTACGTCAAGAACGTGTTCAACACCGAGGGCTACCAAGCCGCGCTCGCCGGATCGAGCCGCAACAACAGCCCGACCGTGCCGTCGGACCGGTTCGCCACGGGCGCCCAGGAGGTGGAACTCACCCCGCCCCGCATCTACGGTATCGAACTCCAGTACCGGTTTTAGCGAGTCCGGAACGGCCACCGGGGGCGCTCCGGCGCAAGGCGGGAGCCTATACCCCGCGGCCCGCGTGAACTTGATGAGGTTAGTCCGGGATCGTCCCTCCCGCTGTTGAGCGGGACGATCCCTGATTCCGTCGCGTCATTCTGCGGAACAACTACCTGCCCGCGCGAGAATCAGGCCCGTACCCCAACTCGATGGCGCTTCTTGTGGAGCGCAGCGACCTGACCGACGAGCAGCTGGGTCCTCGCCGCCGGCTACGGCCTGAACCCTAAGACGGTGCGCAAGTGGCATGGGGCTTGAGTCGACCTAGACAGCCGGTGCGCCCACGGTCTCCAGCGCCGAAGAGCGTCATTCTAACGCCAGCCAGGACGCGAGGGGCCTCGCGCCAGAACTCTCCTGCCACTCGATGATGTGCTGGGCTGTTTGACGGAGCGCCGTCCCCAGGCTCAGTCGTAGCGCTGTTCGGGCGAAGGCCCTGACCAGACCATGTAATGATCAAGCCGCTGGTGCGTGGGCTGGAGACCAACCTGGTCCTCGCCACCAACCGCCTGCTGCAACTGCGCAGCGGCGAAGCCCATACCTTCAACACCGCGGTCACGTGGGATCTGGGATCGGTGATGGACGGCGCGACGCCCGCGACGACCACCTCTCCGGCGCCGGCCACCCTCTCGTGGAGCCGCAAGGGCCACTCGATGCAGGGTTCCGGATAAAGCCCAAGGGCCGCCCCCCCGGCGTTGATGCCGTCTGCGGTCGCCAGCGATGGCGTGCGCACGTTCCTGAGCTTCCCGCCTGGCGTCATTGCTGCGGAGGCGCCGGCCCTCTTCGCCCTCAGCCCCTCGGGCAATCCGCAGCTGGTCAACTATCGCCAGCAGGGCGCCCTTTGGTCGTCGACCGCGTGCTCTCCGCCGCCGAGCGCCGCGTAGGGGCCGGTGCCCGCAGGTGGTGCGGATCGAGCGCACGGGCCCGGCGTCGTGAGCGAGACCGTGACCGGTAGATCAGGCGGTGGGAATTTTGGGCGAGAGAAGGTTCACGAAAGAGCGGATCGTCGCGATCCTGCCCGGCAAGGGGTCCGGTGTTCTGGGTGACGCGGCCCGAACCAATACGCCCGCCTCCGCGGCCGCCTCCGTCGTCCAGCCGCTCGACACCCAGCAGGCTCGACCCGACGGTGCCAGACGGGCATTCTTATGGACGTTATCCCGCGCCTCCCGGTTTAGAGGTTGAGCTTCGCACCCCCTGTTTCAAACCGACCTGGCGTGAACAACCTAGTAGCTTCTACAAATAGAACCCCGTATCGTGTTTGCGGCACGGAGGAGTCCTGACCGTGACAGATTGCGAGCGGCCCCAGACGCCTAACGGCGCTCAACGCGCGAGGCCCAGGCGTCGCCGATGCGCCGCGCGCACGGCTCCCGGAAGGTGACGCCATGCGCGCGTTTCTCCAAGAGGTCGGCTCCGGGACTCGCGAGATTCGCCTGATGCCTGCTAAGCTCTCGAAAGCATTTAATGAAGATTTCGCGCCCTGACGAGGTTTTTGCACCCACGCGGGAAAATATCGCGGCTTTGCGGAAGGGGGGCAGATATGTCCTAGCCTTCTCTCTCCAGCGCTCCAAGATAATAACGGAAGCCCTGCGGTTGCTGGCAACTCGTGGTGTGACTACAAACATCACTGAAGCCCGGGAACTAACGCTACACGGCAATATGAGACATTCAAGCAGAGTCGATACCTGCAGCCTCACCTGCTTAATAGATATTATGAGCGAGCACATTGCGTCTGAGGTCTTTCCGTCGCGAGCCGAAGGAGATCGCGTCGTTCGTATCATGACGCAGTACCGAGACCTCTCAAGGGCGCTGGCTCAAATTGAGGACCCGGGCACGGCCGAGCTGTGGGCTGCGAGCGTGCTTACCGCCTCATCCGTGGGATTCGACGTTCACAGCCTGTGGTTCGGTGATCTGGCCGACGACCTGAAACCGCCTGAGGACTTGCTCGAAGGGGCGGCGGGGAGTTAAGAGCGAAGTGAAGTCGGCGTACGTCTGGGGTAGCCCACGTAGGTCTGCCAGGACTAACCGATGCACGGCTGCATTGGCCCTAGTCAGCAAGACACTCTCAGGCGCGCGTAACCGAGTTGGCGCCCCGATGACCAGAGGCCTGTGATCTGCCCCTTTCTGATCCCTGGATTGAGTGAGAGTCCGGGACACCCTGAGGAAATGCCGATGGCCCTGCCGGACGGCCCGAACCAGCGCTGGAGCCTGGACTACGCGGCCGACACGCTGAACGGGGGCCAGCGGCCGGGCTGCTATATCATCATCGCGACGACGGCACGGAGATGACCAGCCGGGCGATGCTGGAATGGATCAAACGCACCGACGTCGAGAGTCATTAGATCGTGGCGGGCAAGCCGCAGCAGAATGGCTTCGTCGTGAGCTTCAACGGTAAGCTGCGCGACGTGTGCGTGACTAGGATGAGGTCTTCGCCAACCTAGCCGAGGCCGCGCTTTGATCGAGCGCTAGCGGCTCGACTACAATCACATCAGGCCGCACTCGCCGCACGGCGGGCTGACGCCGGAAGCGGTGCGGTTGAACCGAGCGGCCGGCCGGCTGCACAACTTGATCAGCTCCGCCTGTCGGCCGCTTCAGCCGGCAATGGAGATGCGCTACCAACCCCCTGAGGTCTCACAAGAATCGAGGAAATCCGCGGGGCAGGTCAATGGTTAATCTATTCGAAGCGGTAGGTTGTGGAGTCTCATCAGGTTGTCCCGATCTAGGCCGAGGCGGCTGATGGGGGTGAGTGAGTTTATTCCGCCGTGCGGTCGATGCCAGTTGTAGCGATGGAGCCAGACGGGCAGCTCGGCGGCTCGGCGGCTCGGCGGTCTGATGTGGGGTAGGCGTGGGCGTAGGCCCATTCTCGCAGCGCAGTTTGGATGAAGCGCTCGGCCTTGCCGTTGGTCTTCGGCGTGTAGGGCCTGGTTCGGATGTGCTTAAGGCCTGCCGCGGCGCAGGCTTTGCGGAAGGCCTTGGACCGGTAGCAGGAGCCGTTGTCGGTCATGCCCGAGTGACGGCGACGCCGAGGCTCTGGAAGTAGGCCAGGGTCGCCGCCAGGAAGGCCACGGCGCGTTCCTTCTTCTCGTCGGGCAGGATCTGGCTGAAGGCCACGCGGGAGGCGTCGTCGATGCAGACGTGGACAAACTCCCAGCCGCTGCCGCGCGAGCTGGCGACGCCGGTCTGCTTGCCGGTGATGCGGTGGCCGGTCCGCTCGAAGCGCCCCAGCTTCTTGATGTCGATGTGGATCAGTCCGCCGGGCGTCGCGTACTCGTAGCGCACGGGCGGCTCAGCCGGCTCCAGGTCCCGCATCCGGCTCAAGCGGGCGACCCGCAGGATGCGGCTGACCGTGGCCGGCGAGACGCCCGTCTCCTTGGCGATCTGCTGGCCGGTGAAGCGCTGGCGGCGAAGCTCGATCACCCGCTCCACCACCTGGCGCGCGGTGGGCCTGCGTAGCCGCCGTGGCCTGGAGGACCGGTCTTCCAGACCCGTCAGACCTGCGGCCTGGTAGCGCTCCACCCACTTCCTGACGGTCTTGGCGGTCGTGCAGAAGGCTTCTGCCACCGCCGTCTCCGCCTGCCCTCCGAACAGCACCCGCCACACCATCTCGCCTCGACTGCGCGGCGTCGTCCAGGCATTCCTATGCAGGTTCATCCGATCCTCCGAGACTCGCTGAAGCGTCGCAACTCCAGCCTTCCCGGTCCCGACCGGATGGACAAACTATTGAGAGCTCACAGCTAGATAACGCCCAGGACTACGCCCGAGCATTGCGGAGAGGGCCGGCCGGCACGCTCGTCGCGGACCGCGCCCCGGTCCGCCGCATGTCGAGGTCGGCCGCCGCCGCCACAGCGTCGGCGTACGCGCGGGCGCGCTCGGCCGCCGGGTCCCGCGGGCACACCGCGCCAATCCCAAGGCTGCAGCAGTTCGCCAGGAGGTACAGCAGATCGCCCCCAGGCAAGCGTTGCGCTTGTCTCGCCGGCCTCGCCCCCCGATCGTGGAAGGTCAACTCGTACAGCCCTCCCGGCCGCGCACGGCGCGTCGCCCCTATTCACGACAGCCCTGGGACACATCTCCCTCTAGACCGCTAGACTGTACTGCACCATACAGATGGCCGCCCTCAGCGATCAGATGCACGTAGTCGGTGTGCGGCAGGACGTCGAAATCATCCAGGCGCAGGCGCGCGATGATGTCGGGCAGCAGGGCCTGGAAGGCCGCATAGTCGTCGACGATGGCGCCGGACCCCGGCAGCGGGTCGCCGCCGCCCCGGCCGGCGTTCAGCCAGTCGCGCACCGCCTCGATCAGACGCGTCGTGCCGTTGCCGTGGGCCTCGATGTCCAGGCCGGAAATGTCGGAAAGGGTCTGGTCATTCCGGTGCGGCTCGGCGTCGAGGATGCGGCGTCGGCGCCGCGCGGCCGGTCCCTTGAGCCGCAGGCCCAGGTCGGCGCCCAACTCGAGAGGCCGTTCAACCGCGGCAGGCCCGACGAACTGTCCGGCTCGACGCGCGAGACGTCGTGGACGGAGAACTCGCACGAGGTGATCAGATCCAGGATCTTGTCGAAGCGAACGACTGCGCTGTCGGATTCGTCGAGGCACAGCGCGGGACGAACTCGCAGGCGGCGATCGCGAAGCAGATCGCCCGAAAGAGCGGCCTGTAGGCGGGGTCGAACGGGCAGTTGATGAAAGACCGAGCGCCGCCGCGGCGGGTACTTGCCCCCGGCGAGGGCGTCGGCATTCTTGCCCACGGCGTAGGTCACCGCGTCCTTCAGCCTGGTGAGCGCGGTCTTCGGCCGCGCCGGTGGCGCCTGCAACTTCACGCCGCGGTACCAGCCCGCGCGGTTCGCACGAGGTGGGGAAGACGTCGGTGTCGCGGTCTTGGCGGCCATGGCTTCAATATGCGTCGCGTGGGGTTTCGGTTCAATTGTGTCAGCCCGCAGGTTTTGGTAGGTCCGGCGGCGGTTGGGCCGTCCTGGCTGCGCAGAGGGCGGTCGTGGAGGCGCACCCGTCGCGAACGACCGCTTGCCTGCAGTGTCACCAGCCTCCCAGGCCGCTGCTCGCAGCGGCATTCATGCCGCGTTCCTCGGCGAACCCGGCTCATCCGCCTTTGGCGCAACTGGCGCGACGATCGGGATGGCGGGGGCCGCGCTGCGGCGGCGCCAGACGCGCGCCCTCAACGCGCTGATGCTGTCCGGCAGCATATAGGCGGCCGGCACCACCAGAAGCGTCAACAGGGTCGAGGTGGTCAGTCCGCCGATAATGATGAAGCCCATGCCGTTGCGCCACTCCGCGCCATCCGAGGTAGCGAACGCAACCGGCACCATGCCAAACACCGCGGCAAGGGCCGTCATCAGCACTGGACGCAGGCGCTCCGGCGCCGCCTGCGCCATCGCCTCGGCCCGGCCGGCCCCCTCGGCCCGCAGCTGGTTGGCGCGGTCGACGAGTAGGATCCCGTTCTTCATGACGATGCCCATAAGCGCCAGGAGCCCGATCTGCCCGAAAAGACTCATCTCCTGTCCCGAGGCCCAGAGCGCGGCGAAGGCCCCCGAAAAGGATAGTGGCGCCGTGAGCATGATGAGCACGGGCTGGCCGAAGCTGTCGAACTGACTCGCCAGCACGATGTAGAGCGCGATGATCGCGAGCAGAAAAGCAAACCCGATCGCCGTACCGGTCTCGGCCATTCGCCGGGCCTGTCCCTCGATCCCGATCGTGATGCCCTCCGGCGGTGCGTTGTTGGCGAGTAGCGCATCTACGCGCTTGACTGCTTCGCCCAGTGCGATGCCGGTCGCGGCATTCGCGGAAATCGATATCTTTCGCGCCCGATCCTGCCGGTCGATCTGAGCCGGACCGCTTGCGACGCCGACTTCAGCGACCTGGCCCATATCGACCAGACCTCCGCCGGCCCCGCGCGTCTGGAGGCGCGTGATCTGCTCCGGGGACTGGCGCTGGCTTTCCTCGAGCCGCAGGCGCACGTCGTAGCGCCGACCCCGGTCCTCGAAGGTTCCGGCCTTGACGCCGCCAATCAGCGTCTGGATGGTCGTCGCCAGCCCGCGCGCCGAAACCCCGAGGTCGGCCGCTC
>NZ_CADEGK010000116.1:0-3931 GCF_902826855.1 uncultured Phenylobacterium sp. | reverse complement strand
TGAAGCTCGTGCGGACATCCGCAAAGTGCGCATCGCTGCGCATCAAGCCCATCAGCCGCGTCGCATACGCTTCAACCGCAGGCAAATCGCTTCCCTTTACGACGAGTTCGATCGCCGACTGGCCTATGCCGCCTCCGGAAACCCACGGCACTTCGGCGGCGGCAATCTCGGTCGCCTCTGGGACCGCACGGGCGAGCGCAGCCCGCGCGTCGTCCATCACGGCCTCCTGATGGCGGCTGCGCCCACCCTTGGGCGTGAGACCGACATACACATCGAGCAGGTTTGAGCGCTGTTGGCTGCCGGCCCCCACGGTGACGAACGCCAGCGTGACGTCCGGCACGGCGCGCAGCGCGGCGTCCAACCGCCGCGCTGCCGCTTGCGCGTCCGCGATGCCGGTGCCCAGCGGCAGCTTGATGCTGACAAGGAATTCACTGCGATCTGTAGTGGACATGAACGTCGTGGGCACCTGCAAGGCCACCCAACCGCCTAGCAGGATGCTGACCGCAGCCCCGCCGAGCACGCGGAAGCGGCGCCGCATGGCCCATATGACGAGCCTTGCGTAACCCGCCTCAATCCGACGGTGGACCTGCTCGATGGCCTGCATCCACCCAGCGCCATGATCGCCAGCCCGGAGCAGGCGCGACGCGAGCATGGGCGTGAGCGTGAGGGCCACCAACAGCGACACGCTCACGGAGAAGACAATGGCCAGGCCGTACTGAAAGAAGAAGCGCCCGACGATGCCTTCCATGAAGGCGATTGGCACGAAGACCGCCAGCGTCGCGAACGTGCCGGCAAGCACAGCGAGCGCCACACGGCGCGTGGCGGCGGCGGCAGCGATCCTGGGGTCGGCGCCGCGATCGATGTCGCGCTGGATAGCTTCTGCGACGACGATTGCGTCGTCTACGAGCAGGCCGATCGCGACGGTCAACGCCAGCAGCGTCATGGTGTTGAGCGTAAATCCGAAAACGCTGAAGGCCAGGAACGTCGCAATCAGCGAGGTCGGAATGGCGAGGGCCACGATGAGGGTCGCGCGCCAGCTCAGGAGGAAGAGAAAGGTGATCGCCACCACCAAGAGGATTGCGATCGCCAGGTCGACCATAACGTCGTTGATCGAGGCTTCGATGAACCGCGAGGTGTCGCGTGCAACCACCATCTTGATGCCGGCTGGTGCATCGGCGGCCAGCCGCTCGATCTCGGCCCGGACCGCATGCGCCACCTCGACGGTATTTCTCCCCGACTGTCGTCTCACCTCGAGCGCTACGCCTGGACGGCCGTTGAGCTGAGCGTAGCTCCGCTCGTCCTCGACCCCATCTTCTACGCGTGCGACGTCGCCGACCCTCGTCGCGGCGCCGTTGGGCTGTGGAGTCACTACTAGTGAAGCGAATTCCTGTGGCGTACGCGCCTCAGCCAGGGTGCGTGCGCCAAGTTCCCTTGCGCGGCCGGCGATCTCGAGCCGCCCGCCCGGCAACTCGGCGTTCTCAGCACGCAGAGCGCGAGCGACGTCGTCGGCGGTAACGCCGTAGGCGCGCATGCGGTCGGCATCGAGCCAGGCGCGCATCTGCCGCTCTCGACCGCCGACCAGACCGACCGACCCGACGCCCGGCAACCGCTGCAAGGCCTCTTTGATAACCTCGTCGGCATACGTGGTGATCTCGCGCACAGGCCGGTCGCCCGACAGCATCACCGACACGATGGGCGCGGCGTCTGGGTCCACCTTTTCGACGACGGGGGGATCGGCGTCCGCGGGAAGGTCCCGCAGCGCGATGTTGACCTTGTCGCGCACCTCCTGGGCTTTGACGTCGGCGTTTTCCTCGAGTTCGAACTCGATGAACACTTGGCTCAGCCCTTCGGCGCTTACCGAGCGCAGTTGGCGGATGCCTGAGATGGTGTTGAGTTGTTCCTCCAAGACGTCGGAAACCTCGGTCTCGATGGTGCCAGGAGCCGCACCCTCCAACGTCGTCGTCACGGCGACGTACGGGAATTCCACGCGAGGAAAGAGGTCGACGCCCAGTCGTCCGAACGAGACCAGCCCGAGCACCACGAGCGCGCCGATGACCATCGTCGCGAAGACCGGGCGTCGGATTGAGACGTCAACGAGCCACATGGCCGCTGACCCTGTTGTCGGCCGCGGCCAGGACGACACGAGCACCGTGCGTCAGAGCCGATGGGGGGCTCACGACAACCTGCTCGCCAGCAACAATGCCATCGATCACCCGCACGCGGTTCAGATCTATATCGGCGGTGCGAACTGGGCGGCGCTCGACTACCCCCCCCTTGGCGACGAAGGCGTATCTCTGCCCATCGTCGCCCGCGAGAGTGGTCCTCGGCAGCACCACCGCCTGCAGAGCCTTCGGCGTGATCTCGGCGCGGACCGAGACGCCGGTCTTGATCCCATAGTTCTCGTTGCGCACCGGAAGCCGGGCTTCAACCGTGCGCGTCTGCGGGTCGACACGATCGTTGATGATCGCAACGTAGCTCGGCTGGGGCTCCGACACCCCCTCAATGAACAACCTGGCCGGCAGATTGAGCCTGAGGTCTCCGGCCCGCGCTTCGGGAACGGCGACAATGGCGGCGACGATGCGCAGCTCTTGAAGCTGGAGCGCCGCAGACTGGCCGCCCATCGGCAAGCGACTTGTCAGAAAGACGCCTTCATCAACGAGGCGGCTGGTCACCACCCCATCAAACGGCGCACGAACCACCGTGTCATTGAGCGCTTGGCGCGCGGTGCCGAGCACGGCGCGGGCTTGGCCACGTTGCGCACGCGCCACGTCCCTCGCCGCCAGCGCATCCTCGAGCCGCGCCGCCGCGGCGTAGCCGCGCTGGTTCAACTCGGCAACTCGTGCGTAGGCGCGCTCCGCTTGCTCGACCTGCGCTCGCGCAAGTTCGACTGCTGCCTCGGCTTCGGTCACACGCCGCGCGAAATCCGCCTGCCGGATGCGGAAGAGCGGCTGACCTTTTCGCACGCGATCCCCCACCGATACGAAGATTCGGTCCACCGGACCCTCGACAAGCGCCCCGATGTTGCTCGTCTGAAGCGCCGCCATCGTGCCTGAGACGATGATCGGCGCCGCGATAGCCTCCGCCCGCGCCTCGACAAGTTCTACCTGCGTCGGCGCGGGGGCGGTTCCGACCTGCGCTGTAGTTGTCAGCGGGGTTGGGTCGCCTTCTCCGCAGCCGGCGACGAGCATCGCAGCCGTGAGCGTAGTAAACAACGCGGCCCGATTTGACGTCGTGTTCGTGCGGCTAGGCGCCGTAGCGGGTGGGTGGCGCCACCGGCGACGGGCGCACCAGCGCTCTCGCGAACGGTCGTGTCGTCGATGCATAGGTGCCAGCCTAACTTACCACCTGCCAGCGCATCCTGAGGCGAGTCGCTGTCCTGGCTGCCGATGTGAGACACACGCGCCAATGGAGGTCTTTGTGATCTAAACCAAACGCCCCGCCCTCTGTAATTCCGGTTACAATAATCGGCTTTGGCTCGCGGTCAATTGGCGTAATCCGACGGCCAGCGTCAGTGGGGCAAAATACCCCGCCCTGCGGCCGTGTAGAACACTTCGGGCGCTCTTCGCAGGAGGACGCTTCTCCTTGTGAATAAGATAGTTGGCGCGGTGCGAAGGTCCGCTCTCGCTGCTCCGTTTTCCATCTACTTCAATCGCGAGGCCGCATGCGGATGTCGGTAATTGGGGCAGCGGGCGCGTGTATGGAAAGCTACTGCAAGGTGGGCGCTAGATCCCCATGCAGAACTGCGAGCGCACTTATGCCTAAAGCTGCAGTGTGGCTTTGTCGACACGTATCTCAAGTTCAAGCCTGTTCGCTGGACCACAGTGTATTGACAGTCATAGTTTATACGCCGACGCTTCGCGCCAAGAAACTGTTTCGCTGAAAACAGTTCGCTCCGGAGGGAAAAAAGTGATAATTTCGCGCGACATACGCC
>NZ_CADEGK010000115.1 GCF_902826855.1 uncultured Phenylobacterium sp. | reverse complement strand
ACAGGAACGTCGCCTCGTCCAGTTCAGGGGCCAGCAGCGCGGCAAACTCGGCCTGGAGGGCATAGCGACCGGCCGGCGAGGTGGTCGGTAATCCCGGACGCTCGATCACCGCGCCGTTCTGCAAGAGGCTGTTCTTGATCGTGTCGTCGCGGATGGATTCGCGGGTGTTCACCGCATACCAGCGGCCCGGCATTTCCCCTTTGCTGGCCTTCATGGATGCCGTGATCCACGCCAACCGATCGGCGTCCGCGCTGCGGGCGGCCTGGTCGTCGGTCATGCGCGTTACTTGATCCGGGCGGAGCCACTGATCGCCGCCCTCCACAGCGCCGGCGTAGAGCATCACGAAGATGGTCCGAGCCGAGATTTCCCACACCGAGTGCTCGCGGTTCTGCATTCCGGCCGGAAAAATGATCTGCAGGCGATTGTGGATCTCAGGCCATGTCAGGAGCGGCGGGAAGCTCATGGCGCGCCCTCGCCATAAAGATCGCGGACGGCCTTTTCGATCGTCGCCCGCTTGGCGTTCTTGGCTACCAGGCGCTCGATCGACTTCATGGCCTCGGCCGGCGGGAAGGGGATCGACTTCAGCTCGAACGCCGACACGGCCACGCTGCCGCTGATGCAGCGGAACACCTGATCCACCATGTCGCTGTTCAACACCGCAGCCACGGCCGCCGGCGACACCTTCGGCACGCCTTCGGGGATGATCATGTTGAGGTGGTTTTCCACGACGACGCCGCCATGGTCGCGGATGAAGCTTTCGGGGAGCTCGGCCGCGATCAGTCGGCGCGCCTGCTCCTTGGCTGTGGTCCGCTGCAGTAGGACGCAAGGCTCCTCGACCAGCAGCCAACCGTCGCCGCGCTCCAGCTTGAAATATGGAGAATGGTTGCGCTTCTGAGCGCGGAATACGAACCGGCCGTCAGCGGTCACCGCCTCCGCCCAAATCAGCGGGTGCGCGCCCTTGGCGGGGCGCTCACGAAGCTGATCCTTGAAGCGGTTCCACACCAAAGGGCCGGTCGAAACCCCGTATCCCCAATCAGCAAGCCTGCCGGTCATGCCCTCAATGCGCGCGATCAACGCACTGTGCGCTGGATCGCGAGGGGCCATCCACGGCGCTGCAGGATCTTCGGGGAGCTTGATGGTCCCGTTTCGCTGGACCTCGGCCTCTCGCTCGTTCGGGATACGCAGGTAATGGACCTGCACCCGGCCGGCTTTGCCGCCTGGCCGATACAGGGCCAGCAACGTCTCCTGCAGTACGTCTTCGAATACGCCCCGGCGGGCGTGCACGAAGTCGATCGCCACCGGCGGGGCTTCGCAGGCGAGAAGGCCGCGCAGGGCGGCGTAATACTGGCCACCTAGGACGCTGGTCGGCGTCAGGTAGGCGACGAATCCGCCCGGCTTGGCCCAACGCAGGGCGATGTCAGTGAACACGCCATAGAGGTTGGCGTGGCCGTACAGGCTGCGGGCGAAGCGTCGGCGCTGCTCGGCGGTGAGCGCCACGCGGCCATAAGGCGGATTTCCCACCACCAAGTCGAATGTCGGGCTCGGCGGCTCCTCTAAGGTGTCGCAGACCTTCACCAGGCGCGGAACGGGCCGCCCGCTCGAGATAGCCAGATCCGCCAAAGCTACCTCGAGCGCGGCCTGGGCGAAGCCGGCGGCATGGGCGTCCAGCTCCAAGCCCAAAAGCCGGCTGCCCATGTGGGATAGGATGAACGCCGGCTCGCTGCCTTCGAGCGCCGCCCTAATCCTGGCGGCGGCCTGAAGGAGAAAGGCTCCTCCCCCACACGCGGGATCTAGGACGCGGGCCGTGCTCCAGTCCAGGCCCTCCTCCTGCGCGAGATCTAGGAGACGGATCGACAGCGCCGGCGGCGTGTAGAAAGCGCCCAAATCGCTGCGGTGCCGGCCTGGCAGGAGCGCGGTGTAGAGGCCCGTCAGGTAGTGAGCGGCCTCGATGACCGGCAGGCTCGCCGCTTGGCGGCCAATCGCCTGGGCGAGCTGCTTGGCGGTGGAGTCCAGTTTGCCGAAGGGCTGGGCGAAAGGCTTGGAAAGCTGCAGGCCGGGCTCGATTTCGCCGGCGAAGGTTTCCATCGCCGCGCGGCCGAATAGCGCCGCCTGGTCGATCCGGCGGGCTTCGGTAATGGTGTCAGCCCAAGCGCGGGCGATCACGCGCGCGCGCGCCAGCTCGTAGCGGATCGCCTCAACCGCTGTCTGCAGAGCCTCTGGGGCTTTGGCAGGCGCTACACGGGCAAGAGCCCGCGTCATGCCGCCTGCGCTCGGTGCGCCTGCAGCACGCGTTTAATCGTGGCCTTTGACACGTTGAAAACGGACGCCGCATGCATCGTGGTGGCCCTCCCCTCCTCGATCATTCGGATAACCTCGACCTTTTGGGAAGGCTTCAATTTCGGCTTACGTCCAACAATGACGCCGGCGCGGCGCGCGGTTTCCAGGCCGTGCATGGTGCGGTCGCGGATCATTTCGCGCTCGAACTCGGCGAACGCCCCAACGATCTGCATCGTCAGGCGGCCCATCGCCGTGGTGGTGTCGATCGCGTTGGTGAGCGACAGGAAGCCTGCGCCGGCGGCGTTGATGGCCTCCAGGGTGAACAACAAATCGCGCAAGGATCTCGATAGGCGGTCCAGCTTCCAGACCACGAGCACGTCGCCGTCGCCCAGGCTGGCGATTGCCCTGGCAAGCTCGGGCCTGGTGGCGTCGCTCCCGCTGCGCTCCTCCTGGAAGATTTTTTCGCAGCCGGCGGCCTGCAGCGATTCAAGCTGCGCGGTTAGGTCTTGGTGGTCCCCTCGGGACACGCGGGCGTAGCCGATTCGCATCCTTCGATTCTGACCCGCAATTTTGAGCCCCGGAAGCCATTGATTTTGCTTGTCCACAAAGAGGGGTCCAAAACCGTTCGGTTTTGAGCCTTTGGGCGCCGACATGAAAAAGGCGGGACCCTGTTGAAGGTCCCGCCCTAGGGGGGATTGTCTAGTCCCGGTTCCCCGGTGTCGCTTTCCCATCATCAACAGAACGACGGCCTCGGGCTCGGGCACCGGGAAATGGGCCGGGCCGACCACGTAAGGGAACTCTACGCCAATCGGCCCTGGATGTCAAGAGGGTAAATGGCAGATGAATTTGTCCGGCATTTATGGCACGATCCGGCCGACGGCGCAAGATGGGTATGAATATGATGGGTATATATTAATGTGTATAACTCGATGTGTATATATAGGGTGACAGGCTGGCATATGGCAATGGCGGTTGTGGAGGCGCGCGGAAATGGCAGACATCGACGAGAAGTGGGGCGCCGCCGTTGCAGAGCGGGGGTTTGCCCAGATCCCCAACTACCTCTTGCTCATCAACCAATTTCTCGACGGCGATCACCGGCTTACCCCCGGAGAGCTTCTAGTTCTTTTACAGCTTACGGCGTCGTGGTGGAAGAAGGACGATCTGCCATTTCCCAGCGTAGAGACGTTGGCGACAAGGTGTGGGATATCGTCCAGGCAAGTGCAAAGAGCATTGGTGAAGCTTGAGGGCCTCAATCTAGTTAGGAGGGTGCAGCGACGGACGCGGGGGATCATCGCCTCTAATGCCTATGACCTCTCGCCCCTCGTCGAATTCTTGGGGGAGGTTGCTAAAGCATTCCCGAATGAGTTTCCTCGCCGCCTAGGTCCCGTCCAGGCGCAACGTCTTAGGGCGGGTCTTGTCCGCCCAGCCGCACTTTCGCAGCCGGCCCAGGAGGTCTTGCCCAAAAGCGCACGGAGGCTCCGTCTCGCGAAGTCGCCAAAGGCGCCCACTGCTTAAGGTTTCAGTCGCCCTGGCTTGTGGATTGCGCGAGCCCTTCCCTTTCACATAACCAGTGTATACAAGTATAGCCCTATACCTGTAGGAGGGTAGCATGAAGGTTCTCGCCATCCTGTCGCAGAAGGGTGGAGTCGGTAAGACGACCCTGGCGACGTGCCTGGCCGTGGCGGCCGAGCAGGCCGGCAAGGAGGTTGCGATCATCGACCTCGACCCGCAGGCGACCGCCTCCTTCTGGAAAGACGTGCGCCAGCTCGACACGCCCGCCGTCGCCTCGATCCAACCCGTTCGGTTGTCGGCGATGCTGAAGGCCTGCGCCGACGCCGGCACCGACCTGGTCGTGATCGACGGCGCGGCTGTGGCGCGCGACGTGACCTTTGAAGCGGCACGCCATGCCGACTTCATCCTGATCCCCACCAAGACGGCGGTGTTCGATACCATGAGCATGACGCACACGCTGGAGGTCGTGCGGCAGCTCAACCGCGCCTTTGCCGTCGTGTTGACCTTTGTGCCGCCCCAGGGGCAGGAGACAGGCGACGCGATGAAGGCGGTGGAGGAACTGGGCGCCGCCGTCTGTCCGGTGACGATCGGCAACCGCAAAGCCTTTTTCCGCGCCCAGGCCGTTGGCCAGGCGGTTCAGGAGTTCGAGCCGCATGGGCCGGCGGCGGCCGAAATCAAGCAGTTATACGAGTATACAACTATACGGCTATACGATCATGTGGAGGTCGCGTGATGGCCAAGGGCAATGCGCTTCAGGCCGTTCTTGACCGCGCCAAGGCTGGCGGCGACCCCGCGCCCTCGCCGGCTACGCCGGCCGAGACGCCCGCCGCTAAGGCGTCGGGAGCCCGGCAAGGGACCAAGCTGATCGGCGGCCACTTCCCCCCTGAGATCAGCACCCAACTCCGCATCCTAGCGGCCGAAGGCGGGACGACCGTGCAAAGCCTGTTGGCCGAGGCGCTGGACGACCTGTTTGTTAAAAAGGGCCGCAACCGCGTCGGTCGCGGCAGCGTATAATCGTATACAACTATACGCCTATACCCAGCATAAATGCCCCGGCACCTGAAAGGTGAGTTTTGGGGTAGGGGCTCACCGTTCGTCGGCCGGCCCGCTGAACTCCACCAGAACCGGCATTTCAAGCGGTTCGCCCCGCAGCTTGGCCCGCCGGACGACACTGTGCTGATCGATCAGGAGTTGCGCATCGCGTTTGCCGGTGGAGGTCTTGGGGAACCAATGCAGCGCCACCCGTTCGACCTTGCGGCCCTTCTTGATGGGCGTGAAGTCTACGAAGAACGGACAGAGCTTGTTGATTTCGTCCTTGGCGGCTTTTAGGCAATATTTGTTGAAGTCGGCGAACCGCTCCAGCTTCCCTTCGGGCACGTTCAGGAGAGCGCGAAGCTCCTCAACCGTGAAGTCTTCCGTCTGTTTGTATTCCAGGCCTATGCGACGCTCGATCATCTCGTAGAGGCAGAGGGCGTATTTCGACTCGAAGCAATACATCACCTGCGTCTTGAGGCGGGCATAGACCTCGCTGTTTCGGAGGATCTCGATCAGCTCCTCGGGAATGCGGTAGTGAAGGAAGCCGTCTTTCTCCAGACTCTCGTCGCTGGGGCCGAGGAGTTGGACGCGGCGCTTGTAGCTCTTACCGGCCTTGCGGATGGTGACGATCGCGATCGTGCCCATGAGCCGCAGCAGCGAGCTTTCCACCCGCTCGTTCCCCTGATGCGTGCCCTTCAGGGCCGTTTTCGAGATGGCGTGGATGATGGGCTCACCGATCCGGTCCCAGGCATTGGCGATCAGCAGGTTGTAAATACGGCGGTCTGCGAGGGTGAGGGGGCTCAGCTCGACGATATCCACCAGCTCGCCAGGCTTGACGATCTCGCCGTAGTTGGCCGGATCGAACGGGTTGCCGCGCCCCTTCTGATCCAGGGTTCGAATAGCGAGATCGACTACAGCGCCTTTCGACATCGACACATCCAACGGTGAGCAAGAGCAGATTCTTAGCTCACCTTACGGGCGAATTGTGAGTTGGGCAAATCCGCTAGCTCCCCGATGGCACGGTGAGGGGGATACCCCAAAACTCACCGTCGAAGAGGCTCCCACCCCAACGCTCACGCGACTCGGCCCCAACGCTCACTTTTACCGACCCCAACGCTCACCTTAGGCTACCCCAACGCTCACGCGACTCGGCCCCAACACTCACTTTTCAGCCTGATTCTTCGTTACCGTTCAGCGGGTTACGGCCTCTGAATCTTGAATCTAAGAAGAATCTTAGAATCTGAACCAGAACGGTGAGTTTTGGGGTAGGCCGGCCTGTGGATAACTGACGGCCAGACCTCAAAGCCCAGGAAGAATAAGAAAGCACCGCCTCTTGGGGGCTACGCCCCCGCCGGCTCGCGGCCTTCGGCCGCCCCGGCCCGCTTCGCGGGCCTCCCACCCGGCATCCCCCAAAATGAGTCGGCCTAGTCGGTCGACAAATTATTCCAAGAGGAAGACGCGAGAAAACCTTCGAAAATGGAACCCGGTCCAGCCGTCGCATGGCTTTCCGAAAAAGCGGGTGCTGGCGCCGAGAGAAACCTCGACCGACATCGCCGACAGATCGGCCGCTAAGGCCCGATTCCGGCCCCTAGGGGCGGCAAGTCGGGCAGGAAGGGGGACGTGGGGTCCCCAGAACGATCCGCGGCCCAGCGGCGACCTGATCGGTGAGGCAATACCCCAAAACTCACCGATCAGATTGGCGCGTTGCCAACGTGTATACGCCTATACAACTATCAAGCCGTTTTAAACGCTCGCTGCGGTGAACAGGCCCCGGAACTCCGGCCCGTCGTAATACCGGACCTTGGCGGCGATGGCGGGCGCGGCGCCCTGCCGCAAAAGGATCTCCAGGCTGGAATCCAGCCGCATGATCTCGTCAGGCGTCATCAGCTCGCGCCGCGACAGGTGCGTGGAGGTGGAGCTGCTCTTGGTCTCGAAGAACTGCATGGCGCCGCGCGAGGTCGAGGTTCCCGTGGTCTGGTAGCTCATCGTCGTGGCGCCGATCGACTTGGACACCCAGCTCGCTGTCTCCACGTCCGCGACGTTGAAGATCTGCACCAAGCCGGCGTTGGAGACGAAGGTTCCGGCCTTTTTGCCGTAGGCACCCCAGAGCTGGTGCATGTCCTGGAGGATCGGCCAGAGCTGGAGGCCGTAGCCGGCCATAAGGCCGAAGGCCCGTTCGACGGGTTCGAGGCGGCCGAGGGTCGCGAACTCATCGAGCAGGAAGAGGACCGGCGCGGCCGGCCGGGCAGGGGAGCCTGACGCAGGCGCGCGGGCCAGGTCGTGGATCGCCTGCGCCACCATCAGCCGCAGCCAGCGGGAATAAGCGTCGAGGCGCTCCGGCGGCAGGACCAGGAACACCGTGGCCTTGGCCTCCTTCAGGTCCGCGAAGCGAAAATCCGACCTGGCCATGGTCGCGTTAACGCGGACGCTATCGAGGAAATGGGTGTGACGCTGCGCGGAGGACAGCACGCCGGCCGCCTCGCGCTCGCTCTTGCCGAGGTGGCGATTGGCGGCGCGGCGGATTAGGCCACCAGCGCTGGTGGCCTTCTGCATAATCTCCATCATCACCCGGAATTCCTGCGGGCTGGCGGTGAGCAGTTCGCGCACGGTGGAGAGGGTGCGGACCTCTGGGGATTCGTTGCACACCACGTAAAGGATCACGCCACCGATCAGGGCCTTGGCTTCCTCGTTCCAGTGCGCCTCGCCGCCCTGGCCGGGCGCATCGTGAACCAAGGCGTCGGCCAGCAGAGCGGCATCCTCGGCGAGGTCCGGACTATCGGCATCCAGGCCATCCAGCGGATTGAAAGCTGCCTTGGCTTGGCCGGAGACCTCGAACGGATCGAGCACATAGACCGGCCCGAAGCGCGCGCGGGCGCGGGCGGTGATGCGGGCGTTTTCGCCCTTGGGGTCGATGCAGAGGACCGAGCGATCGGCGGTCAGCAAGTTGGGGATGATGGCGCCCACGCCCTTGCCGGAGCGGGTGGGCGCAATGGTCAGCAGATGGGCTTGGCCAGCGTAGCGGAGGAGCTGGCCACCCTTGCGGTTTTCGCGGCCGACGATCAGGCCGCCGCCGCCGAGCGAGCTTTTGACCTCGGCTGGGCTGGCGAAATACGCCGAGCCGTGGACGCCGCCTCGCGCGGCCGGGAGGGCGAATTTTCTATTGAACCACCCGAGGCCACTGATCGCGCCGACGACACCGGCCGCGATCGGGATAATCGACTGGAAGGTGTGATCGACGTGGGACACCGCGACGATCGGGATGAGTAGCAGGCGGCCGACCATGAAGCCGATCAGGTAGCCCGCGCCGACGTAGATGATCAGGGCAAGAAGCCGGAGCAGGACCCTCATTCGGCGGCCGTCGCTTCGGCTTCAAACGCGCGCCGGCCGCGCCGCCGGAACACCTCACACAGGGCCGCGCCATCGCTGCCCTGGAGCCGATCGGCCAGCTCCAGAAGCCCGCCGAGAATGGTGGCGCGATCATCGTCGGTGAGGTCCACCAAGCCGGCCTTTTGGAGGAGGCCGCCCAGTTCGATGAGGTGGCGGGTGCGTTCGCGGCGTTGCATGACCCAGGCTCTCGTATCGGTGCGGGCGCGGGCGGATTCAGCGCGCCGGATCGCCGTCGCCGCGCGATCCAGCGCCGCCACCGTCGCCTGACTTCGGCGCTGCAACGCCCGAGCGCCCCTTGCGTCCCCGGCGTTGAAAGAAGGCCGCGCCCTCGGAGCGCCACGCCTCCTTTTGATCGGCTGACTTCGCGCCGTTCACAACCGCCAACAACGCCCCAGCCAGCGTTTCCAGATCGAGCGTATCGGCCCCGGTGACGGTGACCAACTCCCCGAGCTGCAACACCCGTTTGGCTTTGAGCCCCCTGGCTTTGTCCGAAAGCGCTCTCAATTCGGCGTCGATGTCGCGAGGTTTGCGCATGGGTTCGATCCTTCATCCTGAATGAATCACGACCCACCCCGGGAGTCCATCACGAAAGTCCGTCAGGATTTGAGTGCGCGCTTATACGTCGTGCCGACGTTCGCTTGTAGAAAGCGTTGCACTGAGTCATGTTTCCGGCGTGGCCATCTACCATTTCAGCGCCAAGGTGATCAGCCGCGCCAACGGGTCCAGCGCCGTGGCGTCGGCCGCCTATCGCTCTGCCTCGCGCTTGGAGGATGACCGCCTCGGCCGGTCGCACGACTTCACCAACAAGACCGGCGTCGACCACTCAGAGATCATGGCGCCGGAGGGCTCGCCCGAACGCTGGCAGGACCGCGAGACGCTGTGGAACGAGGTGGAGGCCGGCGAGGTCCGCAAGGACGCCCAGCTCGCCCGCGAGATCGAGTTCTCGATACCACGAGAGATGAACCAGACGCAGGGCGTCGAGCTGGCGCGGGATTTTGTGCAGACCGAGTTCGTGGATCGGGGAATGGTCGCGGACCTCAATGTGCATTGGGACATCGGGCCGGACGGCCTGGCCAAGCCCCACGCTCACGTCATGCTGTCGATGCGCGAAGCCGGGCCAGAAGGGTTCGGAAAGAAGGTCCGCGAGTGGAATTCGACGGAGCTTCTGACGGACTGGCGGGAGGCATGGGCCGAGCATGTGAACACGCGCCTGGCCGAACTAGACATCGATGCGCGGATCGATCACCGGACCCTGGAGGCGCAGGGCATCGACCTTGAGCCGCAGCACAAAATCGGCCCGGCCGGGATGCGCCGCGAGGACCGGGGCGAGGACGCCGAGCGCGTCCTGGATCACCGGGAAATCGCCCGACGAAACGGCGAAAAGATCATCGCGGAGCCGGGCGTGGCGCTGGACGCCATCACCCGTCAGCAAAGCACATTCACGGATCACGACCTTGCCCGGTTCGTTCACCGGCACACCGACGACGCCGACCAATTCCGCGAGGCCATGAGCGCGGTGCAAACGTCGCCCGAGCTGATCGCGCTGGGTAAGGATGGGGCAGGCCGGGAGCGGTTCAGCACCCGCGAAATGCTCAGCGTCGAACAGCGGTTAGAGCGGTCCGCCGAGCAGATCGCGGGGAGGGGACAACACCGCGTCTCGCCGGGCTCGCGTGACATCGCTTTGGCCGCTGGCGAGGAACGCGGCCTGGCCTTGGCGGGATCGCAGCGCGACGCCCTGGACCACATCACTGCCGCCAAGGATCTCGCCCTCGTCGTCGGCTACGCCGGCACCGGCAAAAGCGCCATGCTGGGCGTCGCCCGCGAGGCGTGGGAGGCGTCTGGCTACCAGGTCCGCGGCGCCGCCTTGTCGGGGATCGCCGCGGAAAGCCTGGAGGGCGGTTCGGGCATCAGCTCGCGGACGATCGCGAGTCTCGAGCACGGCTGGGCGCAGGGCAGGGACGTGCTCACCGCGCGCGACGTGCTGGTGATCGACGAGGCTGGCATGATCGGGTCTCGCCAGATGGAGCGGGTGCTATCGGCGGCCGACGCCGCCGGCGCCAAGGTGGTCCTGGTCGGGGACGCCGAACAGCTCCAGGCGATCGAGGCTGGCGCGGCGTTCCGGGCGCTCACCGAGCGGCATGGCGCGGCCGAGATCACCGAGATCCGGCGCCAGCGCGCAGATTGGCAGCGCGAGGCGACGCGGGAGTTGGCCACAGGCCGCACCGGCGCCGCTCTGGACCGTTATGAGGCCGCCGGCATGGTGCGAGGCCACGACACACGGGAGGCCGCCCGCAGCGCCCTCGTGGACGGCTGGGATGCGGTGCGCCAGGCCAAGCCCGAGGCCAGCCAGCTCATGCTCGCCCATACGCGCGCCGACGTTGCCGAGCTTAACCAGCTCGCGCGCGGCCGGATGCGCGACGCCGGCGGGTTGGGCGCCGACCAAGTGGTGCAGACCGAGCGCGGCGCGCGGTCCTTCGCACCCGGCGATCGAGTGATGTTCCTGCGCAACGAGCGGTCGATGGGCGTGAAGAACGGCTCGCTAGGGACCGTGGAGCGGATCGAGGGTTCCTGCCTCGCCGTGCGCCTCGATGGCGTCGATCGGCGCGAGGTCCGGTTCGACGTGAAGGACTACGCTCAGATCGATCACGGCTATGCCTCGACCATCCATAAGAGCCAGGGCGTCACCGTGGACCACGGCCATTTGCTGGCCAGCGACGGCCTGGACCGTCACGCCGCCTATGTCGGGATGAGCCGTCACCGTGAGACGTTGGCGGTTCACTACAGCGCCGACGACTTCAAGGACCGCGCCCAGCTCACCCGCGCCCTTGGCCGCGAGCGGGCGAAGGATACGACCCTGGACTACAGCGACGCCTTCGCTGAGCGGCGCGGCCTTAAGCAATCGGATATCAGCGTCCCGCGAGGGGTGACGCGACCGATTGAGCGCGCCCCGTCGCGGTTCTCGGGCTTCAAGCCACGGGCGGCGCCTACCACTGGCCGAGCGCCCTCCCCGGGCCCTGCAGCATCCTTTCAGCGTCAGGGGATTGCCGAAGGCGTGCGCGGCTATGCCCGGGCCTTCGCCGACGTGGAGCGAATGCGAGACGGCGGGCTTCCGATCCTGCCTCACCAGGATCTTGCACTGAAACGCGCGGAGAAGACCTTGGCCGCCGCCAGTCCGGAGGCCGCGCAGGATCTCCGGTCGGCCCTGTCGCGCCAGCGCGGCCTTGCCGGCCGGGTCGATCAGCCCGGCGGCCTGGACGCCATCGGCAAGGCCCTGATCCGGGAGAACCAGGTGCGGCTAGATCCACAGCTACGCGCGGAGCGGTTCGTGGAACGCTGGACCGGGCTTAAGACCCGTCACGCCGAGCTGGGCGGCTGGCAGCATGCCGACGCCCGCCGCAAGGTTGAGGACCGCATGAAGACCATGGCCAAGGGCCTTAGCCGCGATCCCCAGGTGGAATCCCTTCTATCGGGCCGCCGGAAGGAGCTTGGCCTGTCGGCCCCCTCCCCCGGCCGAAACCTCGCTCATGATTTGGCTCGGTCGCTTGGTATCAGGCGAGGGCTTGGCCGGTAGGAGGACCCATGGCGCAGGATGAGCCGGAAGACGCGGCGGCCGAGGCCTTCGAGGCGCTCAGGGCCGAGGTGACGCAGCTACGTGCCGGCGTGGAAGGCCTGTCGGCCGCGATTCACGGTCAGGCGTCTGTCGACTATGCGCCAACGCTGGGCGCTATCGCCAAGAGCCTAACCGCGATCGAGACGCACCCTGCCCTGCAAATCGCGCCTGAGACGTTCGCGTATCGCCTTCGGGAGGCGACGGAGCTTTCGACTCAGCAAGGGCGCCGCGAGCTGGGAAACGCCGTGCAGCGGGTGGTGACGGCCGGGGCTGACCTGGAGCGCCTGGCCACGGGCTGGCGCACGGGACGCGAACAGGTTCGGCAGATCGCGATCATGACCGCCGTGGGCGCCGTCGCCGGCATCATCGTGTGGGTTTGCTTCTCGGGGCCGATCGCCCGCGCCCTCCCCGCTGGCTGGTACGTGCCCGAGCGAATGGCGGCGGCGACCTTGAGGTTGGATCGCTGGCCAGCCGGGGTTCGGCTCATGCAGAGCGCCGATCCGTATGAGTCTGCCCGGGTAGCGCAGGCGTTGAATTTAGAGCGCGATAACCGGGCCGTACTGGACGAATGTCGAGAGGCGGCCAGAAAGGCGAACCGCGCGCAGCGGTGCACACTCAGCCTTGAATCAACCCCTGAACAGCCTAATTGAAACCCCAGACTCCTCAGAGCACGATATTTAGGTGCTAAAAATACTCCAAAGCCGTTGCGGAGTAAAATGACGGTGCTAAATGTTCATTTGTCATCAATCGAGCACCGGAGCATTTTAAATGAAAGTCATCATTGTTGAGGGAACGCCACAGGAAATTTCCGAGGCATTTCCTGACCTTAATATGAGGTCCGCTATCGTTTCCACCCCGACCGCGCCCAGCTCGGTGCCGACCGTAAGCAGTTCAAAAGACGACGACGGGGTATCATACGTAACCGCAGAGGTGGCGCGAAAAGTTCTTAGCCGCCGGAAACTGTCCAAGGAACAACTAGAAGTGCTTCGTGCAATCTACAAGGCACATCCAGGCACTGTACTGGGGAGCGAGCTTCAAGCTTTGATCGGCTATAGCCGCCCACAATTTTCCGGCCTCATGGGTGCGATGGGCCGCCGATACACGCACACCGAAGGCTTCGTGGAGGGAGCCTGGTTCTTTGAGCAGGAGTGGGACGACGCGGGCGCCACCTACCGATACGGCCTCCCGGAAACGGTGCGCGAGGCTATGCGCCTTGAAAAGCTCGTCTAGCAGTACTCCGCGCATCAAACTGGGCGGGGTTTCGCCGGCTCCTCCCCAAGGAACATTCTCTCGTGAGCACCAAGATTCATCTGATTTGCCGAGACCAACTGGGCCTTCGCTGCATCGACGCGAAGGCCAACGTCTACGCCAGCAGCGCTTGGCTGCTTTCGCCAGAGGAGGCGGGCGCACTGGTCAACGGTACTGTTTATTTCCACCAGACCAAGAACAAGCCGTCCTATTTTGGGGGGGTGATCCAGTCGTTAGAAGCTATCGAAGCCTTGCCTGGGGACGACGAAATTCGTGGTCGGCAACGGTATGTCCTGAACTTGAGGTCCACGGCAGAGGCCAGGGGCGCGGGCTGGGACAAGCGCGGAAAGTCCCACGGCATGGCTTGGTCGAGTGGCGTCATCACCGAGTAGACAGCCGACGGGATAGGCGGAATGATGTTCACGGAACGTCTCGCACACATGGGCGTGCAAAACAGCGACACGGATCGCGGACCTGATCGGGCCGCAAACCCCTACCCCCACAAGGGAAAGGCCATCCGGCGCGCGCCGGCCTTACGGCCGGCCCCACATTAGTAGTATACAGGCGCAGTACAGACACACGATCTGGGGCCGTGAGGGTGACAAGGCAGAGCCGACACATCGACCGCAGGCAGGTCCAAAACCTACGACGAGGCCTCCGGTTTGCTGGGGAGGTCGGCCGCGCGCCTAACCTGTTCGTGACGCTGCAATTCGGCATGACCGCCTGCGAGCCTGAGAACGTCTCCTCGGCCTTTGAAAAATTGCGCGATCATCACTTCACCCGCTGGCTGCGCCACCTCGCTACCCGGCCCGGCGCGCCCGATTACGGGTCTCCGACCTATGCGTGGGTCGTTGAGCAGGCGGCGAACCTGACGCATGTCCACTGGCTGGTCTATGTCCCGCCGGCCCTCCAGGCCGCGTTCCGGGCCAAGCTTCGCCCATGGCTGGTCAAGGTCGGCGGGATGATCCTGGACGAGGACGCGATCGACGTGCGCCCGGCGGACACACCCTCTAAGGCTGGGCTCTACCTGGTGAAGGGCATCCACCCGAACCACGCCAAGAAACACGGCGTCCGCTACACCTCGTTCCAGGGCGTCATCCACGGAAAGCGCTGCGGGGTGAGTAAGTCGATCGGGCCGACCGCGATACGCCGGCACCGGGAGCGTCTAGCCGCCCTGCAAGCGGATCGGCTTGTCGCTGAACAGGGCGAGGCGCTCGGGCTCTGACGCAAACCATGCGTAGCTGCCCCATGCCAGCCCGTTGACCGTCCTGCGGAACGGTGCGGCGCTACGGTCAAGGAATGCCGTCACGAACGCCACATGGTCTGGCGGGAAGCCTGCGCCTTTGGCGAGCTGGAGAAGCGCTGTCTTCCGCATCTCATTGATCGGCCCATCGGTGGCCACGACCTCGACAAAGACCAGGAGCGGATGCTTCGGGCCAAGGTCCACAAGCACGATGTCGGGCAGGTTCTTATCTGAGGCGATATTCAGCCCGATCGCCTTAGCCAAAGCGTCATCGCGGGCAACGACCTTGTTGCCGCTCTCGCTGAGGAAAATCACGCCGGGATCTTCCAGGAAGCGAGGCGCGAAGTCCTCGATCACCGACTTGGAAATGTCAGCGCTCGGGCCGGGCGTGAGCCGCCGCGTCTCGCTGTTTGGGAAAGTCACCAGCACGTAATCCCCGGCCGCGACCGCGCCTTTGCGCACGATGGCGATCCGCGCCAGGGCACCGGCGTTGAGATGCTTCTGGCGCCAGGCTTCGGCCTTGGACAGGAACGTCGCCTCGTCCAGTTCAGGGGC
>NZ_CADEGK010000114.1 GCF_902826855.1 uncultured Phenylobacterium sp. | reverse complement strand
CCGTTCCAGCACGGCGAGGTGTTCGTCACCGACGACGGCGCCGAGACCGACCTCGACCTCGGCCACTACGAGCGCTTCACCGGCGTCAACGCCACGCGGGCCGACAACATCACTACGGGGCAGATCTACAAGACCATCATCGAGAAGGAGCGGCGCGGCGACTACCTCGGCGCCACCGTCCAGGTGATCCCGCACGTCACCGGCGAGATAAAGGACTTCGTGCTCTCCGATCCGGGGCCGGGCGTCGACTTCGTGCTGGTGGAGGTGGGCGGCACCGTCGGCGACATCGAGGGCCTGCCGTTCTTCGAGGCGATCCGCCAGCTGGGCCAGGAGCTGCCCCGGGGCCACGCCTGCTTCATGCACCTGACGCTCTTGCCCTACATCAAGACCGCCGGAGAGATGAAGACCAAGCCGACCCAGCACTCGGTGAAGGAGCTGCGGTCCATCGGCATCCAGCCGGACATCCTGCTCTGCCGCTGCGAGATGCCGATCCCCGAGGGCGAGCGCAGGAAAATCGGCCAGTTCTGCAACGTGCGTCCGAGCGCCGTGATCCAGGCGATGGACTCGGACAACATCTACGCGGTGCCGTTGGACTACCACGCCCAGGGCCTCGACGCCGAGGTGCTGGACGTGTTCGGCCTGACCGACCAGGCGCCGCCGCCCAACCTCTCGCGCTGGGAGGATATCTCCCACCGCCTGAGCCATCCGGACGGCGAGGTGAACATCGCTATCGTCGGCAAGTACACGGCCCTGACCGACGCCTACAAATCCCTGATCGAGGCCCTGATCCACGGCGGCGTGGCCAACAACGTCAGGGTGAAGCTGGACTGGATCGAGGGCGAGGTGTTCGAGAAGGAGGAGGCGCTGATCAGCGAACGCCTTACCAACGTCCACGGCGTGCTGGTGCCTGGCGCGTTCGGCGAACGCGGCTCGGAGGGCATGATCCGCTCCGTCGGCTTCGCGCGCGAGCATGGCATCCCGTACTTCGGGATCTGCTTCGGCATGCAGATGGCGATGATCGAGGCGGCGCGGAACCTGGCCGGCATCCACCAGGCCTCCTCGACCGAATTCGGCCCGACCTCGGAGCCGATCGTCGGCCTGATGACCGAGTGGGTCCGGGGCAACGACAGGGAGCGCCGCGTTGCGGGCGGCGAACTCGGCGGCACCATGCGGGTCGGCAGCTACGACGCCGTCCTGAAGCCCGGCAGCCGCGTGGCGGAAATCTACGGCACGTCCGCCATCTCCGAACGCCACCGGCACCGCTACGAGGTCAACATCGAGTACCGGGAGGCGATCGAGCGGACAGGGCTGAAGTTCACCGGCCTGTCGCCCGACGGGGTGCTGCCCGAGCTCTGCGAGCGCAGCGACCACCCCTGGTTCGTGGGCGTGCAGTTCCACCCCGAACTGAAGAGCCGCCCCTTCGACCCGCATCCGCTGTTCGCCAGCTTCATCGGCGCGGCGCGGGACCGCAGCCGACTGGTGTAGGGCCTTGGGGGGAGGGAAGGTGCTCACCCACGACGATGTCCGCGCCGCCGCCCTGGCCCAGCCCGAGGCCTACGAAGCGTCGCACTTCGATGTGCAGGACTTCCGGGTGAACAAGAAGATCTTCTGCACGCTGCACGCTGACGTCTCGCGTGCGGTTCTGAAGTTCAGCCCCGAGGATCAGCACAACCTGCTGGACGGCGACGCGCTGCAGCGCCCTGAGGACCGGTGGGGCCTGAAGGGCTGGACCTACCTGTACTACGAGAGGCTGGATCCCGCCCGCCTGCCGGGACTCATCCGGTTGGCCTGGGCGACTGTGGCGCCCAAACGGCTGTTGAAGTCCGGCAGTCAGGCGGCTTGATCGCGCGCGGGGTTTCATGCATAAGCCGCCGCTCACGTCGGCGGCCCCATCCGGCCGCCGCAATCATTTTCACGCCGCAGAGATCCTCCGATGGCTGTTCCCAAACGCAAAACCTCGCCCTCGCGGCGGAACATGCGACGCTCGCACCACGCGCTGAAGCCGAACGCCTTTCACGAGGATAAGGAAACCGGTGAGCTGAAGCGGCCGCACCACGTCGACCTCAAGACCGGCATGTACAAGGGCCGCCAGGTTCTGACGCCCAAGGAAGACTAGCCGCGAGCGGTGACGCACGTACGATACGCAGACGCCGGCCGCGAGGCCGGCGTTTTGCTTTCTGGCAGGTTGTCATGGCCCTGCCACACGGGCGCGGAATAAGCTCCGCCGATGTTACTCTCCCGTCGTCGCCTGCTGTCCGCCGCCACGGGCGTCGCGCTCGTAGGCCTGTCCCGCCTGGCCCAGGCCGGGGACCTGTCGCCGGACGGATACCTCAACGAGGTCGCCGGCTACGGCCCCCTGAAGCCCGATCCGGCCCGGCTCTTCGACCTGCCTGATGGCTTCGCCTACACCGTCGTCTCCCGCGCCGGCGACCCGATGGACGACGGGCTCGTGACTCCGCGCAAGATGGACGGCATGGGCTGCTTCGCGCTGGACGGCGAGCGGGTCGCCTTGGTGCGCAACCACGAACTCAGCCCGCGCGATATCGAGTTCAGCGCCTTCGGCGAAGGCCACGCGCTCGCCGGGAAGGTCGACGCGACCCGGGTCTACGACAGGAACCAGGACGGCCGGTTCCTGCCTGGCGGGACCACCACCCTGATCTACGACGTCGGCCGGAAACGATTGGAGTCGTCATACCTCAGCCTCGCCGGGACCAGCACGAACTGCGCCGGCGGGATCACGCCGTGGGGCTCATGGCTCTCCTGCGAGGAGGTCCTGCGGGGTCCTGGCCCCCATGCGGACGGTCATGACGTCGGCAAGCTGCACGGCTGGGTGTTCGAGACGCCCAGTGGCCACCGCGGCCTGGCGGCGCCCACGCCGATCACCGGGATGGGCCGGTTCAAGCATGAGGCCGTCGCCATAGACCCGCGCACCGGCATCGCCTACCTCACGGAAGACGAGGTCGATGGCCGCTGCCTGTTCTACCGGTATCTGCCGGACGATCGCCGCGCGCTGGTGAAGGGCGGGCGGCTGCAGGCGCTGGGCTTCAGGGACGGGGGCGACAGCCGCAACTGGACCGGGACCGACTGGGCCGCGGACCAGTGGCGCGAGACCACCTGGATCGACCTGGACGGGGTGGAGAACCCCGGCGCCGACCTCCGCCACCGCGGCCATGCCAAGGGCGCCGCCTGGTTCGCGCGCGGCGAGGGCATCGTCTTCGGGGACGGCGAACTCTACTTCACCTGCACCAGCGGCGGGCCGGGCCGATTGGGCCAGGTCCTGCGCTACCGGCCGAGCCGGTTCGAGGGCGATCCGCGTGAGGCCACCGAGCCCGGCCGCCTGCAGCTCTTCCTGCAGCCGACCGATCCCCGCGTGATGAAGATGTGCGACAACCTGGTGATCGCTCCCAACGGCCACCTCGTGATCTGCGAGGACAAGACCCTCGCCGACGGCGCCAATTACCTGCGCGGGGTGACCCCGGAGGGCAAGGTCTACGCCATGGGGCGCCTGGTGGTCGCAGAAGGGGTCCCGGCGACGGAGCTTGCCGGCGCCTGCTTCTCGCCGGACGGCACGACGCTCTTCGTCAACAGCTACTGGCCCGGCTTCACGCTTGCCATAACCGGGCCCTGGGATCGGTTCCGCGGCTGAGCCTTACTGGTTGCGCCCTCGCGCCTGCACCGCCGCGCGGCGGGCCGACACCATCTCCGGGGTGACGGCGGCGTTGTGGACCACCGAGCGCTCGTGCTCCAGGCGCAGGCCCTCGCCCATGGACAGGTCATAGCCGTCGTCGATCATCGCCTTGTAGGTGACCAGCATGTCGGCCTCGATGTCGGCCATCTGGGCGGCGAGTTGCAGGGCGGCGGGCATCAGCTCCTCCGGAGCCACCACGCGGTTCACCAGCCCCCATTCGTAGGCCTTGGCGGCGTCCAGGAAGTTGCCCGTGAGCGACAGTTCCTTCGCCCGATAGGATCCGATCGCGCGCGACAGCTTCTGGGAGAGCCCCCAGCCCGGCGTGATGCCGACGCGGGCATGAGTGTCGGCGAACCGGGCGTTGGAGGAACAGATCAGCACGTCGCAGGCAAGCGCCACCTCGAAGCCGCCGGTGATGGCCACCCCGTTGATCGCGCCGATGATCGGCTTGGAGCAGGCCAGCACCGCGCGGGCGGGATTCTCGGCGGGATCGGTGGCGTTGGCCGCGCCCATTCCCAGCGGGTCGGTGGACAGTTCCTTCAGATCGAGGCCTGCCGTGAACGCCCGTTCGCCTGCGCCCGTCAGCACGATGACCCTGACGGTCGCGTCGGCCTCCAATTCGACGAACGCCTGGCTGAGCGCCGCGCGCAGGTCGCGGCTCAGCGCATTCATCGCCTCCGGTCGGTTCAGGGTGACGACGGCCACGCCGTCCAGGGGCTTTTCGACCAGCAGCATCGGGAGGTTCCTTGTTCGCCGCGACGCATGGAGCGCCCCAGCGCCGTCCGTCAAGCGGCGCCTGTCGCCAGGAGCCGGCAGGCCAACGTCTCCACAGGGCCTTCCTCGTCGGAGGTCTCGAAGACCGCGGCAGCCCGGGAAACGCCGTCCATGCGCCGGTAGACCGCGATCGAACTCCCCGGACCGCCGCCGGTGTGACCGGCCGCGGTCCAGCCGTCCGGCGCCGCTGGCAGCATGAGGCCGAGGCCGTAGGCGGCGTCGGACCAGGGCGGCCGCACGAACTGCGGCAGGGCCTGGGGTCGAAGCATTTCCGCCCGCGACGCGGGCGACAGCGGCGAGCCTTCGCCGAGCAGCGCGTCGAGCAGGTGGGCCGCGCCGATCAGCGGGCCGACGAACAGGCCGTGATAGACCCAGCCCGGATCGTAGGTCTGCGCATCACCCATCTCGACCCCGGAGAGGTCGTTGGGCTCTTCGGCGAACCAGGCTCCGATCACCCCGGTCGCGTCCAGGACCAGTTCGCTGGCGGCCGTCTTCAGGTCGCCCGCCGCCGCCTCGATCCGCTCGCGCGCCTTCAGGTAGCCGATGTTGGAGTAGGCCCAGCCCTCGCCCGGCGGGAACAACAGGTCGTCGGCCCGCGCGCGGTCCAGCAACTCCCGGCGCGGCCAGGGCGGCTCGTCCGCGGCCACGGCCTGACGGTAGGCCTCGACCGTTCCGTAGTCGCGCAGGCCCGCCTCGTGGCGCAGCAGTTGGCGCAGCGTGGCGCCGTCGTGCGGCTCGTCCAACGACAGGCGGCCCTGGTCGACGAGGCGCAGGGCGGTGGCGGCGATGACCGTCTTGCTGAAGCTCCACCAAGGCACGGTGAGGAAATCGCCGCCTTCAGCGGTGACGGCGCCGTCGCTCAACAGGATGTGGGCCTGGATCACGCCCCCAGCACGGGGTGAGTTCGCGTCGCGGTCAAGCCGTCTCGCCGACTTGGAGAGAAGGAACGCTCCACTGCGAAGTTCCGCGTCGCCTGACGTTGCCCCGCGCGGGCGGCTTGGGCTAAGGCTCCCCGCCACTTCAGGGGAGAGCCATGACCGAGATCGTCGACATCGTCGCGCGCGAGATTCTCGATAGCCGGGGCAACCCGACGGTCGAAGTGGACGTGATCCTCGACGACGGGTCGATGGGCCGCGCGGCGGTGCCGTCGGGCGCCTCCACGGGCGCCCACGAGGCGAACGAGAAGCGCGACGGCGACAAGGGCCGCTACGGCGGCAAGGGCGTGCTGGCGGCCGTCGAAGCCGTGAACGGCGAGATCTACGACGCGCTGTCGGGCACGGACGCCGAGGACCAGCGCCGTGTCGACCGCATGCTGATCGACCTGGACGGCACGAAGAACAAGTCCCGCCTGGGCGCCAACGCCATCCTGGGGGTCAGCCTGGCCAACGCCAAGGCCGCGGCCGGCTCGGCGGCGCTGCCGCTCTACAAGTACGTGGGCGGGGTCTCGGCGCGGGTGCTGCCGACCCCGATGATGAACATCATCAACGGCGGCGCGCACGCCGACAATCCGATCGACGTGCAGGAGTTCATGATCCTGCCCACCAAGGCCGCGAGCTTCGCCGAAGGCCTGCGGATGGGGGCTGAGATCTTCCACGCGCTGAAGAAGGCGCTGAGCGACGCCGGCCATGGCACCAACGTCGGCGACGAGGGCGGGTTCGCACCGAACCTCAAGAGCTCCGAGGAAGCCTTGGCCTTCATCATGAAGGCGGGCCAGGCGGCGGGCTACAAGGCCGGCGACGACTTCCACCTCGGCCTGGACGTAGCCTCCACCGAGTTCTTCAAGGGCGGCAAGTACGTCATGGAAGGGGAG
This sequence comes from uncultured Phenylobacterium sp., assembly GCF_902826855.1. Taxonomy (GTDB): domain Bacteria; phylum Pseudomonadota; class Alphaproteobacteria; order Caulobacterales; family Caulobacteraceae; genus Phenylobacterium. The sequence continues at coordinate 8,686 of NZ_CADEGK010000114.1, read as the reverse complement.
GGGACGGCCCTCGATCCCGGCGGCATGGTCGACTACCTGGCGGGGCTGGTGGCCAAGTTTCCGATCGTCAGCATCGAGGACGGCTGCGCAGAGGACGACTTCGAGGGCTGGAAGCTGCTGACCGACAAGCTGGGGGCCAAGATCCAGCTGGTGGGCGACGACCTCTTCGTCACCAACCCCGAGCGGCTGGGCATGGGCATCGAGAAGGGCCTGGGCAACTCCATCTTGGTGAAGGTCAACCAGATCGGCACCCTGTCGGAGACCCTGGACGCGGTGAACCTGGCGCATCGCAACGCCTACACCGCGGTGATGAGCCATCGATCCGGCGAGACCGAGGATTCCACGATCGCCGACCTGGCGGTGGCCACCAACTGCGGACAGATCAAGACCGGCTCGCTCTCCCGCTCCGACCGCACGGCCAAGTACAACCAGCTCCTCCGCATCGAGGAAGAGCTGGGCGACCAGGCGGTCTACGCCGGCGCCGGCGGCATCAAGAACCTCTGAGAAATCAGGGTTAGCCGCGCGTTAACGATTTGGGCCCGAAAAGGGCGGAACCGCTCATGGGAATCGCCGTGCTCGCTCGTCTGCGTCCGTTTCTGTCGACCGCCTTCGTGCTGTTGCTGATCGTTTATTTCAGCGTGCAGGGCTTCACGGGCGAAGGCGGCCTGCTGCGGCAGAATCAGCGCAGCGCCGCGCTGACGGCCAAGGCCCAGGAGCTGGCCGCCCTGAGCGTCCAGAGGCACGACTTGGAAACCCGGGCCCAACTCCTGCGCGATGAAAGTCTTTCCGCCGATCTGCTGGAGGAAAGGGCGCGCTCCCTGCTAGGCTTCGCAGACCCAAGGGACTATGTCATTCGACTGAAGCCCTAGGATCGGTTCGCCGGTCCTTCGGGGGGCGGCATAAACGATCACGGGAGCGACGCATGGCGCGCGGTCAGACTGGCACGTCCGGTCGGCGGAAAGCCAACGGCTCGGAGGCGGCCCCCAAGACGGCAGCCCCGTCAGCCACCAAAGAAGAACTGCTCGAATATTACCGCGAGATGCTGCTGATCCGCCGCTTCGAGGAGCGGGCGGGCCAGCTCTACGGCATGGGGCTGATCGGCGGCTTCTGCCACCTCTACATCGGCCAGGAAGCCATCGCCGTGGGTTGCCAGGCGGCCAAGCGCCCCGGCGACCAGATGATCACCGGCTACCGCGACCACGGCCACATGCTGGTCTGCGGCATGGACCCCAAGGAGGTCATGGCCGAACTGACCGGGCGCTCGGGCGGCTCGTCGCGCGGCAAGGGCGGGTCGATGCACATGTTCTCGACGGAGGCGGCGTTCTACGGCGGCCACGGGATCGTCGGCGCGCAGGTCTCGCTGGGCACCGGCCTGGCGCTGGCCAACGCCTACCGGGGCGATGGCAAGGTCGCGTTCGCCTACTACGGCGACGGGGCGGCGAACCAGGGCCAGGTCTACGAGAGCTTCAACATGGCCCAGGTCTGGAAGCTGCCGGTCATCTACTGCATCGAGAACAACGAGTACGCGATGGGCACCGCCATCGACCGCTCGTCCTCGGAGACCAAGCTCTACAAGCGCGGTATCTCGTTCAACATCCCCGGCGAGGAAGTCGACGGGATGGACGTGCTGGCCGTGAAGGCCGCGGCCGAGCGGGCCTGCGAGCACTGCCGGGCCGGCAAGGGCCCCTACATCCTCGAACTCAAGACCTACCGCTACCGCGGCCACTCCATGAGCGACCCGGCCAAGTACCGCACGCGCGAGGAGGTCGACGAGGTCCGCAAGACCCGCGACCCGATCGATCACTGCGAGGATCTGCTCGAGAAGAACGGCTGGGCCGACGAGGCCGCGCTGAAGGCGATCGACGCCGAGGTGAAGCGCATCGTCGCCGAGGCCGCGGAGTTCGCCCGCACCTCGCCCGAGCCGGATCCGTCCGAGCTCTACACCGACGTCTACACCGAAGCTTGAGCGGGGGCCTGAGCCGTGACCGACATCCTTATGCCGGCGCTCTCTCCGACGATGGAGGAGGGCACCCTCGCCAAGTGGCACGTGAAGGTGGGGGACAAGATCTCCTCCGGTGACGTGATCGCCGAGATCGAGACCGACAAGGCCACCATGGAGGTGGAAGCCGTCGACGAGGGCGAGATCGCCGAGCTGCTGGTCGCCGAGGGCACAGAGGAGGTGAAGGTCAACGCCATCATCGCCCGCCTGAAGGGCGACGGCGCGCCCGCCAGCAAGCCGGCCGACGCTCCGGCGCAGCCGGTCCCGGAGGTTTCGGCCGATCCGAACCCTCAGCCGGCCAGTCGCGCGGAAGCCAAGGGCGACCCGGCCCGCACGTCGGCGCCGGCCGCGGCGGCCCCGGCGTCGAGCCTGAAGGACCCCGACCTCCCGGAGGGCGTGAACCTGGTGAAGGTCACCGTCCGCGACGCGCTTCGCGACGGCATGGCCGAGGAGATGCGCCGCGACCCGGACGTGTTCCTGATGGGCGAGGAGGTCGCCCAGTACCAAGGCGCCTACAAGGTCTCCCGCGGGCTCCTGGACGAGTTCGGCCCCAAGCGGGTGATCGACACCCCGATCACCGAGCACGGTTTCGCCGGTATCGGCGTGGGCGCGGCCATGGCCGGCCTGAAGCCGATCGTCGAGTTCATGACCTTCAACTTCGCCATGCAGGCCATCGACCACATCATCAATTCGGCCGCGAAGACGCTGTATATGTCCGGCGGCCAGATCAAGTGCTCGATCGTGTTCCGCGGCCCCAACGGCGCGGCCGCCCGGGTGGGCGCCCAGCACAGCCAGGACTACGGCGCCTGGTACGCTCACGTCCCGGGCCTGAAGGTTCTTGCCCCCTACGACAGCGCCGACGCCAAGGGCTTGATGAAGGCCGCCATCCGCGACCCGAACCCCGTGGTCTTCCTGGAGCACGAGATGCTCTACGGCCAGGAGTTCGACGTGCCGGAAGGCGTCGACTGGGTGGTGCCGATCGGCAAGGCCAAGATCCGTCGGGTCGGCAGCGACGTCACTCTGGTGGCCTATTCCCGCATGGTGGGCTTCTGCCTGCAGGCGGCCGAGAAGCTGGCCGAGGAGGGTATCGAGGCCGAGGTCGTCGACCTGCGGACACTCCGGCCCATGGACATCGGCACGGTCATCGAGAGCATCAAGAAGACCAACCGCGTGGTCACCGTCGAGGAAGGCTGGGGCCCCATGGGCGTCGGCGCCGAGATCTCGGCCAAGGCGGTGGAGCTGGCCTTCGACTACCTCGACGCCCCGCCGGCCCGGGTCCACCAGGAGGACGTGCCGCTGCCCTACGCGGCCAACCTGGAACTGCTGTCCATGCCCTCGGTCGAGCGGATCGTGGCGGCGGCGAAGGCGGTGACCTACCGGTGACCTCGCCCTTCGCCTGGCGCGCGGGCGGATGCCACTGCGGCGGGGTCCGCTTCGAGGCGGCGTTGCCGGCGCACGTCCAGGCGCAGAACTGCAACTGCTCCATGTGCGGCAAGACCGGCTTCGTGCACATCATCGTGCCGGAGAGCCGTTTCCGCATCACCAAGGGGGCCGAGCGGCTCAGCGAGTACACCTTCAACACGGGCGTCGCGAAGCACCTGTTCTGCGCCGAGTGCGGGGTGAAGAGCTTCTACCGGCCGCGCTCCAACCCCGACGGCTGGAGCGTCAACGCCCGCTGCCTCGACGATGTCGAGGGCTTGACCATCGAGATCGAAGACTTTGACGGCCGCAACTGGGAAGCCAACGCCCACGGCCTGGCCCATCTCTCCAAGGAACACGCATGACGGACATCCTCATGCCCGCCCTCTCGCCCACGATGGAGGAGGGGACCCTCGCCAAGTGGCACGTGAAGGTCGGCGACACGGTCTCCTCGGGCGACATCATCGCCGAGATCGAGACCGACAAGGCGACCATGGAGGTCGAGGCCGTCGACGAGGGGACCATCGAGGCCCTGCTGGTCGACGAAGGCACCGAGGGCGTGAAGGTCAACGCGGCGATCGCGCGCCTCAGCGGCGGCGACTCCGCGCCCGCGCCCGCGCCGGCCGCGAAGAGCGAGGCCGCGCCCGCCAAGGCTGAAGCGCCCGCCGCCGCTGCGCCGGCCCCTGCGCCCGCGCCGGCCGCAGCCTCGGCGCCCGCGCCGAAGCGGGACGGGAACCGCATCTTCGCCTCGCCGCTGGCTCGCCGACTGGCCGAGCGGAAGGGCGTCGACCTGGCGTCGGTGAGTGGCTCCGGCCCGCACGGCCGCATCATCAAGGCCGACATCGACGCGGCCCAGCCCGGACAGGCCAAGGCGGCCCCGGCCGCCGCGCCCGCCGCCGGCGCAAAGGCCTCGGCGCCCGCGGCGGCGCCTGCCGCCCGCCAGGCCCAGAGCCTCGAGCAGATGGGCATCGCGCCCGGCAGCTACGACCTCGTCCCGCTGGACGGCATGCGCAAGACCGTGGCGCGGCGGATGACCGACAGCTTCCGCGACGTGCCGCACTTCCCGCTCAGCCTCGACATCGAGATCGACGCCCTCCTGGCCGCCCGCGCACGGATCAACGGCCTCCTGGAAAAGGAGGGCGTGAAGATCTCGGTCAACGACTTCGTCATGAAGGCCTGCGCCGTGGCGCTGCAGAAGGTGCCGGAGGCCAACGCCTCCTATTCGCCCGAAGGCATCGCCATGCACCACCACGCTGACATCGCCATGGCCGTGGCGATCCCGGGCGGGCTGATCACGCCGATCATCCGCAAGGCCGAGACCAAGGGTCTGGCGCAGATCGCCAAGGAGGCCAAGGACCTGGCCGCCCGTGCCCGCGACAAGAAGCTGAAGCCCGACGAGTTCCAGGGCGGTACGTTCAGCGTCTCCAACCTCGGCATGTTCGGCATCAAGACCTTCGCCTCGATCATCAACGAGCCGCAGGGCTGCATCCTGTCGGTAGGCGCCGGCGAGAAGCGGCCGGTGGTGAAGGGCGACGAGATCGTCATCGCCAACGTCATGTCCGTCACGCTCACCTGCGATCACCGGGTCGTGGACGGCGCGGTCGGCGCGCGCTGGCTGGCGGCCTTCAAGGAACTCCTGGAAGAACCGCTGCGGATGATCGTCTAGGGGCCACGGACGGGACGGGGGCCATGAGCATCTACGACTTCACCGCCGAGACCATCGACGGGGCGCCGGCGCCGCTGAAGGACTACCGCGGCAAGGTGGTGCTGATCGTCAATACCGCCAGCCAGTGCGGCTTTACGGGCCAGTACGCGGGGCTGGAAGAGCTCTACCGCAAGTACCGCGACCGCGGCCTGGTGGTGCTGGGCTTCCCCTGCAACCAGTTCGGGGCGCAGGAGCCGGGCGACGAGGCCGAGATCAAGTCCTTCTGCTCGCTGACCTACGACGTCGACTTCCCGATGATGCGGAAGATCGACGTCAATGGCCCCAGGGCGCACCAGCTCTACCGCTACCTGAAGCGCGCCAAGAAGGGCGTGCTGGGCAGCGAAGGCATCAAGTGGAACTTCACCAAGTTCCTCGTCGACCGAAACGGGGAGGTGAAGGGCCGCTTCGCTCCCACCACTGAACCCAAGGCGCTGGAAGGCGCGATCGAGAGGTTACTCTGATGGCCGACGCCTTCGACGTCATCGTCATCGGCTCCGGGCCGGGCGGCTATGTGACCGCGATCCGGGCCTCGCAGCTGGGGTTCAAGACCGCCATCGTGGAGCGGGCCGAGCTGGGCGGCATCTGCCTGAACTGGGGCTGCATACCCACCAAGGCGCTGCTGAAGTCCGGCGAGATCTACGAGACGCTCGACCATCTGAAGGACTACGGCCTCAGCGTCGAGAAGCGCGCCTTCGACTTCACGGCCGTGATCCAGCGCTCGCGCAAGGTGGCCGCGCAGCTCTCGGGCGGCATCACCTTCCTGATGAAGAAGCACAAGATCGAGGTGGTCGAGGGCTCCGCCAAGCTGGAGAAGGGCCCAGATTCAAGCAAGGGGGGAGCCCCGACCGTCGTGGTCGGCTCGCGCAAGCTCACCGCCAAGCACGTGATCCTGGCCACCGGCGCACGGGCCCGCACTATCCCGCCCATCGGCCTGGAGCCGGACGGCGAACGCATCTGGACCTACCGCGAGGCCCTGGTCCCGGAGAACGTGCCGAAGACCATGGTGGTCATCGGTTCCGGCGCCATCGGGATGGAATTCGCCAGTTTCTACCGGGCGTTGGGCGTGGATGTTACGGTGATCGAGATGCTGCCCCGCATCCTGCCCGTGGAGGACGAGGAGGTTTCCAAGGCCGCCCACAAGGCCTTCGAGAAGCGCGGCATCAAGTTCAAGGTCCCCGCCGCGGTCAAGAAGCTCGCCAAGACCGCCAAGGGCGTGGCGCTCGACATCGAGATCGGCGGCAAGGCCGAGACCCTGGAAGCCGACGTCTGCATCGTCGCCGTCGGCATCGTCGGCAACGTCGAGGACATGGGTCTGGAGGCCCTGGGGGTGAAGATCGACCGCACCCACGTGGTCACCGACAGCCACGGTGGCACGGGCGTGCCCGGCCTCTACGCCATCGGCGACATCGCCGGCCCGCCGTGGCTCGCCCACAAGGCCAGCCACGAGGGGGTGCACTGTATCGAGCACATCGCCGGCCTGAAGCCCGCGAACCTCACCGCGCCGATCCCAGGCTGTACCTACACCAACCCCCAGGTCGCCTCCGTGGGCGTCACCGAGGCCCAGGCCAAGGAGCAGGGGCTGGAGCCCAAGGTCGGCCGCTTCCCGTTCCGGGTGAACGGCAAGGCCATCGCCGCCTCCGACACCGAGGGCTTCATCAAGGTGGTCTTCGACGGAAAGACCGGCGCCCTCATCGGCGCTCACCTGATCGGCCACGAGGTGACCGAGATGGTCCAGGGCTTCGCCATCGCCATGACCCTGGAGGCCACGGAAGAGGACCTGCACAACGTGGTCTTCCCGCACCCGACCATGAGCGAGGCGATGCACGAGGCGACTTTGGACGCCTACGGCAAGGTGCTGCACATCTAGAGACGGCGAGGGGCGGGGCCCGTCCGCCGCCGGTTTCGCCTTTTCAGGTACGTCATGGCCCGGCTTGTCCGGGCCACCCATGATCTCCGCGCCCATGCACGGCATGCGACGGCGCCGCTGCGGCCCTCGGCGACGCGGGCGATCATGGGTCGCCCGGACTAGCCGGGCGATGACGGTCATTGAGATCTCTTCGAGTCAGCCACCGCGCCGCCCCCGCCCTTGCAGCGGCGCGCCTCCTCGACGATGGTCCGCCCACACAACAAACGGCCAGGCGGATACAGATGAGCTTCAGGGCGCTGCGAGCGAGCAAGACGGATCAGGGCGTGAGCGTCGCGCTGACGCACCTTGAGCCCAACGACCTCATGGCGGGCGACGTGACGATCGCCGTCGAGTGGTCCACGGTGAACTACAAGGACGGCCTGGCGCTGGCTGGGCAGCGCATCATCCAGACCTTCCCGCTCACGCCGGGCATCGACCTTGCCGGCACGGTCACAGACTCCTCGGACGCCCGGTATGCGGTTGGCGACAAGGTGCTGGTGAACGGCTGGGGGCTCAGCCAGACCCACGACGGCGGCTATGCCGAACTCGCCCGCGTCCCCGGCGACTGGGTGGTCCCGGTTCCAGCGGCCTCCAGCACGCGCGACGCCATGGCCATCGGCACCGCCGGCTACACGGCTATGCTCGCGATCCTGGCGCTGGAGCACGCGGGCGTCGCGCCGGGTCAGGGCGACGTGCTGGTGACGGGAGCCAATGGCGGGGTCGGGTCCATCGCCATCGCCCTCTTGTCAGGCCTGGGCCATCGGGTGGTCGCCTCCACCGGCCGTCGCGAAGAAGAAGCCTACCTGAAGGCCCTGGGCGCCTCCGAGATCATCGACCGCGCGGAACTCTCCGCGCCTGGCGGCATGATCCAGAAGGAGCGCTGGGCCGGCGCCGTCGATTCGGTCGGCAGCCACACCCTGGCCAATGTCCTGGCCCAGACCCGCTATCGCGGCGCCGTCGCCGCCTGCGGCCTGGCGCAGGGCATCGACCTGCCGGCCTCGGTCGCGCCCTTCATCCTGCGCAACATCACCTTGGCGGGTATCGACAGCGTCAACGCGCCCCAGGCGGCGCGGCTGGAGGCCTGGCGGCGCCTGGCCAGCGACCTCGACGTCGGCAAGCTTGCCTCGACCGTCACCGAGATCGGGCTGGCGGCGGTCCCCGACGCGGCTGCGGCCATCCTCGCCGGCCGCATCCGCGGGCGCACTCTGGTCAACGTGAAGGCGTAAACTGAACCAGGTGAGGTGACGCGGTCTTTCGCGTCACCCGCCCATCAGGGCCTTGGCGTGGGTCAATTCGAAGTAGTCGCGCCAGGCAGTGATCTTGCCGTTCTTCAGTTCGAACGCGCCCATCACCGGCAGTTCGCAATCCTCGCGTTCCCCGGCCTTGTGGTGGAAATACTCCATGCGCTCGGTCAGCACCTTGTCGCCGCCCGCCGTGATGCCCAGCACCTCGAGCCGGATGTCCCAGGCCGCCTGCATGCGGCTGAGCATGGCGTGTGCGTCGTCGGGGCCGATGTGCCTGTCGCCAGCGATGGGGACGTTGCGATAGTCGCAATCCGGCGCCAGAAGCTCGCGGAAGTCGTCCAGGCTCAGCCACGGCCACCGCTCGGACAGGCGTCGGCACAGGGCGATGGTGGTTTCCTGCTCGCTCCTGGGCC
>NZ_CADEGK010000113.1 GCF_902826855.1 uncultured Phenylobacterium sp. | reverse complement strand
CGACGACCTGGGCGAGCCCGACCTACAATGGGTCGCCACCTGTCACTACGACACCGACCAACCCCATGCCCACGTCCTGATTCGCGGACGCCGCGCCTCAGGCCGCGATCTGGTGATGCCGCGCAGCTACGTCGGCTACGGCTTCCGGGCCCGCGCCCAGGAGGTCGCGGACGGGCTGCTGGGCGACCTGTCGCGGGGCGAAGCGGAACGCCGCGTCTGGCGGGAAACGCAGGCCGATCGGTTCACCGGCTTCGATCGGCGCCTCGTGGCGTCGGCAGACGCCGAGCGCATGGTGGAAGACGGCGTGGGCGGCAACAACGCGTGGGCGGCCCTGACGCGCGGGCGCCTGCGTCGCCTGGAGATGCTCGGCTTGGCGACCCGGCAGGGCCGCCGCTACCGGTTGGACGCAGATCTGGAGACACGCCTGCGGGGGTTGCAGCTGCGGCAGGACATCATCCGCACCTGGCATCAGCGGCGGCTCGAGACCCGGCGCGCCGTCCGCGAACTGGGATCCGAGGCCGTTCGCGGGCGAGTCGTGCAGCGTGGGGCCCACGACGAGCTGGGCGGCGTGCCGTGGGTGATCGTTCGGGACCGCGGAGGCGAGGAGCACTACGCCCGCCTCGGCTTCGGGCAGACCTTGCCGAAGATCGGTCGCAGAGTGGACCTGGTCCCGTGCCCGCGCGGCGCACGGGTGCTTGAGGCCGGCCGCGGTGTCGAACTCGGACGGTAGTCAACGCTTGAGGAAGCCGTTCTCCAGATCGAGGACGGCGATCGGCATGTCCAAGGTGATCGAGGGCGACACGAGGACCACCAGCTCCCGCGGGTTTCGCGTCAGCCGCCTCAAGCTCCTTGCGAACCGTCGCGTGCGAGATGACCGCCGACGAGAGCTTGGCGACCGTGGTGATCATCAGGCGGTAGTCGCTGTCGCTGAGGTCGCGTCTCGGATTCTGGTAGCGGCGGAGGTCAACGTGGAGCCGATCGCCGTTGCCGGAGAGCACGACGTTCCGGGCCTGGAGCTTGTTCGTTTGGCGACCGTCGTCGAACCCGACCCGTTGGTGGATATCGCGATCCTAGCGCACTACTTCGTGGCCGCGCTGCCGCTGGAGGATGTTCTGGTGCGGTCCTGGCTTCGCCATAAGCCGGCGTACGCCTGCGCGCCCTTCACCTTCACCTCGGCGGCTGAGACCCTGGAGCCGGACGGCGACCTAAGAGCGCCGACCGAGGCCGAGTATCACACCGCCTTCTCGCAAGCGCGGTTGGTCATAAGCAGCACCGAGGCGCTCCGTGTCGGCGGCAAGGTAGCGCTGAACGGGTTCCTTGAAGGGTTGTCGGACCCTTCGTTTGGCGCGCGTACGGTCAACCCACGCCCAAGACGGACGAAGCCGTCTGGCGTGGCCCCGGAGCCTCCAGCGCGAACGCCACGTCCATGGGGTCGCGGTCGACCGACTCACCTGCGGGCCCACACCGGTTCCGCTCCATTGGTCCCGCCGTTGGAAGGCGACCGCGCTCTCGTTCATGGCGCCGCGGGGCATCAGCGGGCCTCGCCCGGGAACAGATTCTCCGGGCCCTGCGTCCGGTTGGCTACCGCACGAGATCATCGGGGAACTGGATCATCCAGTCATCCGCCAAGATGCCAGAGAGGTCCGGGCGATTGTCGCTGGCCGCGTCGTCATCGGGCGGCCATGGCCCAGTTGCGGCGCAACCGGACCGGCGGTTGGTGACTTGAACCACCAGCCCGTCAGGCCCCGCATGGAAGTCGAACACGGGCGCCGCTTCGCGACCTGCCCGCCGTTCCATTCTCCACCGCCATGGCCGCGTGGCCGCCCTGGCCGCGACGCCCTCGGCCTGTCCGATCTCATGAGTCCGGGCTCTAGTGGATCCGATGGGCCTTCGGCGGTCCGAACCGTCGTTCGAGGTCCTCGCGCAGCTGCTGCAGCTCTTGGTCCAGCCCCGCCAGCGTCGCGGGATCGGCGGATCGGCTCTGCGTGAGGAGGCGCAAACAACGGTCGATGATCCGCGTCGCCTCCGGCCGGCCGCGCGCCTGCAGGCGCAGGTCGAGCAGATAGAGCAGCGCTTGGTCGGTCGATTCCATCTGCCCCACTCGATGGAACGACGGTCGATGAATGACAAGACTCCAGCCCTGACGATCCGGGGGCGGAGGAAGGGACGGCCCGGCGAGGAAGCCTGGGAGTTGGCCATGTCCCGCGCCATCACTGGAACGCAGAGCTTGTCGGGGCTCGCCGCCCGGCTCGGCGGCGAATGCTATGCGGGGGGAAGCCGCGCCCTGGTTCCGGCGCCAGGCCATCGCGCCGCCGACCGGTCCGTTTCCCTGCGCCTCGTCGAGGGCCGCGTGCTGGTGCACAGCTTCGGCGCCGCCGACTGGCGCGAGGTGCTCGACGATCTGCGCGCAAGCGGCTGGATCGACGCTGAGAACCGGCTCTGTGACGGCGGCGCCGAGGGGCCGCGGCTCGTGCGCCCGGAGCCGACGCGGGCCGAGCGCCTCCGCGCAGCGCAGGCGCTGTGGGCCGCCGCCGGTCCCCTGGGGATGGACGGTCCGGCCGCGCGGCACTGCCGGGCCCGGGGCATCGAGCCGGGGGTCGATCTGGCCAACGCCTTGCGCGCCCAGGCCGCCACGCCACTCTCGATCTATCGCGATCGCGGGCCACGGCTGCCCGCGCTCCTGGCGAGTGTTTCGGGTCCGGACGGGGCGCTGACCGCTGTCGAGGTCACCTACCTCGACGCGCAGGGGCGGCGGAGCCGGCGCGCGCGGCCCTCCCGCAAACTCATCGGCCTCCTGCCCGCGGGATCGGCGGTGCGGCTGGGCGAGGGCGCCGCCGAGATGCTGGTGGCCGAAGGGGTCTTCTCGACCCTGGGCGCCATGGCGCTGTTCGGCCAACCCGGCTGGGCGCTGCTCTCGACCAGCAACCTGCGCCGCTGGCGCGCGCCGCCGGGCGTGCGCCGCGTCCTGATCGCCGGCGATCGCGGCCCAGACGGGGAGCGGTCCGCGGCGCGTCTGCGGGCCGGCCTGATCGCCACCGGCGTCACGGCGCGCGTGGCGTTGCCGCCGCCTGGCGCCGGGGACTGGAACGACGTCTGGCGGGCGGAAGGCGGGGAGGAAGGGCGGGGCGGGGCGTCCAGGCCGCAGGGGTGGTCCCGCGCGACCGGACGGGAGACTCCCCATGTCTGCGAACGCGTCCACCGTTGAGACCCTGCCGGCCCGGCTTCCAAAGCTCTTCGCCCTGCGCGACCTTGGTGTCGCGCCTGAGAACATGCGCTTCAGCGAACCGGCCGACGACGGCGTGCCGGAGCTGGCCGAGACCATCTTCGCGGCCGGTGTGCTGCAGCCGCTGACGGTCCGGCCCGGCAAACGTAAGGAGAAGCCCGGCATGGCCCTCGATGGCCGCCGGCGATTGCTGGCCCTCGAGCTGCTGCGCGACGCCGGCCGGATCACCGACGACTATCCCGTCGAGGCCTTCGTGGAGACCGATCCCGCCCGCCAGGCGGCCGCGGTCGTGCTCACCAACACCGCCGTGCCGGTGCATGTGGCCGACATCATCGTGGCCATCGGCAAGATGTCGAAGGCCAAGCTCACGCCTACGGTCATCGCCGGCGCTCTGGGGTATGCCGAGGTCGATATCCGGCGGCTCGCGGCGCTGGCCGAGCTGCATCCGAAGGCGATCGAGGCCCTGAAGGGCGGCCGCATCACCCTGCGCCAGGCCCGGCTGCTGGCGCGGCTGCCCAACCGCAAGGAGCAGGGCGAGATCGCCGAGGCGGCGATGAACGGGTTCGGCTTCCAGGAATGGCGGGTCACCGACCGCCTCAACGCCGGGCAGGTGACCGTGCGCGACCGGCGGTTCCGACTTGTGGGCGCGGACCGCTACGCGGCGGCCGGCGGATCGAGACCGACCTCTTCGGCGAACGGCCTGACGTGGTGCTCGATCCGGAGATCCTGCAGGCGGCGTGGGTGGCGCGCGCCGAGGGGCTGGCGCAGGCGCTCGCCGCCGACGGCGTACATGTCCAGGTCGCCGTGGCGCCGGCCGAGATCGACGATCCGGCGCTGGCGTCGTTCGGCGACGCCTACGGGATGGGCCTGGACGCCGAGGGGCTCGCCGCCTGGGAAGACGCGCAGAACGCCGAGCAAGAGGCCGAGGCGGCCCTCGCGGACCTCGACTGGGCGGCGGACGACGTTGATCCCGTCGTCGCCGCCTACCTGTCGGCGACGCTGGCGGCGGACCTCGCCAGCGAACCCGCGCGAGACGTGACGTTCATCCAGGTGTTCTCGGACACCGCCACCGGCGTCAGCCTGCGCGCCTTCGGCCCGCCCGCACCCGTGGTCGAGGCGGACGACGTCGATGAGGAGCACGAGGATGGCGACGATGATGAACGGTGGGAGCTGCCGTCGGCGCACCGCGACGTCACGTCGGTCCCGGCGGCTGTACCCATCGCGATCGCGCCGCGGCCGGACCTGGAGGGCGTGGGTCATGCGCTGCACGAGGTGCGTACCGATGCAGCCACCCGGGCGCTGATCCGGGCCCTGGCCGACGACCCCGGCGCGGCCCTTACCGCCCTGGTCGCCCGGCTGTTCGCCGTGTTGGTGCTGCACCAGGGCCGCGGCCGCGGTGGCGGCGCACTCACGATCGAGGCCGAGGCCTACGGCCGGCCCCGCGTGTCCCCGATCGAGGCGCTGGACGGCGACGTGCGCCGCCGGCTGGCCGACCGCCGCGCGGCCTGGGCCGCCACGGCGCTCTCGCCGATCGCCTGGGTGGCCGGGCTGGCCCACGGCGAGAAGATGGCCCTGCTTGCGGAGGTCGTGGCGCTAAGCCTCGACCTCCGCGAGGAGCGCACCACGTCGATCCGCCGATCAGCGCGGTCAGAGGCGGTGGAGGTCGCCGCCCTCTGCCAAGCTGACGTCACCCTGCACTGGACCCCGGATGAGGCGTTCCTGGGCGCGCACCCCAAGGCCAAGCTCCTCGACATGCTGGACCAGATGGGGGCCGGAGAGTCCCGCGCGGGCGCGGCCAAAAAGGACGAGCTCGTCTCGCTGGTCGCCGAACGGGCCGCCGAGCGCGGCTGGGCGCCCGCCTACCTGTCGTGGACGGCCGAGCTGCCCGAGGAGCCGGAGGCCCCCGACGAGCCGGAAAGCCCGGTTGAAGAGGGTGCGCCCGCGGCGGTCGAGGCCCCGCGCGCCGCCTGAGCGACCACCTGGCGGCGGCGCATGCCCGTCGCGAACGCCTGGCGCTCCGCACCGCCGAAACCGGTGTGGCCAGGGGTGGGCACGTCTGGAGCGTTTCGCGCCGTCCTTGCGACGGCGGCTCCCACCGCGGTGCGCTTGTCGGGTCGACGGCGCCGTTCCGGTCGCTCCGGGACGGCGCCGTCCTACTGCGCGTCGTGGGAGGTGAAGGAAGGGCGGGCGGGAGCAAGCCCGGCGGACTGGAGGGAGGCGCCTTCCGCGCCGGGCGGGAGCTCCGCCATGAACGCCGCCCTGCCCCTCTTCGCCGCCGACACGCCGGACCGCGATCGGTCCGCCAACCTGCTCGCCGCCGCCCGGACGCTGGCCCCTCACCTCTTCCGCGGCCGCCCCCTGGAACGGCGCACGGTGTCGGCCGTGCTGACCACCGCCTTCGGCGCCACGGACGCCGATGGGGCATGGGACTGGCGCGACGCCTATGACGCCATCGAGGCGGCCATGGTGTTGCAGGTGCGGCGCCTGGGGCCGCAGGTCAGCCGGCTCGAGGACGCGCCGGGCGAGATCCTGACGGCGCTGGCGGACATGGCGGCCCTGGGCCTGACCCACACCCGCCGTTCCGAGCACCAGCTGGCGCTCGACCAGTTCTCCACCCCGGCCCCTTGGGCGGCGCTGCTGGTGCTGGCCGCGCAGGTGCGCTCGGGCGACCAGGTGCTGGAGCCCTCGGCCGGAATCGGCATGGTGGCGGCGCTTGCGGAAGCCTGTGGCGCGCAGGTCGTACTGAACGAGCTAAGCGAGCGCCGCGCCGGGCTGCTGGACGGGTTGTTCCCGGGCGCGGCGCGAACGCGCCTCGACGCGGCCCACTTGGGCGACCTGCTGCCGGCCGCCGGCGCGTTCCACGTCGTCGTCATGAACCCGCCGTTCGCGGGCCTGGGGTCGCACCTCTTAGCCGCCCTGGCCTGCCTGGCGGACGGCGGCCGGCTCGCCGCCATCGTGCCGGCCACTGCGCTCTCGGATGCCGACCTGCTGGCGATGCTGCGGCGTCACGGCCGGCTGGTCGGCGGGCTCAGCCTGCCGCCAGGCGCATTCCTCAAGCACGGGACGAACATCGACACCGGTCTGCTGGTCATCGATCGCGGCGAGGGCGGGGCCGGTCTGGAGGTCGCCACGGCGGACGACCTGGCGCAGGCGGCGGCCTGGGCATCCGCCCTGCCCGCCCGGCCGACAGCGCAGGCCCGCATCGCGCGCCCAGCGCCCAGCGGCCTCGTCCCAAGGACGCGGACGCTGAGGGGCTCGACGATGGCGCTGCGGGTCGTCGAGGGGGCCGCGCCGCTCGACTACGCCGTCTGCGACTGGAGCGGCGAAGGGCGCGACGTCGGGCTCTACCAGGCTTGGCGGCCCGGCCGCATCGTCTTCGCCCAGGCCCATCCGCACCCGACGCCGCTGGTGGAGTCTGGGGCAATGGCCTCGGTGGCCCCGCCGGCGCCGTCCTACCGGCCGATGCTGCCGCCGCACCTGCGCGCCGAGGGACAGCTGTCGGACGCCCAGGCTGAGACCGTGATCTATGCCGGCGAGGCGCACGCCGCCCTGCTGGCGGGAGCGTGGACGCTCAGCGACGCGCCGCACGAGCTGCGGCGGGTCGAGGACGGGACGGAGGGCGCGGAGGGTGGGTTCCAGCTCCGGCGCGGCATGTTCCTGGGCGACGGCACCGGCGCCGGCAAGGGCCGGCAGATCGCCGCGGTGATCGCCGACAACATGGCGCAGGGACGCGTTCGCGCGCTCTGGTTCTCGCGCAATGAGGCCCTGCTGGAGGACGCCCAGCGTGACTGGAAGGCGATCGGCGGCAGCGCCCACGACGTGATCGCCCAGGCGCGCTGGAAGCTCGGCGAGGCCATCGGGCTGGAGCGCGGGGTGCTGTTCACCACCTACGCCACCCTGCGCCAGCCCGCGCGGGGCGGCCGGGCCTCGCGCCTCGACCAGATCGTGACCTGGCTGGGCGCGGACTTCGACGGCGTCGTGGTGTTCGACGAGGCCCACGCCATGGGCGGCGCGGCCGGCGGCGCCGGCGCCCGGGGGCCGAAGAAGGCCTCGCAGCAGGGCCTGGCGGGCCTGGCGCTGCAGAACCGGCTGCCGAGCGCGCGGGTGTTCTACGTCTCCGCCACCGGCGCGACGGAACCCGCCAACCTCGCCTACGCGTCTCGGCTGGGCCTATGGGGCGGGCCGGAGGCGCCCTTTGCGACACGCGCCGATTTCCTGGAGGCGGCGGAGGCGGGCGGCATCGCCTTCATGGAGCTGGTGGCCCGCGAGCTGAAGGCGATGGGCCTCTACGTGGCCCGCAGCCTGTCCTTCGAGGGCGTGGAATACACGCCGCTGGAGCATCCGCTGACCGCCGACGACGTCGCGATCTGGGATGCCTGGGCCGACGCGTTCCAGGTGATCCACGCCAACCTGGGCGCGGCGCTGAAGGCGGTCGGCGTCTGTGACGACGAGGGCAAGGTGCAGAGCGGCGCGGCCCTGAGCGCGCTGCGTTCGGCGTTCGAGAGCGCCAAGCTGCGCTTCTTCGGACACCTGCTGGCCGGACTGAAGGCCCCCACCCTGATCGCGGCGATCCGAACCGATCTCGCCGCGGGGCGCTCCTCGGTGGTCCAGATCGTCTCGACCAACGAGGCGGTGATGAGTCGGCGGCTGGCCGAGATCCCGCCCGAGGAGTGGTCGAACCTGTCCGTCGACCTGACGCCCAAGGAGTATGTCCTCGACTACCTGCGCGGCGCCTTTCCCACAGCGCTCATGGAGGCGATCGAGGGCGAGGACGGCGAGGTGACGCTGGTGCCGGTCATGCAGGACGGCCACCCGGTGCACAGCCAGGAGGCGCTGCGACTGCGCGACGAGACCATCGCGGGGCTTGCGAGCCTACCGGCGGTCCCCGGCGTCCTGGACGCCGTGCTGGACGGCTTCGGCACGGGCGCGGTGGCGGAGATCACCGGGCGGACGCGCCGGGTCGTCCTGCGCGACGGCCGCCGTGTCGTGGAGCGCCGCAGCGCCTCGGCCGCCAAGGCCGAAACCGACGCCTTCATGGATGGCCGCAAGCGGGTCCTCGTCTTCTCGGACGCCGGCGGCACCGGCCGCAGCTACCACGCCGCCCTCGATGCGATGAACCGCCAGCGCCGGGTCCACTACCTCGTCGAGCCGGGCTGGCGGGCCGACGCGGCGATCCAGGGCCTGGGGCGCACACATCGGACGCACCAGGCCTCAGCGCCGCTGTTCCGGCCGGCCACCACCGACATCCACGGCGAGAAGCGGTTCCTGTCGACGATCGCGCGGCGGCTGGACTCGCTGGGCGCACTGACCCGCGGCGAACGGCGCGTGGCCGGCGCCGGGCTCTTCCGCGCCGAGGACAACCTGGAGAGCCCCTGGGCGCGCCGCGCGCTCATGGTGCTCTACGGCGCCCTGGCCTGGGGCGAGTTGGAGAGCATGTCGCTGGGGGACTTCGAGGCCAAGACCGGTCTGTCGCTGCTGGACTCCGAGGGGCTGCTGAAGGGGGCCGACGACCTGCCGCCGATCACCACCTTCCTGAACCGGCTGCTGGCGCTGCGCATCGCCGACCAGAACGCGCTCTTCGCCGACTACGAGAAGATCCTGGCCGGCGTCATCGAGCGCGCCGCCGCCGCGGGCCTGCTGGACCACGGGGTGGAGGACATCGTGGCCGAGGACCTGCAGGTGCTGTCGGAGGAGACGGTGCGCACCGACCCTGGCTCCGGCGCGGAGACGCGGTTGATCGGGTTCAGGCTGCGCAGCCGCCGCGAGTTCCTGCGCGCCGACGAAGCGCTCGGCCTGGCCGAACGCCTCGGCGAAGCCGCCATCCTCGCCGTCAACGGCCGGTCCGGCCGCGCCGCACTGGTCGAACTCGGCCTGACCACCACCGACGACAACGACCGGCTGTTGCCGGCGGTCCGCCTGCGCCGGCCGGAGGGCAAGTCGCTGGAGACCGCCAAGGCGTTCGAGGAGTCGGCGTGGGCGCCCGCCGAGGCGGGGGCTTGGCGCGCCATCTGGGAGGCCGAGATCGCGGCGGCCGATCCCTGGCGGACGCGCGAGCTGACGCTGGCCACCGGCCTCCTGCTGCCGGTCTGGGCGCGGCTGCCGGCCAAGGGGGCGCAGGTGCGCCGTGTGAAAGCCCCGGACGGGCGGCGCTGGCTGGGCCGCGTGCTCGATGCGAGCCAGGTGGCCGCCCTCAAGGCCGCACTTGGCGTGACGAGCCTGGCCGAGGCGTGGTCGGACGGATCGCTGGTCCTGCGCGAGGTGCTGGAGCGCGGGGTGCAGCTGGGCCTCGCGGGCGGGTTCTGGCTTCGCCGCGCGCGAGTGATGGACCGCTGGCGGATCGAGGTGGTGGGCGGCGCGGGCGACCGGGCCTCGCTGGTGGCGCTCGGCTGCTTCACCGAGATCATCGCCTACACCCTTCGGGTCTTCGTGCCCGTCGACGGGCCGGACGTGGCGGCGGCCGTGGTTGGCCGCCACGCGGTCGTCCAGGCGCTCGACCCGGGGTCCTGACCCTAGTCGAGGTCGGCGGCTTCCGTGTCCGGGCCGACGGCCGCGACGATGTCGGCGTGCTCGGCCTCGCGGACCGTCCGCGCCACGTTCAGGCGCGCATTGCGGTTGGCCTTCAGGGCTTCGACGACCACCGGCGCCGCGTCCGCCAGGCTGCTGGCCGCGCCGCAGAACAGGACCTTCAGGCGCGCTGGCGGCCCTGCCGCGACCAGCAGGTTGCCGGCCATCACCGGCAGTTCTGCGGGCGCGGTGCGCCGGAAGCGGTAGCGCGCGCCCCAGAGCCCGGAGACGTCGAGGAAGTCACTCATCGCCGAAGGACTACGCGCCAGCGGCGGCGGAGGCCAGGGCCGGATGGCGACCGTTTGGGGGCGGCCGGGACGCCGAAGGGTGGCGAGGAGGGAGGGCCTCGCCGGGTGAAGCTGATCGGGGATTAGGCCTCGAAGCTTCGCTTTCATCAGGAGACTGTCATGCAGAATGTCGTGTTCGTAGGCCGGTTGGCGGCCGATCCGCAGGTGACCGAGGATTACGCCAAGGCGGTGTTCCGCCTCCTTGAGAACCGGGGTCGTGACGCCGCCGGCGAGCCACGGGTGGTCGGGGTCAATTGCGTCAGCTGGGCCAAGGGGCTCAACGAGCGCGTAATCGCCGAGGGCATCGCGGCCGGCTGCGAGGTCGTGGCGGTCGGCGCCTTCGTCGACAACCGCTACGAGGCGCGCGAGGGCGGCGAGCGCGCCGCCAAGGAGCTGGTGATCCGCTCGCTGACGGTCCTCGACTGGGCCGCCGACCGGGCAGCCGACGACCGGCGGCAAGCCGCCTGACACCCCCTTTCAGACCAAGGAGACTGACCATGCAAAGCGTGATCATCGAAGGCTATCTCGCCGCCGATCCCTCGATCCTGGCGGCCCAGGGTTCGGGCAAGAAGCGCGCCAGCTTCCGCGTCCTGGAGACCGTGCGGTTTCGGCGCGGCGACGGCCAGATGGGCGAGCGCACCACCGGCTTCAACTGCATCTGCTTCAACGAGAAGACCGCCGAGGACTACATCGGCGCCTATGCCCGCAAGGGCGCACGGGTGGTGGTGAGCGGCCACGTCGAGAACGACACCTGGACCGGCAAGGACGGGACCGCCCACTATGATCTTCGGCTGATCGTCGAGGGCCTCCGGATCAAGGACCGCCACGATCGTTCCGCGGGCCCGGCTTTGGAAGAGACCCCAATGGGCGGTGGCCTGGACGACGAAATCCCGTTCTAAGCGGTCGCCTATCGACTGTCGGAAGGTGGCCAGGCCGCGCGGCTGGCCACCTTTTGCATGTGGTCGACGACCGGGAGCTCAGGGCTTGCGGCGCGCCCGGGTGGTCCGCGCCTTGGAGAGATCTTCGAGCATGTTGTTCACCCGAAAGCCCATGCCGTTGATGTTCGGCTCGGCCATGATGTAGCGGTTGAAGGTGCGCACCGGCGTCGTCAGGAGGCGTCGGACCCGCTCGATCAGGGGCGCGCTGGCGCCGGCCGCCATGGCGTCGGCCACCTCCACGATCAGCTTCAGGCGCCGCCGCTCGAAGTAGGGATCGGTTGACTTGTGGGCGCGTAGTCGCCGCTCGGCGTCTGCGAGGGCGTCGTCATCGCCAAGCTGTGCCGCGACGCCGGCAAGGGCGAAGACGTAGTCCTCGTATTCGTTCGGCCCGAGCCGCTCCATACGGATGGCCCGGAGACCGTCATCAGCTTCCCGGGCGCGCCCCTGAAAGAGGATGGATTGCGCAAGGAATATCTCGCCTCGCGCGCTGGGATGGATATCGAGGGAGGCCCGGTAGGCCCGTTCCGCCTCCGCCGGGCGACCCGCCGTTCGGTAGAGGTCTGCGAGCTCCTCCGTGATCCGCGCACGGCCCAACGGGGTGAGATGCGGATGCGCCAGGCGCACCTCCAGCAGCGCGTGCGCCCGCTGAAAGATCGCCGGGTCCGGGCGCATCAGGCCGAGGTGCGTGAGGATCCAGCTCAGAATCCACTGGGTGACGGGATCCAGCTTGGCGTCCTCGTCGCCGAGCGCCAGCGCCAGCGCCGCCTCCAATTCCTCGACTGCCTGGTCCTCATCACACCATGCGTCGGGTAGCGGACGGCCTTGAGCGCGCGGAAGCGCAGCTGGTCGTCCAGGTCTTCGGTCAGTTCGAGCACCCGGTCGCACAGCCGAAGCGCTTTGGTCATCGAGAGTTCGTCGGCGAGCAAACCGATCCCCAGCCGCAGGATGTCGACGTCCGCTTCCTTGGGCGTCAGGGGCACGAGCTTGGCGAATTCGCGACGGGCCTCCGCCCGGTCGTCCGTCGCCATGTAGAGGGACTGAGCTTGCAGATAGAGGACCTTCCGCGGCCAGCGGGGGTCATCGATCAGCGGCCGCAGCCGCTCCAGCAGCGCCGGTGTCTCTGCGGCGCGGCCAAGGCGATAGAGCGTCTCCGCCACGGTCTCGGCATAGGCGCCCAGGCAGGTGATGTCCGACTCGACCAGCATCTTCACGGCCGGGTTGCCGGCGCGCATGGCCGGCGCCGTGTTGGTGGCGTGCCAGATCGCATGCTGCGTGAAGTCGGCTCGAGCGGCGGTCAGCGCCGCCTCCAAGTCGCCCTTGCCCCATCGCCTCGCGAAACGCCCGGCCCTGGTGGAAGCCCGGCAGGTGGCGCTGGCAGCGGCCCGCGAAGGCCAACCCCGATCCACATGGGCAAGGGGCCGTGTCGGCGGGCGTGGTGAGCACCTTCTTGCGAGACGGCGGCGAACTCCAGGGCATGGATGGCACGATAGCTCAACTCTGCCGTCCTGGCCGCCGGGCCTTGATGGGTCGGGTGGAGCGAGGTCGCGCCGGATACTGGGCGTGCCCGGCCTGCGGCCGGGTCGGGCTCTAGTCGCCTGCGGCTCCCGGAGCCCCGTGCCGGGTCTCCGCCCATCCGGGTGACGATCCCTCACGCGAAGGCGAAGCGAGGGCGGGCGGGGGCGAGCCGATCGGGCTCGCAGATCCGGAGCCGAAACCATGTCCGCGACCTCAACCTGGACCGATGATCGCGTCCAGACCCTCTCACGCCTCTGGCAGGAGGGCGCCAGCGCCAGCCAGATCGCCCGCAACCTGGGCGGCGTCACCCGCAACGCCGTGATCGGCAAGATTCACCGGCTCGGCCTGTCCGGCCGGGCCGCGCCGTCAGCGCCTGGAGCTCGGCGCGCCAAGCCGAAGCGCGAGCAGCGGCTGCGGCCGCGCTATGCGGCGGCGCCTCCCAGGCTCGTCGCGCCGCCCGAGATCGGCCTGGCGAACGTCGTGAGCATCCAACGGGGTCAGTGCCGTTGGCCGATGGGCGATCCCTTGGCCGAGGACTTCTGCCTGTGTGGGCGAAAGGCCGTCCGCGGCGCCTACTGCGACCCGCATGGGGCTTTGGCCTATCGGCCGACCGATCGGGACCACCTGCTGAAACTCGCCCGGCTGGGTTAGCGAGGCGGCGGCTCAGCACCCGGCGCAATGGCGCGCCGGACGGAGCGCCCGCCTCTGCGGGCGGGTGCAACGCCCCCACACAACGCCCTCTCATCTTGTCACGTCACCCGGCCCGTCAACGGCCTGAAGCCCGTTTCCCTCCGCTCCGCGCGGCGCGCTCCGCTCCGGTGACTGGCCGGGACCCGACGTGGCCAAGACTGAGGTCGTTGCGCGTGAGCGCGCATCGGCGATTCCCTCAAATCTGGAGTCCTTCGATGACCTTCTCCCTTCATGCCTTCTCGACCTCGGATACCGCGTTCGACGTGCAAGCCTCGGCGCTGGAAGATGTGCGCCCGCATCCCACGGAAGACGCCCTGGCGCAGCTAGGACAGGCGGTGATGACCGAGCTGCTCGACCTGATTGGCGACACAGCCCTGGAGGATGTGCAGACCATCCTCGCCGAGAGCCTCATCGGCGCTTTCCATTCGGCGGCGGGTCGGATCGAGCGGGAGGCCGACCGCTCACGGGACCGGATGCGGAGCCTGGAGCGCGACTTCGACGGCTCCGAGATGGCCGACACCGAACTGCAGGAAGCCACGGCCTCGACACGCGCGGCCGATGGGGCGCAGGCGGGCTGCGAATTGATCCGCGACGCCGCAGCGGAGATCTACACCACGGCGACCGGAGAGGTCTGGACGCCCTGGCGCGGCAGCCGGCGCGGCACGCAACTGACCGCGGCCCAGCTGGAGGCCAAGCAGGCGCTGCGGGCGATCGAGCGGCGCCGGTCGACCGAGGCCGATCCTGGGGGCCCGGTGGTGGCCTTCCGGGCCGCCCCGTTCGCGGACAGCCAGGCCGACGGCAATCGCATCTTCGACGCCTTGAACTGGGCCCGGTCGCAGTGGCCGGACATGGCGCTGGCGACCACCGGCGCCAAGGGCGCTGAGCGGCTCGCGATCCGCTGGGCGCAGCAGAAGGGCGTGACGCTCGTGCTCGCCCGGGCCGACTTCGACCGGCACGGTAAGGCGGCTCCCTTCCGGGCAAATGACGAGCTGATGGCCCTGGAACCCACCTGCTGCCTGACCCTGGCGCAGTCGCTCGACGAGGCGCGCGCGACCGGCTCGCATCCCTTCGGGCCGGCGCTGAACCTGGCGCAGCAGGCGACCGCACGTGGCGTGCAGCACGTGGCGATCCGGGTCCGCGCAAACTGAACTCCACACGAACCGTCCTTGACCCGCTCGGCTTCGGCCGGGCGGGTTTTTCCGTTTTGGCCACCCTGGAGAGACTCGGTGTAACGACGTGAGTGGTGGCGTGGCGTTGACGTGATTTGGTTTGCGGCGACTTGGTTGGTGTTGATGTTCGCGGGGAATTTGGGGTTTAGGGCAAGATAAAAGGAGTGCTTTGCTCTTGGGTTTGCTTTAGGTTTTTCTGGAACTTAGCATGCCCTTCGCTCGATCCCGCGACTTGCGGGGACGTGCGGGTCCAGAGATCTCTTGGCGAGGTATCATGCTGGCCCGAGATGCGATCCAGGTTCGGCTGAATTCCGCTTCGGCCTCGCGCGCCCCGCATCGAATTGCGCGCCTGCCCACGCGGGTCAAGGCGGATCACGCGCCGGCCCGCACAGCCATCCTGCAGCGCCTGGCCGCTTCTCGCCTCTTCGCGCTCGGCGATCGCGCCGGCGTCCTCAGGATCGCCCAGGCGCGTTCAGGCCGTCTCTTCCGACTGGACGTCCGGCAGCGCGTCATCGTGAAGGCCCTGGTGTCGCGGCACGCGGGAGCGGGCGCCGCCCGGGGCGCAGCGCTCGCCGCGCATGTCGCCTATCTGGGCCGCTCGGGAGCCGGGATGGAGGGCGCACGGCCGGAGTTCTTCGACCGCGCGTCGGACGAGGTTGATGCGGCCGTCACTCAGGGCTGGAGCGGCGACCGCCACCACTTCCGCTTCATCCTGTCGCCCGAGCATGGCGACCGGATCGCCGACCTTCGACGCTTCACGCGGGAGACGCTACGGCGCGTCGCCGACGACCT
>NZ_CADEGK010000112.1 GCF_902826855.1 uncultured Phenylobacterium sp. | reverse complement strand
TGAACAGGCTCAAGGCCGCGTACCACGGCTCGGTCGAGGCGATGCTGGGCCACCGGGTGGTGTCGATTGCCGCCACCGTGCTCGTCGCGGTCCTGGCCCTGGCCGCGTGGGGGGTGTTCACCGTCCTGCCCAAGGAACTGACGCCCGAAGAGGATCGCCGGCGCGCCGGCGTCAACATCCAGGCCCCCGAGGGCGCCGGCTACGACTACACCAACCTGGCTGCGCAGCAGGTGGAAGCGATCCTGCTGAAGTACGTGCGCGAGGGCACGCTCGAACGCTAGGTGAGTGTCACGCCGCGGTTCGGCGGCGGCGGCGGCGGCTCGTTCAACTCCGCCGGCGGTAACGCGATCCTGCCGGAAAAGGGCGACATCACCACCCAGGAACTAGCCGCCAGGCTCAACCGTGAGGTCAGCTCGATAACCTCCGTGCGCGTAATCCTCAATCCGGAAGGCGGCCTGCAACGTGGCGGACCCGGCGGCGGTGGCGGCGGAGGCAGCAGCCTCTCGCTGATCGCCACAGGCTCCGACTATCCGGAGATCGAACGGTGGATGGCGCCGGTCCTCGCGGCGGCCGCCGCGAACCCGGGTCTGGCGCGGCCCCGCGTGGACTACGAGCCCACCAGCCCGCGCGTGGTTGTCAACATCGACCGTGAAAAGGCCGCCGCGTTGGGCGTGTCCTCGCAGACCGTCGGCCGCGCGCTGGAGACCATGTTCGGGTCGCGCCGGGTGACCACCTACATCAAGAACGGCCAGGAGTACGATGTGCTGCTGCAGTCCGAGCGGGCGCAGCGCGAGACCGAGACCGATATCGGCAAACTCTATGTCCGCGCCGCCAGCGGAGAGACGGTGCCCCTGTCATCGGTGGTCACCACCCAGGTTCGCGGGGACACGCCCGACCGTTCGCGGGTCGACCGCCTGCGATCCATCAGCCTGCAGGCGCAGCTGAACCCCGGCTACAGCATGGGCGAGGCCATCGATTTCCTGAAGGCGGAGGCCGCCAAGCAGCCAGGAACCGTGACCGTCAAGTGGGGCGGCGGTGCGCGCGACTACCTGGAGGCCTCGGGGTCGGTAGGCCTGGCCTTCGGGATGGCGCTGCTCCTGGTGTTCCTGGTTCTGGCGGCGCAGTTCGAGAGCTGGATCCATCCGGCTGTCATCATGCTGACCGTGCCGGTGGCCGCCGTGGGCGGGCTGTTCGGCCTGCTGATCACCGGCTCGTCGATCAACACCTACAGCCAGATCGGGCTGATCATCCTGGTCGGCATCGCCGCCAAGAACGGCATCCTGATCGTCGAGTTCGCAAATCAGCTGCGTGACGAGGGGCTCAGTATACGCGAGGCGGTGATCGAGAGCGCCTCGCTGCGCCTGCGCCCGATCATCATGACCTCGATCTCGGCGGCGGCGGGTGCGATCCCGTTGATTCTGTGGGGCGGCGCCGGCGGCGAGGCGCGCAAGACCATCGGCGTGACCATCTTCTTCGGGGCCATCTTCGCCACCCTGGTTACGCTGTTCGTCGTGCCCGTGTTCTACAACCTGCTGGCGCGGTTCACGAAGTCGCCCATGGCTACGGCTCGACGGATCGAGGCCTTCGAGGACGCCGAGAAGGCCCGCGTGGCCAACGCTGCGGAATAGCGCCGACAGGGAGCGGCGCCGGTTTGCCAGCCGGCGCCAGGGATCCGGAATAAGGGGGTGTCAGATCCCTGGGCCCGGCCGGCAGCGGGGGGCGCTGCCCTTCGGATTGGGACGTCGAACCCTACAGATGCTCACGGTCGACAAGGCACCATGACCGGGCGCGACCTGCTCGTCAAGGTTGTCGGATGACAGAATCTTGCGCCTTTCAGGCGAGCCCCTACTGCGGCTTGTAGCCGGTCGACACCATCAGGTAGGCGATCAGGTCGGTGCGGTCCTTCGGGTCGTTGAGGCCGGCAAAAGTCATCTTGTTGCCAGGCAGGAAGGTCTGCGGCTTCTCGATCCAGTGGTCGAGATGCTGCGGCTCCCAGATCCATCCGGCGGCGGTCAGCGCGTCGGAGTACTTGAAGTTGGGCAGCGAGGCGGCCTTGCGCCCGAACACGCCATGGAGATTGGGTCCGGTCATGTTGGCGCCGCCCTCGGCCACTGTGTGGCAGGACTGGCAGAGCGCGAACTTGGCCTCGCCATTGGCCAGGTCGGCGGTGTTGTAGGGGGCGGGCAGGCTGGCCAGCATTGCCTGCTTCTCGGCGTCGCTGGGGGCTGCTGCGGCGGCCTTCGGCTCGCTCCCGGTGGGCGTGGCCGGCTGGGACCGATTGCAGGCCGCCAGCAGCGTGGCGAGGGTGGCGGCGGCGAGGATCGGTCCCAGGCGCATCGAAGTCTCCGGCTCAAAAACTGGCGGCAAGCTAGCGTCGCCGTACGTGGATGCAAGGAGGTCTAGCGCTGTCGCCGTCGTTCCCGGTTTACCGCCTCGTCCAACGCCTGCAGGAAGCGCGAGCGGTCGGCGGGCGTGAACGCGCGGGGTCCGCCGGTGATCTCTCCCGTGGAGCGGATGTGCTCCATGATCGAGCGCTGGGCCAGCGCTGAGCCGATCGAGTCGGCCGTGAACGCGCGCCCGTTCGGCGCGATCGCCGCCCCGCCGGCCTTCAGCACCCGGTCGGCCAGCGGGATGTCGTTGGTGACGCAGATATCGCCGGGCTCTGTCTGCTCGGCGATCCAGTCGTCGGCCACGTCCGGCCCGGCGTCGACGATCATCCGCTTGATCAGCGCCGAGGGCGGGATCTGGATGAAGCTGTTGGAGACCACGAAAACGGTCAGGCCATATCGGGCGGCCACCTTGTAGGTCTCGTCCTTCACCGGACAGGCGTCGGCGTCGATGAAGATGCGCATCGCCCCTGCCTAGCGCACGCCCCTTGGCGCCGGAAGCGGTTGCCCGTATTTCCCCGCCAGCCCCTGGCGGGCCGGATTAGCTCAGCTGGTAGAGCAGCGGTTTTGTAAACCGAAGGTCGGGGGTTCGAGTCCCTCATCCGGCACCATGGTATGGCGGCCCTCCGCAACCGCGCTATGCTCGCCGGAGGCGCGGGGGAAAATCCATGCGGTTCGAGGAATATCGGTCACACGACGCGGTGGGTCTGGGGGCGCTGGTCGCGAAGGGCGAGGTGACGGCAGGTGAACTGCTGGAGGTGGCCGTGGCGCGGATGGCGGAGGTCAATCCGCGGCTGAACGCGATCACTCGCGACCTGACGGACGAGGCCCGCGCCCAGCCGGCGGGGCAGGGGCCGCTGGCCGGCGTGCCGTACCTGCTCAAGGACCTGGGCGCGGCCTATGGGGGCGTGCCCATGACCGCTGGATCGAAGCTGTTCAGCCAGACCCCGTCCGCGGCCGACAGCGCGCTCACCCGGCTCTACAAGGACGCCGGTTTGCAGATCTTCGGCAAGACCAACACCCCGGAGTTCGGCCTGTGGCCGGTGACGGAGTCGGACCTGCTGGGCCCGGCGCGCAATCCCTGGGACCTGTCGCGCACGCCGGGCGGTTCGTCGGGCGGGGCGTCCGCGGCGGTGGCGGCCGGCATCGTGCCGGCGGCCCACGCCAGCGACGGCGGCGGCTCGATCCGCATCCCGGCCGCCTGCTGCGGCCTGTTCGGCATGAAGCCGTCGCGTGGCCGCGTGTCATTCTCGCCGGCCGGCGAGGGATGGGCCGGGGCGTCGATCATGCACGCGGTGACGCGCTCGGTGCGCGACAGCGCCGTCCTGCTGGACATCGGCTGTGCGCCCCAGCCGGGCGACCCCTACTTCCTGTCGCCGCCCGAGCGGCCCTACGCCGAGGAGGTGGCGCGCGATCCCGGCAGGCTGCGCATCGCCATGTTCGACGGGTCGCTGACGGTGGGCGGCTCCGTGGATCCGGAGGTGGCGGCTGCGGTGCGTGACGCCGGCAAGCTTTGCGAGAGCCTGGGCCACACGGTGGAAGCGGCGACCCTGCCCGGCGACCACGCGGCGATGCAGGCCGCCGCACGGCTGGTGATGGCCGCAAGCGTTGCGGCCAATGTGGACGCCGAGTTGGAACGCCAGGGCCGCCCCCTCGCCGACGGCGACATCGAGGCGGCGACCCTCAGCATCTATTGGAATGGCAAGCAGACCGGCGCTGCGGAATATGTCCGCGCGGTGCAGGCCCTGCACGCCTACGGCCGGGCCGCGGGGGGCCTGTTCGAGACCTACGACGTGATGCTGCTGGCCACGCTGGGGCGGCCGGCGATCCCGATCGGATACCTGTTCGAGGACCGGCAGGAGCTCACCAAGCGCCTGTTCAGCTACATGCCCAACACCCAGGCGTTCAACAACTCCGGCCAGCCGGCGATGACCGTCCCGCTGGCCTGGAGCGCTGCAGGCCTGCCGATCGGAATCCAGTTCGCCGCCCGCACCGGCGCGGAGGGACTGCTGTTCCGCCTCGCGGGTCAACTGGAGCGGGCGCGTCCCTGGTTCGACCGGGTCCCCGCGCTCTAGCCTCGCGCTTGCAACGCTGGTCCGGCAAGTCGGGAGCGCGTGCCGAGACGGGACAAGGCGCTGCCGGCGGTCCGGTTGCCGGGGGGCGGCCGGACGCCGACGTCTGGGGGGACGTCGGTCACAAGCGGCTCGGCCGAGGGTCGAGGGGGTCACGTATGCCCGAGGCCGAGCCGCTTGTGACGCTCGTCGCGTTGCTGGACGAGGTAGACGGCGATCACGCCGGTCGCCACGAGCCCGATCAACAGGGTCGAGACCGCATTGATCTTCGGGTCCACGCCCAGCCGCACCTGGCTGTAGAGGCGCATAGGCAACGTCGTGGCCCCGGGGCCCGAGGTGAAGCTGGCGATCACGAGGTCGTCGAGGCTGAGGGTAAAGGCCAGCATCCAGGCCGCGGCCACCGCCGGCGCGATCACCGGCAGGGTTACCAGGACGAACGCCTTCCAGGGCGGGCAGCCGAGGTCCTGGGCGGCCTCCTCAAGCCCCACATCGAAGCTGCGCAGACGGGCCTGGACGACCACGGTGGCGTACGCGAGCGTCAGCGTCGCGTGGCTGAGGGTGACGGTCCAGAAGCCCCGCGGCAGGCCCGCCGCGACGAACAGCAGCAAGAGTGACAGGCCCAGGATCACCTCGGGCATCACCAGGGTGGCGTAGATGCCGCCCGCCAGCGCCAGACGGCCCCGGAACCCGCCGCGCACAAGGGCCAATGCGGCGATCACCCCCAGCACGGTCGCGATCGTCGCCGACAGCACGCCCACGCGCAGGGTCACCCAGATGGCGTCCAGCATCTGCCGGTCCTGGAAGAGGGCGGCGTACCAGCGGGTCGAAAAACCGCCCCAGACGGTGACCAGTCGGCTGGCGTTGAAGGAATAGACGACCAGGATGACGATCGGGGCGTAGAGGAACGCCAGGC
Organism: uncultured Phenylobacterium sp.; assembly: GCF_902826855.1. GTDB lineage: Bacteria > Pseudomonadota > Alphaproteobacteria > Caulobacterales > Caulobacteraceae > Phenylobacterium. Next base: position 9,974 of record NZ_CADEGK010000112.1, on the reverse strand, counting down.
CGAGCACCACCGAGACGATGTTGAACGCGGACGGGCCGCGTCCCATTGGCCCCTGCCTCACGACAGCACCTTCCCCTGTTCGCGCTCGAACAGCAGGATCGGTACGGCAAGGGTGGCCAGCAGCACGATGGCCACGGCCGAGGCCGCGGGCCAATCGCGGTTGGCGAAGAACTCGGTCCAGATCACCCGGCCCAGCATCAGGGTCTCGGAGCCGCCCAGCAGGTCCGGGATCACGAACTCGCCGGCCATCGGGATGAAGCAGAGCAGCGCGCCCGCCGCCGCGCCCGGCAGGGAGAGTGGAAAGGTGACGCGCCAGAAGGCGGCGAGCGGCGTCGCGCCCAGGTCCTGCGCCGCCTCGATCAGGCTCTCATCCTGGCGGTCGAGCACCGCGTAGAGCGGCAGCACCATGAACGGCAGGTAGGCGTAGACCAGGCCCAGCAGGACCGCGGTTTCCGTGTTGAGGATGTCCACCGGCGGCAATCCCAGGCCGGCGAGCGCGGCGTTGAGGATCCCGGCGGGCTTGAGGATGGCGATCCAGGCGTAGATGCGGATCAGGAAGCTGGTCCAGAACGGCAGGATCACCGCCATCACGAGCGCCAGCCTGAGGCCGGGGGGACACCGGCTGATGCCGTAGGCGATCGGGTAGCCGATCAGCAGCAGGAGGACCGCTGCCATGGCGGCGATCCGCAGGCTGGAGAGGTAGGCGTCAAGATAGAGCCGGTCCTGCGCCAGGCGCGCGTAGGTGGTGGTGTCGAGGCCGTCCAGGAAGACCTTCAGGCCCGCCAACCCCTGCGACAGGTCCAGTTGCGGCGCGTAGGGCGGGATCGCCAGCACCGTGTGCGACAGCGACAGCTTGGTCACGAGGAGGAACGGGAAGGCGAAGAACAGGGCCAACCACAGGAAGGGCAGGATGGCGGCCAGGCCTACGCGTCCTCGCCTCATTTCGTCAGCACCACGGCGCTGGAGGGGGCGAAGGTGAGCCACACCGGATCGCCACAGCCGAGCGGCCGAAGCAGCGTGCGGGTGGCGTTGGCGCGGGCGGCGCGGATCGTGCGGCCCGGCCGGGTCTCAACCAGGTAGGTCGTCCAGTCGCCGAGGTAGCCGTAGTCCAGGACTGTACCTGCCAGGCGGTTGCGGCCGTCGGCCGGCGGTTCGGTGTGAACCGCGACCTTCTCGGGGCGCACGGCCAGCCAGGCGGCGTCGCCGACCACGCCTGCGCCCTCGGCGTCGAGCGCGCCGTCGTCCGTGGCAAGGCGGATCAGCGGGCCCTCGCAGGCGGCGATGCGGCCTTCGAAGAGGTTCACGTCGCCGACGAAGCCCGCCACATAGCGGTCGGCCGGCGCTTCGTAGATCTCGACCGGCCGGCCGACCTGGACGATCCGCCCCTCGCGCATCACGGCGATCCGGTCGGCGACCACCATCGCCTCGTCCTGGTCGTGGGTGACGATCATGAAGGTCGTGCCGAGCGTCTGCTGCAACGCCATCAGCTCGAACTGCGTCTCTTCGCGCAGCTTCTTGTCGAGGGCGGCCATGGGCTCGTCGAGCAGCAGGATGCGGGGCCGTGGCGCCAGCGCCCGGGCTAGGGCCACCCGCTGGCGTTGGCCGCCGGAAAGCTGATCGGGACGGCGGCGGCCCAGGCCCTCCAGCTTCACGAGGGCCAGCATCTCCTCGATCCGTGCGGCGATTTCGGCGCGCGCGACGCCCTGGCGCTTCAGCCCAAAGGCGATGTTCTCGGCGACGCTGAGATGCGGGAACAGCGCATAGGCCTGGAACATCATGTGCACCGGCCGCCGGTGCGGCGGTTCGGGCCCGAGGTCGCGGCCTTCGAGCAGGATGCGCCCGGCGTCCGGCGTCTCGAAGCCGGCCAGCAGGCGCATCAGGGTGGTCTTGCCGCAGCCGGACGGGCCCAGGAGGGCGAAGAATTCCCGCTCGTAGATCGAGAGGCTGACGTCGTCGACCGCGACCGCGCCATCAAAGCCCTTCGAGACGCCCTCGAACCGCACCAGAGGCCGCGCGGCCGGGTCGTCCCAGGGCGCGAAGGTCTGGCGAGCGCCGCCGATTTGCGGGCGGCCGCTCAACGTCCGGTCAGGACCTTCGTCCACTGACGGTTCACATCGCGCAGCAGCGCCTGGTCCTTGGTGGTCGTGACGAACAGCCGATCGGACAGCTCCCGTGTCGGATAGACGTTCGGATCGTTGCGCAGCGCCTCGTCGACCAGGGCCGTCGCCGCGGCGTTGGCGTTGGCGTACTCGGTGAAGTTCGACGCCTTGGCGATGATCTCCGGCCGCAACATGAAGGCCATGAACCTGTGGGCCGCGGTCGGGTTAGGGGCGTCCCTGGGGATGGTGAAGACGTCGAACCACACCTGGCTACCCTCCTTGGGTACGGCGTAGGCGATCTTCACCTTGTTCTTGGCCTCTGCGGCGCGCGACCGGGCCTGGAGGACGTCGCCCGAGTAGCCGACGGCGACGCAGATATCCCCGTTGGCCAGCGCCTCGATGTACTCAGACGAGTGGAACTTCCGCACATACGGCCGCGCCTTCATCAGGAGCGCCGTGGCGGCCTTATAGTCGGCCGCGAGCTTGGAGTTGGGGTCCTTGCCCAGGTAGTTCAGGGCGACTGCGTACATGTCCTCTGACGCGTCGAGAAAGTAGACGCCACAGTCCTTCAGCTTGGCGAGGTTGGCTGGATCGAAGACGACGGCCCAGCTATCGACTTTCACCCCCGGCAGGCGCTTGGCCACGGCGTCCTCGTTATAGCCGATGCCGATGGTGCCCTGCATGTAGGGCACCGCGTACTTCGCGCCCGGATCGAAGGGCGCCATGTGGAGCATCGTGGCCGACGACAGCTTGTCGAGGCCGGGGAGCTGGGATTTGTCCAGCGGCGCGATGGCGCCGGCGGTGATGTAGCGGGGGACGTTGTGGTTCGATGGGACCACCAGGTCGTAGCCGGTGTTCCCCTGCAGCACCTTGGTCTCGAGCACCTCGTTGGAATCGAAGGTGTCGTAGGTGACCTTGATGCCGGTCTCCTTGGTGAACTGCGCCAGCAACGCCGGGTCGATATAGTCGGACCAGTTGTAGATCCGCAGCGTGCCGCCGGCTTGCGGGGCGGAGTCTTCCGGCGCCTTGGGGCCGCAGGCCGCGAGCGTCACGGCCGCGGCGAAGCCCAGGGCCTTCAACCATCCGCGCATGCTGTTCCCCCCGATCTGCGAGCGAAGTTATAGGTCGCTTCCGAGCCTCGTTAAGCGGGAAATGCCGATGTCGTTCTCCTGGGCCGCGATCACGCCGATTCTGATGCTGATCGCGTCCAACGTCTTCATGACCTTCGCCTGGTACGGGCACCTGAAGGTCGAGCACCGGCCGCTATGGCTGATCGTCATGGCCAGTTGGCTGATCGCGCTTCCCGAATACTGGCTGGCGGTGCCGGCCAACCGAATCGGTCGGGCGGTCTACGACCCGGCGGAGCTGAAGGCCATGCAGGAGGTCATCACCCTGGTGGTCTTCGCGATCTTCTCGGCGACCTATCTGGGGGAGCGGCTGACGGCCAATCACCTCATAGGTTTCGGCTTCATCGCGCTGGGCGCCTGGTTCGTTTTCAAAGGGCCGCTCTGAGAGGCGCTCACCGCTGGCGCCGCCGAGATGCCGCAACAGGACGGCGCCGGAACGTCCCTGGAGTTTCACGGCGGGCTCGGCGCCGGTCGGAGAACCGGCGCCAAGCCCGCCAATAGCGGTCAGCCGCCGACCATCGCCACGACCTCATTTGTCTTGGAGAGGAATTTCACGCCCTTGACCCGCCCATCCTTGTACTTGTCCCAGGCGGCGCTCGCCTCGACGGGCGTGGGGCCGGCGGCGCCGGGCGCGGCGGGCTTCTGGGCGACCACGTCGACCTCATAGATCCCGTCCGGCGGACTGCCGGCGTAGACCCGCGGCAGGAACCCGACCTGGGTCCAGCCCGCCCCGTCGGTGGTGGCCTTGGCCGCGAGGTTCAGGCCGCCGCTGGCGTCGGCGGTGACCGTGCCGGACTGGATCGACTGGACCTGTTCCTGGCCGGCGTAGAGCGGCGCCTGGCGGGCCAGAGATTTCTTAGGCGCAGGGGCCTCGGCGGCCGGGGCGGCCGGCTTGTCGTTGCAGGCGGTGAGCGACAGGCAGCCCAGCAGGGCGGCTACGAGCACAATGCTCCGCATTTCGATTCTCCCGTTCCAGGGGCTGTTGTTCTTGGCGACTCGTGAGCCGCAGCTTCGCCCCGCAGGGGAATTGTGCGCCGAAAGGCTCGCGTGGCGAGCATTTCTTGCAACGCCGGCTTTGGCGAACCCCGCGCGTGGCCTATAAGCCGCGGTTCGCGCAAACCCCCGCCAGGCCCATGTCCCGCACGCTCATCACCTCGGCTCTGCCCTATATCAATGGGATCAAGCACTTGGGGACGCTGGCGGGCTCCATGCTGCCGGCCGACGTGTATGCGCGCTTCAAGCGGGCGCAAGGCATCGAGACGCTCTACCTCTGCGCCACCGACGAGCACGGCACGACCACGGAGCTGGCGGCCGCCGAAGCAGGGCTGGACCCCGCGACCTTTTGTGAGCGGGCGCACAAGGTGCAGCACGACCTGGGACGGCGTTTCGGCCTGTCCTGGGATCACTTCGGCCGGTCCTCCTCGCCGCAGAACCACCGGCTGACGCAGCAGTTCGCCCGGCAACTCTGGGAAGCCGGCTTCATCGAGGAGCGGGTCACCCAGCAGGTCTATTCCAACACGGACCGGCGCTTCCTGCCGGACCGTTACGTGATCGGAACGTGCCCGCACTGCGGGTACGAGGCCGCGCGCGGCGACCAGTGCGAGAACTGCACCCGTGTTCTGGACCCCACCGACCTGATCAACCCGCGCTCGGCGGTGTCGGGCTCGACGGACATCGAGGTGCGTTCGTCCAAGCACCTGTTCCTCCGCCAGAGCGTCTTCTCCGACAAGCTGCGTGGATGGATCGACGCCAAGAAGGGGCAATGGCCGCTCATCGTGACCTCCACGGCCCTGAAGTGGCTGGACGAGGGCCTGCAGGACCGCGGGATCACCCGCGACGTCGCCTGGGGTGTGCCAGTGAACGCCGACGCGTGGGGCCCGAACCCGGACGGCCAGCGGCCGGACGTCGAAGGCCTGGCCGGCAAGGTGTTCTACGTCTGGTTCGACGCGCCGATCGAGTACATCGGGGTCACCTGGGAGTGGGCCGACGCACGCGCGGTCGCGGCGGGGCGAACGGCGGCCGACGACCAGGACTGGGAGCGCTGGTGGCGGCTGCCGCTGGCGGCGGACGTGACCTATTCGGAGTTCATGGGGAAGGACAACATCCCCTTCCACACGGTGGGCTTCCCCACGACCCTGCTGGGCGTGAACGAGAAGACCGACGGCAAGGGCGTCTGGTCGCCCGCCAGCAACGCGCCCTGGAAGCTGGTGGATGAGCTGAAGGGCTTCAACTATCTCGACTACTACGGCGGCAAGTTCTCCACGTCCCAGGGGCGCGGCGTGTTCATGGACCAGGCGCTGGAGCTGCTGCCGGCCGACTACTGGCGCTGGTGGATCACCGCCAACTCTCCGGAGACCTCGGACGCCACCTTCACCTGGGAGCAGTTCCAGGCGCAGGTGAACGCCGACCTGGCCGACGTGCTCGGAAACTTCGTCAACCGCATCTGCAAGTTCGCTGAAACCCGCTTCGACGCGGCGGTCCCGGCGGGCGGGGAGTGGGGCGAGCTGGAGCGCAAGCTGGCCGCGGATGTGGACGCCAAGCTCGCCGAGCTCACCGGCTTCATGGAGGGCCGCGAGTTCCGCAAGGCCACCACGGCGCTGCGCCAGATCTGGGTGCTGGGCAACGGCTACCTGACCGAGGCGGCGCCTTGGACCGCGTTCAAGGCCGATCCGCAACGGGCGGGCGTCGCCGTTCGTGTTGGCCTGAACCTGGTGGCCCTGTTCGCAGCCCTGGCCGAGCCCTTCATCCCGTTCACGGCCGAGAAGATCGCCGGCGCGGTGGGCGCGCCGTTCCCCGGTCGCTGGCCGGCGGGCGGGGTGGGCCTGCTCGACCAACTGGCGCCAGGCCAGGCGGTCCGCGCCCCCGAGGTGCTGTTCCGCAAGGTCGAGGACGCACAGGTCGCGGAATGGCGCGAACGCTTCGGCGGCCCGGAAGCCTAGACGCTAGTGTGCGCCGGGCGGCTTGGGCTTGATGTCCAGGAAGTCAGGCATGACGGCGTTGTACTGGGCCGTGTAGCCGAGGTCGTCGACGACTTCCCGATGGCCTTGCCACATCATGTGCAAGGCCACGTACAGCACGATGATCAGGCCGATGAAGCCGATCCAGCGGTAGCGGTGCAGCAGACGCGCGATGGCATGGGCGGCGACGCCCATCAGGGCGATCGACATCAGCAGGCCGAAGATCAGGATCGCCGGGTGCTCGCGCGCCGCACCGGCCACCGCCAGCACGTTGTCCAGCGACATGGAAATGTCGGCGATCAGGATCTGGATCAGCGCCTCGCGGAAGGTCTTGGGCTTGACCCGGGGCTCGGTCGCGTCGTCGCTGTCCATGGCGGCTTCGGCCTGCGCCTCGTCGTAGGAGGCCTGTTCGCGCAGCTCCCGCCACATCTTCCAGCAAACCCACAGCAACAGCAGGCCGCCGGCGAAGAGCAGGCCCACGATGCCCAGAAGCTGGGTGGTGATCAGGGCGAACCCGATGCGGGTGACGACCGCCACCGCCAGGCCCCAGAAGATCGCCTTGCGCCGCAGTTCCTTGGGCAGGCCGCCTGCCGCCAGCCCGACGGCGACGGCGTTGTCGCCCGCCAGCACCAGGTCGATCATCAGGACTTGGAATAGGGCGGAGAGGGCGCCGGGGCTGAGCAGCTCTTCGAACATCGCGCCTCAATGCGTCAGGCTGCAGCCGGCTGCAACCGTCGAGGCGGCCGCCGTGCGCTCAGGCGCGGGAGCGCGAGGCTTCATAGAGCGCCACGGCGGCGGCGGCGGAGACGTTGAGGCTCTCGAAGCCGCCCGGCATCGGAATCCTCGCCAGCTCGTCGCAGTGCTCGGCCACCAGCCGGCGCAGACCCTCGCCCTCAGACCCCAGGACCAGGACCGTGGGCGCGCCATCCAATACCTGCGCCAAGCTGCGCTCGGCCTCGCCCGCCAGCCCGACGGCGCGCCAGCCGGCGGCGGTGAGTTCGTCGAGGGCGCGGGAGAGGTTGACGACATGGGCCACCGGCAGCTGCTCGATGGCGCCTGCGGCGGCTTTGGCAAGGGCGCCGGAGAGCTTGGGCGCATGGCGGTCCTGCAAGATGACGCCGATAGCGCCGAACGCGGCGGCGGAGCGCAGGATGGCTCCGACGTTCTGCGGATCGGTGATCTGGTCCAGCACCAGCACCACCGCGCCGGGCCGCGCCTCGAAGTCGGCGAGTTCGGCCTCTTCCAGTGGCGCAGGGCGCAGCGCAACGCCCTGGTGCACGGCGCCCTGCGGCAGGGCCAGGCCGATGTGGTGGGCGTCGGCGATCTCGATGGCCTGGCCGCGGCCGAGCCGCGCCTCGATCTGCTTGGCGCGATCCGGCGTCGCCAGCAGGCGGAGGAGCGTCCCGCGGCGTGGGTTGGCGAGCGCGGCCTCCACCGCGTGCCAGCCCCAGATCCAGTCGTCGGAAATCCCGGCGGGTCGCCGGTCCGGCCCTCGGTGCGACCCGCCTTTCGGGCGGAACTTCCGACCCTTCCGGGTGTCGTTGCGTTCGGGGGACGGGGCCACTATAAGACGCGCTCCGATTTGGGGCCCCCTCGGTGGGAGCCTGCTTTTTGACTGCGAGATGGGCGCTTTACGCCTCTCCGATCCGGAAGCGGAAGCCTTTTCGTCGAGGCTCCGAAGCGGCTCCGAACGCGCTGGGGGAATGTCCCGAGTGGCAAAGGGGGGGGACTGTAAATCCCCTGCTGTAATGGCTTCGTAGGTTCGAGTCCTACTTCCCCCACCACGCGTCCGGACGAGTTTCGCGAAGGCGGGCGGCCTCGCCGCCTGCGCCGCGCGAACCCGCTCGTCCTGCGCACGAAATCAATGCGCACGAAAAAGGGGTTCGATCGCTCGAACCCCCAAGTCGTCACGCGGTGAAGACGGTGGCTAGGCCAGCGTCAGATTCCGGCGACGCAGCATGGCGCCGGTGGCGCCGAAGCCGAGGATCATCAGCGCCCAGGCGCCCGGTTCCGGCACCGCGAAGCCGGACCCTTGCTGGATCTGGATCTGGCTCGACAGCGGGGCGAAGGTCGCGCCGCTGACCGTGAACCACGTTTCAGAAGTGCTCCACCTACCGGAAGTTCGGGGCTGGATTACGTTACGAGCTAGTGGCGCGAGTTTCTGGCCCCGCTCCTCTACTCTGAGTACACCGCCGTGAGAATCTTGGTCGCCCTCTGGCTATCGGACCAATTCTTAGCAGTCCCGCATACGAGCCACTGCTTGTTCTCATTCCGCGTGGCGTGCACGTTGGCCCACGCCGAATAATCCTGATTGTTACGGGAGTATCCAGTGCCCGACAGTCTCATGTGATCGGGTTCGATCATGCCACTGCTTTGCCCATCGCGATCGCTCGCTCGGGCCCCGATCAGCGTGGCACCGGGCGGCGTCGCTACGCACATGGTGGCGCAGGATGAGTGGTCCTTCATCTCCGTGTGCTTGCGTGCGAACCTGCAAAGTTCGCCCCCAGTGCACTCCTGCACGAACCTATTCGCCTGGGAGATCAGCAGCACGATAGCACCGGCCTGCGGTCCCCAAAGTTCGCCCGCTGCAACGGCATTCTTTTCGCTCGCAAGCATTCCAGCGACGTCAGTGCGGACTCCACAGCTTGGGTTGTCGCTGCTTACAAACATCCCTCTCGGAATTATCGCGGTCGTTGAGACCTCTTCGCCATCGCCTTGAGACAAAGCGCTGCTTCCTGGAAGCAGCAGCGAGGCGACGGCGACCGCCAGTACAATGAGCCTTTTCACCGGATTAACTCCCCACACCAGCGTTCTTCGAACCATCGCACAGTCCGCGAGGGTGAGGAAGGCAAGGCTCGCGCTACAATCAGGTAGTGACCCTCCGCTTCGAGACGCTCCCTCTTTCCACGAACGCCCTCTATCGAGCCGTCGGTGGCCGCAGCATCCTCTCTGCGAAGGGCCGGGCGAATAAGGAGGCGATCGGCTGGGAAGCCCGCAGTCAGTACAAGGGCCAGCCCATGAGCGGCTCGCTCTCGGTCAGGCTCGGCCGTCCTCAGCAGTTCGTCTCCTTCGTGGAGACCAAGGAGCGGGGGCTGAAATGTCGTGGAGTTCTACGTGTACGTCAGCGCGCTGGGCGCTGATCCCATGAAGGCGATCGCGGAGGTCTATGCGGGTCTACCCGAGGACATCCAGATCTAAAAACTATCCCCGTTTTACACAGGCGCGGCCGCATCGAATCGGATTGCGCTGCATCGAGGATTGCCCTCATCTGCGAAAGCACGACGGCCCCCCGGTTTTGGAGACCGAGGGGCCGCGTTCCAATCAGACCCTTGTGGAAGGGGTCCTGGGGCAGAGGCAGGCGTCGCGGGTCGTCCAACCGATGCGGCGTCTGCCTACCCCCACAAGGGCAGTGGTCCTCCTGACTCGTCAATGAGGCGACCACGCTCATCACCAGTCTTTCCACAACCAAGATTTTGCTGTGGCTAAGTCCTGGCTGGCCCGCCGCCGCTTGCGAGCCACCCCTGCTTGTGCCAGAACGCCCGCCCTTCCGAGAGCGCAAGCGATTGGGAGCCAGATTGGAGCCAATACCCCCACTGAGGAGCAGCTATCCCACTGATTTCGCGGGTATAGCACAATGGTAGTGCAGCAGCCTTCCAAGCTGAGGATGCGGGTTCGATTCCCGCTACCCGCTCCAGCTCCTTGAACGACAGATTTAGGCAACGCCGGCAGGACCCTGATGGCCAAAGAGAAGTTCGAACGCAACAAGCCGCACTGCAACATTGGAACGATTG
>NZ_CADEGK010000111.1 GCF_902826855.1 uncultured Phenylobacterium sp. | reverse complement strand
GTGCTCTTGGCGCCGGAATCCTTGCGCCGCACCCGGTCGGTCCCGATCAGGGTGAAGGTCCTGGGGTCCTTCAGCGGCGGGTTGGCCGGCGGGGTCACCTTGGCCGCCTCCGCCAGGAGGTCGCCGAAGCCGGCCCGCTTGCCCGACGGGTGGGCGATGACGCCATCGACCAGTGTCACCTCACTCGCCGGCACGCCCCAGGTCTTGGCGGCCGCCTCGATGAACATGGCCCGCGCCGCCGCGCCGGCCTGACGCATCCCCGTCCAGGAACTGGAAATGGCGCTGGAGCCGCCAGTGCCCTGGGCGCCGCCCACCATGGCGTTGCCGTAGACCTTGGTGTTGGCGGCGGCCTGCTCGACCGTCACCCTGGTCCAGTCCGCGCCCAGCTCCTCGGCAGCGATGGCGGCGAGGCCGGCATGGTTCCCCTGGCCGAATTCGATGTGTTTTGAGATGACGGTCACCGTGCCGTCCGCCGCGAACTTCAGGAATGGCCCGAACGCCCCGAAATCATTCTCGGCGCCCAGGCTCATGAGGCCCATGGGCGAGCAACCGACCAAGAGAGTCCCGCCCGCCATGGTCGCGCTGACGGCCAGGAAGTTCCGCCGGCTAACGGCTTGGGTCATGCTCACGCCTTGACCGACGCCGGTTGGGCCGCGCCAGCCGCGTCCTTTATCGCCGCGCGAATGCGCTGATAGGCGCCGCACCGACAGATGTTGCCATCCATGGCCGCGGTGATCGCGGCGTCGTCGGGCTTGGGCGTGGTGGCCAGCAGGGCCACCGCGCTCATGATCTGGCCGGACTGGCAGTAGCCGCACTGCGGCACGTCCAGCTTCACCCAGGCCGCCTGCAGGGGATGGGCGCCGCCCAGGCCCTCGATGGTGGTCACCTTGGCGGTCCCCACGGCCGAGATCGGCAGCTGGCAGGACCGCACCGCCTGGCCGTCGGCGAGCACCGTGCAGGCGCCGCATTGGGCCACGCCGCAGCCGTACTTGGTCCCGGTCAGGCCCAGTTCATCTCGCAGGACCCATAGGAGCGGCGTGTCGGGGGGCGAGTTGACGTCGTAGGCCCGCCCGTTCACATCCACCTTGGTCGCCATGAGGCCTCCAGCCTGATTCAGCCGCAATCCTAACATCGTTCAGACCGGCGCGGAAATCGTTGCTTGGCCGGCGGGCGATCCAGCGTCTATGTCGCTAGCGCAACTGCGAAGCCCAGGAGAGTCCATGCCCCGCGCCGCCGTCCTCGTCGCCCTCGCCCTCTCGCTCGGCGCCGTCCCGGCGCTCGCGCAGCCGGATGGCAAGCAGCTCTACGACCTGCAATGCAGCTTCTGCCACGCCGATGAGAGCCAGGCGCCGAGTCTGACCGGGGTCGCCGGCCGCAAGATCGGATCTGGCAGCTTCGCCTTCTCCGATGCGATGAAGGCCAAAGGCGAGGCCGGAGCGACGTGGACGGACGAGGAACTGGACGCCTTCCTGAAGGAGCCCGCCGCCCATACGCCGGGCACAACGATGATGATGTCGGTGACCGACGACGCCAACCGCGCGGCGATCGTCGCGTACCTGAAGACCCTCAAGTAGGCATCCCGGACAGGCATGGACGCCTTCCCCGCCTTCTTCCCGCTTACCGGCCGGTCGGTGGCCATCGCGGGTCAAGGCGAGGCGGCGGATGCAAAGGTGCGCCTTTTCGACGGCTCACCTGCCAGGGTCGTTCGGCTTACCGGGGCCACCGCGCTCGACCCGAAGGCCTACGCCGGGATGACCCTGGCCTTCGTGGCCGGCGATGACGAGGCCTGGGTCCGTGGGGCCGTGGCGGCCGCCCACGCCGCCCATGTGCCGGTCAACGCCGTCGACCGCCCGGCCCTCTGCGACTTCACCACGCCCGCGGTGATCGACCGCGGCGAGGTGGTGGCCGCGATCGGCACCGGCGGCGGTTCGCCCATGCTGGCGACCCTGCTACGCCACGACATCGAGGCGCGCGTGCCGGAGGGCGCCGGACGGCTGGCGGCCCTGTTCCGGGTGATGCAGCCCGAGATCCGCGCCGCCTTGCCGGAGGCCGCCGCGCGGCGGCGCTTCCTGCGGGCGGCGCTGACCGGGCCTGCCGCCGAGGCCGCCATGGCCGGCGATCTGGAAAGCGCGAAGGAACGGCTGCGGGCTGCCCTAGGCGACAACCCGCGGCTCGCCGGCGCCGTACGCTACATCGACGCCCGTGGACCAGCCGAGATGCTCACGCTCAAGGCCGCCCGCGCGCTTGCGGCGGCCGATCTGCTGGTCTGCGATGCCGAGATCGATGATCAGGTCCTGGGCCTCGCTCGCCGCGACGCCGAGCGGCGCCCGGTGCAGACGCCGGCCCAGTTGTCCGCCCTCGTCGCCGAGGGCCTGATCGTCGCGAGATTGGTCACGACGCCTGCCTGGCGCACCGAGCAGGCCGCCCTTGCCGCAATGGGCGTCGCCACCGAGATCCTGCCGATCGCGGGCTGATCCAGCGTTTAAATCGGCCCTGAAAACAATGGGTCGCTCAACGGACAAAAAACAACTTAAGAGTGTCTTGGGTGTGAGCGCGTCGGCGTACTGTGTGACGCCACCCGAGGGACACGCTATGCCGACCCGTCCTCGCCAAGCGCAGATTTCGCGAAACGCTATCGAAGCGATGCAGCGGCTGGAGGGCATCGTCGCTTCCGCGATGGATGGCATCATCACCGTCAACGACGAGCAGCGGATCGTCCTCTTCAACCCCGCGGCCGAGCGCATGTTCGGACTCTCGGCGGCCCAGGCGGTTGGCCAGCACATCTCGCAGTTCATGCCGGAGCGGTATCGCGAGACCCATACGGCGCACATCCATCGCTTCGCCCTCACCGGCGTCACCAGCCGCCAGATGGGATCGCTGGGCGCCATCAGCGGACTTCGCGCCGACGGCCAGGAATTTCCGATCGAGGCGTCCATCTCGCAGGTGCAGGTTGGCGACGAACGTCTGTCCACCGTGATCCTGCGCGACATCACCGAGCGACAGGCCGCCGAAGACGCGCTGCTGGAAAGCCGCCGGCGCATGGAGGGTATCGTCGAATCGGCGATGGACGCGCTGATCACGGTCGACGAGCAGCAGCGGATCATCCTGTTCAACCCCGCCGCCGAGCAGATGTTCGGCGTCGGCATCGCTGAGGCGGTTGGCGCGCCACTCGAACAGTTCATCCCAGAGCGGTTCCGCCCCGGACACGGCGAACATATCCGCCACTTCAAAGTCGCCGGCGTCACCAACCGCCGGATGGGCGCCCTGGGCGCCGTCAGCGGGCTGAGGGCCAGCGGCGAGGAATTCCCGGTCGAGGCGTCGATCTCGCAGGTCGAGGTCGGAGGGGTGCGGATCGCCACCGTCATCCTGCGCGACATCACTGAACGCCGCGCGAATGAAGAGGCCCGTCACCTACTGGCCCGCGAGGTCGACCACCGCGCAAAGAACGCTCTGGCGGTCGTCCAGGCGGTCGTCTCGCTGACCCGCGCGAACACCAAGGAGGAGTTCATCGCCGCGGTGCAGGGCCGCGTCGCCGCCCTGGGCCGGGCTCACTCCCTGCTCGCACAAAACCAATGGGAAGGCGGGGACCTGGCCCAGATCGTCGCCGACGAGACCGCGCCGTACCATCGCGATGACCAGGTCAGGATTAGCGGGCCCGCGATCACCCTGCCACCCGCCGCTGTGCAGCCGATCAGCCTGTTGATTCACGAGCTCGCGACCAACGCGGTGAAATACGGCGCCCTGTCGATGGACTCAGGCAGGATCGACATCGGCTGGTCCATCCTGGCGGACGGCGGGCTGGAGTTGCGCTGGAGCGAGACGGGCGGACCGACGACGACGTCGCCCGCGCAGTCTGGCTTCGGCTCGACCCTGGTGCGGGAGGTCGCCACCCGGCAGCTCGGCGGCGCGCTGGTCATGGACTGGCCGACCTCCGGCATGCAGCTCGTCGCCACCCTGCCGGCATGGGCGTACCGGCCCGATGTCACCGCCTCGCCCGGGTCTGCGGTCGGCCTGACGCCCGGCGCTCACGACATCATTCGGCGGAGAGGGCGGCTGCTCGTCGTAGAGGACGAATCGCTGATCGCCATGGCGGTCTGCCAGGACCTGGCGTCGCTGGGATGGGAGATCGTCGGGCCGGCCGCCACCATCGAGGAAGCCCGACGACTGATCGAAGACGGCCTGCCCGACGCCGCGGTGCTGGATGTCAACTTGGCCGGGAAGCCGGTGTACCCCCTCGCCGAATGGCTGCAGGCGAACGCGGTGCCTTTCGTCTTCTGCTCCGGTTACGAGCAGCTGGAGGACTATCCGGCCTACGAAACCTGGCCGCGGGTCCGCAAGCCTGTCGACATCCACGCCCTTGACGGCGAGCTTCGCAAGATGCGCGAGGCCGCCTGACGATCGGCCGCAAGCACGCCGGGCTGAGTCTGGCTAAGCGTCCAGCCGCCGTCCCTTTGTCTCCGGCAGGAAGAGCAGGCAGACGACCACCGAGATCGCCGTGAAGGTGAACGGGAACCACAGGCCGGAGTAGAGGTCGCCCACCGTGGTCACGATAGCGAAGGCGGTGAAGGGCACGAAGCCGCCGACCCAGCCGGTGCCGATGTGGTAGGGCAGTGACAGCGCCGTATAGCGAACCCGCGTGGGGAACAGCTCCACCAGGCAGGCGGCGATCGGGCCGTAGAGCGCAGTGGCGGCGGTCACGAAGATCAGCAGCACGCCGAAGGCGCCGATGAGGTTCATCCGGGCCGGATCGGCCTTGGTGGGATAGCCTGCCTCGGCGAGCGCGGCCTTGATGCGCCCCTCGACAGTGGCCTTCACGGCCTTGGCCACGTCCGGCGGCATGTCCTTGGCGCTGTTGGACGGGATGGTCGTCGTGCCGATCCGCACCAAGGTCGGCTGGCCGGGCGTCCCCGCCTCATTCGAGTAGGAGACCCCCGCGTTGGCCAGGGTCGACTTGGCGATGTCGCAGGCCGAGACGAAGCTGGCCTTGCCCACGGGATCGAACTGCAGGGAGCAGTCCGCCGGATCGGCGATCACCACCACCGGGGTGCGCGCCTGCGCCTCCGCCAGCGCCGGGTTCAGGGTGCGTGACAGCATGTGGAACGCTGGGAAGTAGGCGACCAGCATCAGGGTCATGCCGAAGAGCAGGACCGGCTTCCTGCCGATCCTGTCCGACAGCCAGCCGAAGAAGACGTAGCCCACCGCGCTCGCCGCGGTAGCCGCCATCATCAGGAAGTTGATGGTCTGCGGCGGCGCCTTCAGGAACCGCTCCATGAAGGTCTGCACGTAGAAGAAGGCCGTGTACCAGACGGCGCCTTGGGCGAACATGATCCCCACCAGGGCGATGAGCACCAGCTTCAGGTTCTTCCATTGCCCGAACGCTTCGGCGAAGGGGGCCTTGCTGGCGCCCCCCTCGGCCTTCAGCCGGGCGAATTCCGGGCTCTCCGTGAGCTTCAGGCGCATCCAGATGGAGATGCCCAGGAGGACACCAGAGAACAGGAACGGGATGCGCCAGCCCCAGGCGTCGAAGGCCTCGTTGCCCAACGCGGTGCGCGTGCCCAGGATCACGATGAGGGCGCCGAAAAGGCCGAATGCGGCGGACGTCTGGATCCAGCTGGTCGCGCCCCCGCGCCCGTCGGCCGGCGCATGCTCGGCCACATAGATCGCCGCGCCCCCATACTCCCCGCCCAGCGCGAAGCCCTGCAGGATGCGCATCAGGATCAGCAGCGCCGGACCGATGATCCCGGCCTGATTGTAGGAGGGCAGCAGGCCGATCGCGACGGTCGCCCCGCCCATCAGGATCACGGTCGCGAGGAAGGCGCCCTTGCGTCCGGCCTGGTCACCGATGCGGCCGAAAACCAGAGCGCCCAGGGGCCGGAATAGGAAGCCCGCGCCGAACAGCGCCAGCGCCGCGGCCAGGCCCGCGGTCTCCGGCAGTCCGGAGAAGAAGGTCTTGGAGATGACGCCGGTCAGGCTGCCGAAGACGAAGAAGTCATACCACTCGAAGGTGGTCCCTGCCGAAGACGCCGCGATGACGGTCTTGAGGCTTGTGGGCTTGGCGGCTTCCGGGTCCGGCGCGGCGATCTCCGCCATCCTGTCATTCCTCCTGCAGCGCCTGCGACTCGTCTCCGGACGCTAGCAGGTCTTGTGCTTACCGTTGCCCGCCTTGGCCGGCAGCGTGTGGATGTAGGTGGCGATGGCTGTGTTGTCCTCCGCGCTCAGCTTCGAAGTGCTGGCCAGCACCCCGGCCATGCCGGTGGGTTCGTTGAAGCAGCGGTCCATGCCGGTGGCGAGCAGGCCCGCCATGTCCTCGATGGTCCAGTCGCCGACACCGTCTTTGGGGTGCGAGGTGATGTTGGTGGCGAACCGTCCTCCGGCTTCCAGGTTCGGCGCGCCCGCATAGAGCTTGTCCAGTTCGGGGCCGCCGAGCGCGTTGCGCGGCGTATGGCACTCGGCGCAGTGGGCCGCGCCCTCGGCCAGATACGCGCCCCGGTTCCAGGCGGCCGACTGGTTCGGGTCGGCCACGAACTCCTGCGGCTTGAAGTAGAGGAATTTCCAGCCGCCCAGCACGAGGCGGACGTTGAACGGGAAGCTCAGCTCGTGCGGCGGACTCGGGTTCGCGGAGGGCGGCAGGGTCTTCATGTAGGCGAACAGGTCGCGCACGTCCGAAGTCTTCATGAGTGCATAGGAGGCGTAGGGGAACGCAGGATAGAGGTGCTCGCCGCGCCGTCCCGTGCCGCGCTTCACGGCATTTACGAACTCCAGCTCGCTCCAGGCGCCGATGCCGGCCTTGGGATCGGGCGAAATGTTGGGCGCGACGAATGTCCCGAACGGCGACTCCAGCTTGAGGCCGCCGGCCAGCTGGGTGCGGTCGGACTGGCCCTGGGTGATGTGGCAGCCGGAGCAGTTGCCGGCGTTGAACATCACTTCGCCGTTGGCCAGGTTCGGCCGGTAGCCGGCCGTCAGCACCGCAGCCGGCAGCTTCTTCGGCATGGTGACCAGCCAGAAGCTCACGGCGCCCGCGACGATCAGCAGGCCCACGATGAGCAGTATGCGCCTCAGCATGCGCCGCCTCCCCCGATACGGCGGTCCCCCAGGGACCCTAGGTCTTCTTCTTGCGGTAGATGTCGTGGCAGGACTTGCAGGTGCCGCTCATCTTCAGGAACGCGGGCTTGAAGGCCTCGGCGTTGGAGGCCTTGCCGGCCGCCGTCGCCAGGGTGGACATCTCGGCCAGGCGCTTGGTGAAGTCAGCCTTGTTGGTCCAGATCTTCGGGTCCGCCTCCGACTTCGGGTCGGCGCCGCTGCCCGGCGGATAGAGGCCTTGCAGCTTCTTGCCGTTGGCCGCGATTGCGCCGGTAAGGGCTTTGACCTTGGCGGCGTCCCAGGGTTTCTGCCCTGTGGCGAAGGCGCTGACGTCGCGCATCTGCAGGCCGGTCTGCTTCATGATGGCCTGCCGCTCGGCGGCCGGACCGCTGGCGGCCGACGCGGCGACGCCGGCCAGCACCATCGCGGCGGCGGCGACAGCGCCCCACGCAACCGTTCGAATACGCGTCATCAACAGCTCCGGAATTTCGCCAGCAGGCCTGTCCCCGCGCTCAGGTACCTTGCCCGGCGGAGCGGAACAAGAGCGGCGGCGGCGCTGCCTATCCAAGCCTCAGGAACGCCGCCGCATAGGGCGACAGCCCGACCGACTCCCCGCGCAGATCCGCCTCACCTGAACGCAGCCACAGGAGTTCGGCGCCGGCCAGGGCGGGGGCGGCCAGCACCTGTGGGTCGCCGCTCAGGTTGAAGACGCAGGCGATCGACGTGCCGGCATAGCGCCGCACGAAGGCGATCAGCGGCGCCTCGGTCTCCAGAAACTCGATTCCACCCAGGCTGAGGGCCGGCTGGGACTTGCGCAGCGCGATCACCGCCTTGGAGAAGTTGAGCACCGAGTCCGGATCCTCGCCCTGGGCCTCCCCCGAGAGCCCACGGTGCTCGGCGGCCAGCGGCAGCCAGGGCTCGCCGTCGGTGAACCCCATCTGCGGCCCCTCCGTCCACGGCATCGGCGTGCGGCACCCGTCGCGCCCGCCGTCATAGGGGTAGTAGAGGTCTCCGACCGGGTCGCGCAGCAGGTGCCGCGGCAGGGCCGCCTGCGGCAGGCCCAGCTCCTCGCCCTGGTAGATCAGGGTGGTGCCCTTCAGCATGACCAGTAGGGCGAACAGCATCTTCGCCAGCTCCGGCGGAGCGTTCGGACCGCCGAACCGGCTGGCCGTGCGCGGCACGTCATGGTTGGAGAAGCTGATCGTCGGCCAGTGATCCGGGAAGCGCGACAGCGTGGCGTAGTGGTCGGTGACGAACGCCGCCTCCAGCTTGCGGGCGAGCAGCATCACGAAGGTGTAGCCGGAGTGGAGGCCATCGGCCGGCGTCAGGTACGCGCCGCAGCGCTCCTCCTCTTCCGAGAACTCACCGAACACGAAACGGTCGGGGCCTCCGTGGCCGTTGTGGGCCTCCACCCGGCGGCGGATGACGTCCAGGGTCTCGACGTTCTCCTCCAGGTTGGAGTCGTAGTGGTGGAACTGCAGGTTGCCGGCGTGGCTCCAGTTCAGGCCGCGCCGCTCCGCCATCGGCACGGCCGGATTGGGCGTCAGCGCGGCGTCGTGGAGGAAGGTGCCGGCCACGTCGAGGCGGAAGCCGTCGACGCCCTTGGCGAGCCAGAAGTCCAGGACCGAAAGCGCCGCCTCCCGCGCGTCCGGGTCGCGCCAGTTCAGCTTCGGTTGCTGGCGCAGGAACTTGTGGTGGTAGTGCTGGCGCCTGGTGGGCTGGTAGGCCCAGGCCGGACCGCCGAACACCGACAACCAGTTGTTGGGCGCGGTCCCGTCTTCCTGCGGGTCGGCCCAGACATACCAGTTGGCCTTGGGCCCCTCCTTGCCGCCGGTCAGACTCTCGACGAACCAGGGATGGACGTCGGAGGTGTGGCTCAGCACCTCGTCCAGCACCACCTTCAGCCCGCGAGCATGCGCCGCGTCCAGCAGGGACTGGAAATCCTCGGGCGTGCCGTAGTCGCCCTGGATTCCCTCGAAGTCGGCGATGTCATAGCCCCAGTCGCGGTTCGGCGACGGGTGGATCGGCGACAGCCAGAGACCGTCCACGCCCAGGCCCTGGATGTAGTCCAGCTTGGCATGCACGCCCGGCAGGTCGCCGTGCCCGTCGCCATCGCTGTCGAAGAAGCTGCGGACGTAGACGTGGTAGAGGATCGCGCCCTTCCACCACGGCTCCGTCATTGGATCAGACCTCGCTCGCGTCCGTGATGATCTTGCCCACGAGGCCGTAGTCGACGGCTTCCTCGGCGCTCATCCAGAAGTTCCGCTGGGTGTCCTTGACCACCTTCTCGAAGGTCTGTCCGGTCTCCTTGGCGATCATCCGGTTCACCCGGTCCTGCATTTTGATGATCTCCTCGGCTTCGATCTGGATGTCCGAGGCCTGGCCGCGCACGCCGCCGGCCGGCTGGTGCAGCAGGAAACGGGTGTTGGGCAGGCAGAGGCGGTTTTCCTTCTTGGCGCCCAGGTAGATGTGGGCGCCCGCCGAGGCCACCCAGCCGGTGCCGATCACCTTCACCGGGGCGCCGCAGAAGCGGATCATGTCGTGGACGGTGTCGCCGCTCTCCACGTGCCCGCCCGGCGAGTTGATGATCACCCGGATCGGCTTGTCGCTCTCGGCCGCGAAGGCGGCGAGCTGGGCGGTGACCCGCTCGGCCAGCCGCATGTCGATCTCGCCGAAGATCAGCACCGTGCGGCTCTTGTAGAGCGCGTTCTGGACCGGCCCGGCGCTCATCGGCATATCGGGCTGGCGGCCCTTGCCCTCCTCGTCCTCGTCTTCGTCGTCGAGGTAGGAAATCCATTTCAGCATGTGGGTCGCCTTCAAAGTCGGTCTGTAGCCTTGGAGGTATTGGTCCGCGGGGCCTCAGGCAAGCCTTACCGGCCACCGCCGTCGAACCGCAAGCGGTTGAACCTCAGGGAGGCGCCGGCCATTTGGCGCAGGTGCCGATCCGTATGCGCCTGAAGGCCGCCTCCCCGCAAACCCTTGCCCTGGCCGGCCTGGGCGCGCTGCTGCTCGACCTGGCGATTGCCGCCCTGCTCGTCGGAACGGCGGTGGCGCGCTGGGCGCCGCCGGAGGACCTGCCGTGGACGCCGCTGCGGCTGGCCGAGCCCGTCGGCATGGCGACCCGTGCGAAGTTCGAGCGCGCCGCAGCCGATCCCGCCGCCTGCCGGGCCATCCTGCGCGAGGGTGAGGTCACCTTCGCCGAGGCCCCGAGGCCGACGCGAACCTGCCCGACGCCCGACAGCCTGCGCCTGGGACGGGGCGTCCTGGCCTTGTCGCCCGCCGCGCCGCTGATGACCTGCCGCGAGGCGCTCGCCTATGCCTTCTGGACCCGCCACGCCGTGCAGCCCGCAGCCAGGGCTGAGCTGCGGCAACCGATCGTCCGGGTCGAGCACTACGGGACCTATGCCTGCCGCAACATCTACGGCCAGGCTGAGGGCCGCCGCAGCGAGCACGCCCACGCCAACGCCCTCGATGTGGCGGCTTTCCGAACAGCCGGGGGCGCGCGCATCGCCGTCGTCAGCCACTTCCGGGACGAAGGTCCGCAGGGCCGCTTCCTGCGCCGCGTGCGCGACGGCGCCTGCCCCTGGTTCCGCGCTGTACTTAGCCCGGATTACAACGCCGCCCACCGCGATCACCTGCACCTGGACCGTGGCCCCTACCGCGTCTGCCGCTAGGCCCGGGTTGACCTGTGCGCACGCCGCCCCGCAAATGGCCGCCACCGTTTCGGGAGATGCACATGGCCGTTCTGGAAGCCCCCAAGGTCAGCGCCAAGGGCCTGTTCGACCTCACCGGCAAGGTGGCGGTCATCACCGGCTCATCGCGCGGGATCGGCAAGGCCATCGCCGAGCACTTCGCCCACTACGGCGCCAAAGTGGTGATCTCCTCACGCAAGCCGGGCCCTTGCGACGAGGTGGCGGCCGCCATCAACGCGAAGAGCCCCGGCCACGCCATCGCCGTGCCGGCCAACATCTCCTCGAAGGAGGACCTGCAGCGGCTAATGGACGAGACCCGCAGGACGTTCGGCCAGATCGACATCCTGGTCTGCAACGCCGCGTCCAACCCGTTCTACGGGTCACAGCTCGATATCCCCGACGACGCCTTCTCGAAGATCCTGTCCAACAACATCATCGCCAACAACTGGATGATCCAGATGGTGGTCCCCGAGATGAAGGCCCGGGGCGACGGGTCGATCATCATCATCTCGTCGGTGGGCGGCCTGCGCGGCAACAAGGTGATCGGCGCCTACTGCATCTCCAAGGCTGCCGACATGCAGCTGGCCCGCAACCTCGCCCAGGAGCTGGGGCCGCATAACATCCGGGTAAATTGCGTGGCCCCCGGCCTGGTGAAGACCGACTTCGCCAGGGCGTTATGGGATACGCCCGAGGGCGAGGCGCGCGAGAGTGAGGATACTCCGTTGCGGCGCCTGGGCCAGCCCGACGACATCGCCGGAGCCGCGGTCTACCTGGCCTCCCGAGCGGGCGCCTGGACGACGGGCCAGACCCTGGTGGTGGATGGCGGCGCGACCTGCTGACTCCTCTCAGGGATCGTAGATGATCAGGGCGACGCCGTAGCGGAGCGCCTTCTCCATGGTCTCGCGGAAGTCCTCCGGCAGGGCGGCTGCGTCGAGGACGCAGGCGCAGCGCAGGGCGCGGACCTCGGTCCAGCCGAAGTGCTCCAGCTCGGCGGCGGCCTTGCGCTCCGCATCGACCTCCTCGTCCGCACGGACGAAGGCCAGCACGGTCAGCGGCGACGTCGCACCGGGCTCCAGTCCCTCCAGGGTCACCACGAAGACGTCGGCGTTCAACTCACTCACGCGGCCAAGCCTGGCGAGTTTCGTGGTCCCCGGCTAGAGCGGCGCGTCCCAGGTGAGGCGGTAGAAGCGGGTTTCCGCGCCCTCGGTCCCGAAGTCGTTGTCGGTGGCCAGCAGGAGTTCGCGATCGGAGAGCAGGGCCGCGCCCTCCAGGTCCGGGGCGACCTCCGGGTGGTCGTCGGTCGAGAACACCTGGGTCTTGGCGAGCGGGGCGGGGCCGTTCAACTCGACGGTGTAGAGGCGGGCATCGCGGCTCATGCGCTCCAGCACCAGCAGGCGGTCCGGACCCAGCCAGACAAGCTCGCAGACCTTGAGGTCGTCGGCCTTGGCCTCGCCGGCCGCGGCGTCGCGGCGGAAGCTGGCGGTGGGGTCGAACGGATAGGCGTAGGAGGCCGCCAGGGTCCCGTCACGGGCGTCCAGCTTCCATATGGTTGTGGCTAGCAGGCCGTCGCCCTCAAGCGCGCTTTGGAAGACGGCGTAGAGCCAGAGCTCGTCGCCTGACACGCACACCCCTTCAAAGCCGCGGTTGAGGCGACGGCGAAGCGCCGCCGCGGGGAGCCGCTGCTCGGCGCCGGGCAGCGCCAGGCCCTGGGGGTTCCAGCGCGCCGTCACGACCCCATCGGGGCCGACCCTCAGCAGGGAAGGGCCGTACTCCTCGGCGACCCAGAAGCCGCCGTCGGCGAGCGCTGCGACCCCCTCCGGGTCGCAACCCGCCACATCGGTGGCCAGGGGCTGGCCGTCCAGGTCGAAGGTGGGCTCCATCTCGGCGCTGTCGCCGCCCGGCAGCGGGCGGCCGGAGAACGGGGCGGCCAGGGTGCGCAGCGGCAGGGTGCGAACCAGCTCCACCCGCTCCGGCCCCACCTGTAGCTCCGCCAGCAGCGGCTGGAAGTCCGGCAGCGGCAGGATCTTGGCGCCGGCCAGGTCCTTCAGCGGCTTGAGATGCTCCAGCCCGTAGCGCTGGCGGGCCACCTTGACTTTCATGTTGGGCCCGCGGTCGCCCAGGCCCCAAACCCGGCCGGCGGTGTCGCCTGCCCGCCGGCTCAGCCCCGAACCGACGCTGAGCGTCAGCCGCAGTCGGCCCTTGGGCGTGTCGATGGCCGCAAGCGGCGGGTCGCGCCAGCGGAGTTCCGTGACCGTGGGCCGCAATACCGAAGGCCTATGCCGTGGCGAGCGACGGCAGGTCGTGCAGCGACGGGTCGAGGCCGGCGCCCATCAGGTCGATGAAGTTGTCGCGGTAGAACTTCCGCTTCGCGCGCTCGTCGACGCCGGCCAGGTTGTCGTTGAACCGCTTCAGCGGATTGCGGCCGCCTTCGATGTGCGGGAAGTCCGAAGAGAACAGCACCATATCCTCGCCCGAATTCTCCATGATCCAGCGCACGTCCTCGTGCGGATACGGGGTGACGCGGAACTGTCGGCGCAGGATCTCGGATGGCGTGCCCGACAGGCGTTGGAGACGCTCCTCCTTGCCGAACGCCGCGACGCCGGAATCCAGGAACTTCATCAGGCTGGGGAGCCAGGAAGCGCCCAGCTCGATGGCCCCGAATTTCAGCTTCGGGAAGCGGTCGAAGACGCCGTCGATGACCAGGGCCGACACCGTCTGCCAGGCGCTGAGCGGGATCGCCATGAACGTCAGCGAGGTGAAATTCTCGTCGCCGCCGTGGAAGTCCTTCACGTAGGGCAGGCCGTTCTCCAGGTACTCCCGGTCCATCTTCTCCTCCCCGCCCACGTGGAAGAGGATGGGCAGGCCGGCCTCCTGAGCGACCGCCCACAGGGGGTCCAGCTCGCGGTGGCTGGGCGAGAAGCCGGGATGGCGCGAGGGGATGACAAGACCCTTGGCGCCCAGAGCGATGGCCTCGCGCGCGATCTGCGGCGCTGCGGCGCGGTCGACCAGCGGGACGTAGCCGGTGGCCAGCAGGCGGCGGTCGACAGAGCAGAACTCCGTCATCATCCGGTTGTGGGCGCGGGCGGCCTCGACCGCCAGCTCCACCTCGCCCATCTGCTCCAGCCCGAAGTTGGAAAGGCATGCGGTGGAGAACACCAACTGGCTGGCGAACCCCAGGTGATCCAGCGTGGCCGGGCGGTCCGCCGCGCGGAAGGCGCCCAAGGCCTCGTAGTTCTTGCGCAGGAGGATGTTGGCCTCCGCGCCCGCGCGGAACTCGGGGTCGTCGTGCAGCCGGTCGGCCTTGGCGAACCACTCGGTCAGGATGGCCTTCTTGCCGATCTTGGCCACGAACGCATCGCGGAATTTCGGGTCGACGTAGCCGTTGATCTGTCCCGGCAGCTCCATGACGTGGCTGTCGGCGTCATGCACGGTCTGGCCTTCGACGTACGGCATGGGCCATCCTCCCAGGATGTCTTCGCTCTCGCCCGCGCATACCGGACGCTCAGACGGGGTCCGTCAAGATTTCTGGGCGCGCCATCCCGCCCTGGTGGCGCCCGACCTGATCGGCTGGGAGGTGTTCCTGGATGGCGTCGGCGGGCGGATCGTGGAGACCGAGGCCTACCACCATGAGGACCCCGCTTCGCACAGCTACTCGGGGCCGACGCCGCGCAACGCCGTGATGTTCGGCCCGCCGGCCCACCTCTACGTCTATCGCTCCTACGGCATCCACTGGTGCATGAACTTCGTGTGCTGGGATGGCGCGCCGGGCGGAGCGGTGCTGATCCGCGCGGTCGAGCCGACCGCCGGCCTGGAGATGATGGCCGAGCGGCGCGGCCTGGCCGACCCGCGCACCCTGTGCTCCGGCCCGGGCAAGCTCTGCCAGGCCCTGGGCGTCAGCCGCGAGCACGATGGAATGTCGCTGGAGCGGCCGCCGTTCGAGCTGAGGCAAGGATCCGCCCCCTGGGTCGTCGCCGGGCCGCGGATCGGGATCACCAAGGCGGCCGAGGTCCCCTGGCGGTTCGGAGAGGCCGGCTCGCGTTTCCTGAGCCGGCCGTTCCCGAAAGGCTAGAGCTGCGCCAGCATGTAGTCGGCGGCGGAGACCTTGAATTCGCCGCCCTGCTCGACGTTGAGCTCCTTCACCACGCCGTCCTTGACGATCATGGAGTAGCGCTGCGAGCGCTTGCCCATGCCGAACTTGCTGCCGTCCATCTCCAGGCCGACGGCGGAGGTGAAGTCGGCGTTGCCGTCGGCCAGCATGACGATGTCGTCGCCCACCGCCTGATCTTCGCCCCAGGCCTTCATGACGAAGGCGTCATTGACCGAAAGGCAGGCGATGACGTCGACGCCCTTCTTCTTCAGGTCCGGCCCCAGTTGCTTGAAGCCGGGCAGGTGCTTGGCCGAGCAGGTGGGCGTGAAAGCGCCCGGCAGCGCGAACAGCGCCACGGTCTTGCCGGCGAAGAACTCGCCCGTCTTGACGGGCTTGGGCCCCTCGGCGGTCGCCTGGGTCACGGTCACGTCAGGCACCTTGTCGCCCACTTTGATGGTCATGGCGGTATCGTCCTTCGTCTTGGGGTTCGTGGGCCGCAGATAGCCCGAAGACCGGTCCTCGGTAAGCCCGATTTGAAGCGCCTAGGGATAAGACCCCTTGATGTCGCCACGTTCCCCGCCGAAATGAATCGGCGATGGAAGGCGCCTTTCTC